>CAYWGR010000091.1:0-22165 GCA_964458015.1 uncultured Planctomycetaceae bacterium
GGGACCAGACACTAATCCCCAATCCCCAATCCCTAATCCCTCCTTTACCGTGCGAACGCCATCGGCCGTAGTGACTGATCTGGGCACGGAGTTCGGCATCGAAGTGCGGCCCGATCGTCAGGAGGACGTCGTGGTGCTTCAGGGGAAAGTGTCGGTAGCCATACACAATACAAGCGGCGCTGCTCGGAATGCGAAAGTGTTATTGGCGGGTCAAACGTCCCATCTGGACGCCACCTCGGAGGCAGTTCAGGTCAAAGCGGCTCCGGCGGAGTTATGCAAGCAATTCGTTCGCGGTTTGCCTCCGGTGTCTCGTGCGTCGATGCCGTTGCGGAACAATGCGGTGGCCGACGATCATCTCGTACTATGGCTGAAAGCCGATGCGATTCGTGGTTTTGCCGATGGGATGCCGATGGGTTATTGGAACGACAGCAGCACGCATTGTAACAACATGTATCATGCTTCGCCGGAGATTCCCATTTATGTAGCGGGTTCTAGTTCCGGCCTGAACAACATGCCGGTCGTTCGGTTCAAGGGGCGTGAGTGGATGCGCGGCGTTCTCGATGTGGATTCGCGGAAGCCGGGCGTTCAGACGCTGCAAACGCCGTTCACACTGTTGAGCGTCGTGAGAAACGCCGACGCGGAGTCCGAGCCAGTGAACCGCGGCTATCTGGGCGGCGGCGGAGCGCGGATGGCATTCGGTTTGGGCAGAGTGGCTTATGAGCCTAAAAATTCGTTCTGGGCCTGGGCGCCCGGCGAAATGGATACCTATGGGCAGGCCGATTCGTTGAACACGTCATGGAACGTTCATGCTTATGTCGTGGCCGATCTGACGCCGCACCATTGGACATGGTACTTGAACGGCAAAGCAACAGGCCGCGTGGGACTGGACACCGGAAAGCCGCTGCAATTCGAGGAAAACATCTACATCGGCGCGTCGAGCTTCGGTGTGGAGCCTTGGCAGGGGGATATCGCCGAGTTGATGCTATTCGACCGCGTTTTAACGGAAATCGAGTTGCAAAAACTGGGCAACTATCTCGCTGGTAAATACGCCATCGACACCGCTTGGTCGGATAAGAAGGCGACAACGGATGCGGTGCGGACCAATCCGACGAAACCGCGGGAAGAACAGCCCATGAAATCGAATTAGTACGTGCAATGATGAATAACAGTTTTTTTCTTTTTTCCCCTTTTTCAGGAGTTCTGGACATGAGACACTTTGCTTTTCGCAGTGCATTCGCCATGGTTCTCGGGACGGTCGCTTTCTGCGGCCAGGCATGGGCCGGTTCGTTGCCGGTATCGGGGGCATCGCTATGGTTGGACGCCGGAGCAATTACCGGCATCAGTGACGGCGGCGCGGTTACCGCGTGGAATGATGGTTCTGGGAACAGCAATAACTACGCTGGCACCGCGACCTACGACGCCTCGAACGCCAACTTCAACAACCAGGCGACGGTGCATTTCGACGGTTCGCAATCGTTGTACAACAGTGCGTTTAACCCGGCGTTCGGCTACACGATCTTCGCCGTGGCCAAGGCGGATTCGCCCTCGGGAAACCAGGCGTATTTCGGCGGCGGGGTGAGTAGCATGGCATTGGGTCTCTATGTAGGTACTGGCGTTAACCCCAATAATTCTTTCTGGGCCTGGGCGCCCAATGAATGGAGCACCTACGGCAAGGCCGATTCGGTCAACGCCAACACGAATATCCATGCCTATACCGTCTCCAGCACGGATGAGACTACCTGGTCATGGTATTTGAATGGAAAGGCTACCGGAGCAGCCGGTGAAGCAGCCGGCAATCCGATTGCGTATTCCGGCGGGACGTATGTCGGCGCCAGCGGCGCCGGTGGGGGAGAATATTGGAACGGCGACATTGCCGAAATCATCGTCTACAACAGTGTGTTGAACGCAACCCAGATTGGTCAAGTAAACAGCTATCTTGGCGAGAAATACGGCGTGGCAGTACCAGAGCCTTCGGCGATTGTGGTGCTTGTAACAGGCCTGGTCGGACTGTTGGCATACGCTTGGCGGAAGCGACGGTAAGTATTTAGGATATTGGATGGCGGATGGTGGATGTAGCGGATAAGCTGCATCGCCATCCGTCAGCCATGATTATCCCATTTAATGCAAGGTGATGTCATGCGTAAAAATCCACCATCCGCGATCCACCATCCGAAATTTGCTTTTACCCTCGTCGAGCTTTTGGTGGTGATTACGATCATCGGCATCTTGATTTCGCTCTTGTTGCCTGCAGTGCAATCGGCGCGAGAGACAGCGCGCCGTCTGCAATGCAGCAATAACCTCAAACAAATGGGGCTTGCGGCCTTGAACCATGAACAGGCAATGGGTTGGCTGCCGAGCGGCGGCTGGGGATACACCTGGGCCGGCGATCCCGACTATGGTTTCGGGCCCAAGCAGCCGGGCGGTTTTTTCTACAACATCCTTCCCTACATGGAACAACAAGCATTGCACGATATGCAGTCGAGCAAATCGGCGAGCACTTCGCCGACGCGCATGGCGGCGGCCACGACCATGTGCCAAACGCCGATTACCGCCTTCAACTGCCCGACGCGACGCCCCGCGACAACGTCGATTCCCTATAAGATATTCGCGACCGGTTTGAGCATGGTGAATTGCGACGCGCCGACAAGCGGCGGCTGGTTTCGCGGCGATTACGCCGTCAACGCGGGCGATGTCGTGGTCATGTGGGGCAACGGGCCGACCAGTTGGACGGATACGAGCTTCACGGATATGACTTTGTCGAACGGGATTTGCCATCAACGCAGCCAAGTGAAAATGGCAGAGATTCGAGACGGCACAAGCAATACCTATTTGGTCGGCGAAAAGTACGTGCCGGCCGATACCTACCTCGATGGAACTGATTACGGAGACGATGGGCCCGTGCTAGCGGCCGACGACCTGGATCTCTGCCGCTGGGGCTCGTATCTTCCTTTTGCGGATCAAGCAGGCGTATTTGAACGGAATTCCTTCGGCAGCGCCCATGCCTCGGGTTTCAATATGGCGCTGTGCGACGGTTCGATCCGCACGATCAGCTATAACATTAGTGCTACGATTCACGCCTGCCTTGCCAACCGCAAGGACCAAACGCCGATCGACAGCAGTGCCTTTTGATCGACGTGCCCACGGAGCATATTCGTTGTTACTTTACGGATCCTGTTATGTCCTTTGGAGGAATGCGCATAATCGACATTGTTTTGCGCAATATTGTGTTGCTGTTGCGGATGCAAAAAACTATAGTCATAGCGTCGGATGAGATTGTTTTTTCGATGCACCAGGGTATTAGGAGTAAATAATGCGATTCCTTCGATTGTCATTGATTTTGTCGAGCACGGCGTTGTTTCTCGCGGCAAGCCAGCTCATGGCTCAATCGGCCAAACTGACGATTCAGGCGGATAAGCCGGGCCCGAAGATCAGCCCTACGCTGTACGGCATCTTCTTCGAGGAAGTCAACATGGCCGGCGACGGCGGGCTATATGCCGAACTGGTTCGCAATCGTTCGTTCGAAGATACCGAGAAGCCGGAACATTGGTGGCTCATACAAGGCGGCTCGGCCAAGGGAGAAATCAGCATCGATACAGATCGCCCGATGAGCGAAAAGAATCGCCGCTCGCTACGCTTGACCGTCGCGCAGGGCGGCCAGGGGCGCGTGAGCGTCGTCAACGGCGGCTATCACGGCATCGCCCTGCAAAAAGACGCGGTTTATCAACTGTCGTTGTCTGCGCGGGCAGGCAACGGTTTTACCGGTCCTTTGACCATAACCCTGGAAAACGCCGACGGAAAGAAGATTTATGCACAAGCACAGGTCGAAGGCCTGACCGATGCTTGGAAAACGTTTACATTGTCGTTGACGGCCGCTGGGACCGATCCGAAAGCACGGCTCGTGGTTTCCACAACGAAGCCCGGCGCGGTCTGGCTCGATATGGTTTCGTTGTTCCCCAAGGCCACGTGGAAAAACCGCTCGAACGGGTTCCGCCTTGATCTGGCCGAAATGGTTGCGAGCTTGAAGCCTTCGTTCGTGCGGTTTCCCGGCGGTTGCTGGGTCGAAGGCGATAAACTGGAACATGCATTACGATGGAAGACCACGATCGGCGACCTTTCGGAACGACGCACGCAATGGTGTCTTTGGGGCTATTTTTCCACCAACGGATTGGGCTTCCATGAATATCTGCAATGGTGCGAGGACCTGGGCGCCGAACCGCTCTTTGTCATCAATTGCGGCATTTCGCACAAAGAAAACGTGCCGATGGACAAGATGGGCGAGTGGGTGCAAGATGCGCTGGACGCCATCGAGTACGCCAACGGTCCCGCGGACAGCAAATGGGGTTCGCTCCGCGCGAAAGCAGGCCATCCTGCCCCTTATAATCTCAAATACATCGAAATCGGCAACGAGAACAATATACAAGACGCCGCCTATCAGGAACGATATCCCTTGTTCTACGATGCGATCAAGGCGAAGTACCCCGAAATGGTTCTGATCGCCGACGGACCGATCCAGAAGCGGCCGGCCGATGTGATTGACGAGCACTACTACAACTCGCCCGATTTCTTCTTGTCGGTCGCCAATAAATACGACACCTACGACCGCAAGGGACCGAAGATTTACGTGGGCGAGTATGCCGTCACGGCCGATTGCGGGCTAGGCAGTTTGCGCGGTGCGATCGGCGAGGCGGCCTTCATGACCGGCATGGAGCGGAACTCGGACATCGTGACAATGTCGTCCTATGCTCCGCTGTTCGCCAATGTCCACAACAAGGCCTGGAATCCCGACCTGATCAACTACGACAGCTCGCGGGTTTACGGACTGCCTTCCTATTATGTGCAAAAAATGTTCAGTGAAAACCGCGGCGACGTCGTCTTGCCGACGACCGTGGTGTTGTCGCCCGAGAATGTAGCACAGCCAAAACCCGGCACGATCGGGCTCAGCACATGGCAAACCCAGGCGGAGTTCAAAGATGTGAAAGTGACGGCCGACGATAAAGTCCTACTTGCCTCGGATTTCACGAAAGGAATGCAAGGTTGGAAGCCTCTGCGCGGTCAATGGGCGGTTAAGGACGGTCTGCTGCGACAAACCACGGGTGAAAACGATTGCCGGCTCTTGGCCGACACTCTGCAACAAACCAACTATGTGTTAAGTCTGAAGGCTCGCAAACTGAGCGGCAATGAGGGATTCCTCATAATGTTCCGCGTGCAAGGCGAGAACGATTGGGCATGGTGGAACCTCGGCGGTTGGGGCAACAAACAGCATGGCATCGAACATTGCGTGGCCGGCAAAAAAGCATTCGCCGGCGGTTGCGTACCCGCTTCCATCGAAACCGGCCGCTGGTATGACATTCGGATCGAAGTGCAAAATTCCAAGGTGCGGTGTCTTCTCGACGGCAAGTTGATCCACGACGTTTCACTGGTACAGCCGGCGACGCTGCATGTGGTGGCCAGTCGCGTGAACGCCTCGGGTGAGGTGATTTTGAAGGCCGTCAATTCCTCGTACAAGGCCCAAGAGGTCGCAATCGAACTCCTCGGCGTGCAAAGCGTCGAGCCGACGGCCACGACCGAAATGCTGACTTCGGCCAAGGGCACGGATGAAAACACATTGGAGACGCCGACGAAAGTCGCTCCGGTGCGTCAAACGCTCGACAATGTTTCGCAACATTTCCGCCATACGTTCCCGGCCAATTCGGTAACGGTAATTCGACTGAAAACCAAGTAAGCCTTTGCTCGAGATCCGCGGATATTCTGGTTCCCAAGTTCCGGCTTGGGAACCAGATCAATATCCAAACCATGGATAACATGGAGAAAGGATTAAGGGCGCGGCGCCTCCAGAGATTTATTCATGCATGATATTAGCATTCATCCCGGCGTCTCGGATCGGAAGAACGGACGCGGGGCCGTCATTCATGGGGCAGTGGTCGCGGCCCTCGGCGGATTGTTGTTCGGATTCGATACGGCAGTGATCTCGGGCACGACCGACGCTTTGAAAGCGGCCTTTGGCCTCGATTCATTCTGGTTGGGCTTTACCGTGGCCGTCGCTTTGATCGGCACGGTGGTCGGATCGCTGGCCATCGGCCGACCGGCGGATGTTTATGGTCGCAAAAAGTCGTTATTCATCCTAGCGGTGTTCTATTTCGTCTCGGCCGTGGGTTGTGCGATCGCTCCTTCCTGGTCGTTTCTCGTGGTCTCGCGATTTATCGGCGGTTTGGCCATCGGCGGAGCTTCGGTCGTTGCGCCGATGTATATTGCCGAAATCTCGCCTTCGCAGTGGCGAGGCCGATTGGTGGCCGTCAGCCAACTCAACGTCGTGATCGGCATCCTGTTGTCTTTCATCTCGAACTACTTCGTAGCGCATTGTGTCTCGTTCGACGTGGCGTGGCGTTGGATGCTCGGGATCGTGGCGGTGCCGTCGGCCATGTTTTTCTTCCTGATTTTCCGCATCCTGGAAAGCCCTCGATGGCTGGTTCGCGAGGGCCGGCTGGAAGAGGCGGAATCGGTCCTTACAAGGTTGGGCGAACCGGATGTGGAAGGGGCCTTGAAGGCCATTGGGGATTCGATTCACGATGCGTCGGGACTGGACCACGCTCGGCTGTTTCAGGCACGCCACATGCGGCCAATTATGCTGGCCGTGGCCGTGGCGATGTTCAATCAGTTGTCGGGCATCAATGCCGTGATGTATTACGCGCCGAAGATTTTCAGCATGGCCGGCGCGGGCCAAGATTCGGCCTTGCTGCAATCCATCGTCATCGGCGGCGTTTTACTGGCGTTCACCATAGCGGCCATGTTCGTGATCGACCGCTTCGGACGCCGGATTTTGATTCTGATCGGGTCGGTCGGCACGGCGGCGTGCTTGGGAATCGTGGCTCAGGCGTTTTCGCAGAGCGACGGACAAGACGGCGGCTTGTTGGTGTTGGCCGGTTTGATCGGCTTCATCGCCTTCTTTGCTTTTTCGCAAGGGGCGGTCATCTGGGTGTTCATCTCCGAGATATTTCCCAACACCGTGCGCGCCAAGGGGCAAGCCTTGGGCAGTTTCACACATTGGTTCACGGCCGCGTTGGTATCATGGACTTTTCCGATGGTTGCCGAGATTTCCGGGGCCTGGGCTTTTGGATTTTTCGGATTGATGATGGTTTTGCAATTCGTTTTTGCTTGGAAGATCATGCCGGAGACCAAGGGCGGCTCGTTGGAAGACATCGAACGACGCCTAGCTGGTCCGAGTGTCGCTTTTAAAAACAAAAACTATATAAAGGAATGATTCTCGTGAAAAATAAACCTTCCCGCTTCGCGCTATTTTTCGGCAATCGCGGATTTTTCCCCTCGTCGCTCATGACGGCGGCGCGGCGTCAGATGCAGGAAACGCTCACGGCCTTGGGACATGATACGATCATGATGGACGAGGGCGAGACCCGCTTCGGCGCGGTGGAAACCATCCAGGAAGGCCGTCGCTACGCGGCGTTTTTAGAGGCCAATCGCGGCAAGTTTGACGGAGTAATTCTTTGTTTGCCGAACTTCGGCGATGAAAACGGCGCGGCCGAAGCCTTGCGAAACGCTCAAACGCCGATTTTGGTCCACGCCTATCCCGATGAGATGGCAAAGCTCTCGCCGCAACTGCGCCGAGACGCTTTTTGCGGAAAAATTTCGATCATGGACGTTTTCCGCCAACAAGGCATTACGTTCACCGCCTTGAAGCCGCACGTGGTCGATCCCGCCGGCCGGACGTTCGCCGAGAACATCGACTATTTCGACCGCCTTTGCCGCACGGTGGCGGGCATGAAGAATTTACGCGTCGGCATGTTCGGCGCGAGAACATCGGCGTTCAAGACGGTTCGCATCGACGAACTAACGCTCGAACGCAAGGGCGTCACGGTCGAAACGTACGATCTGGCCACTATCCTCCAGTTGGTCAAATCGGCCGATACGACTTCGAACCGCTACAAGGATAAAGCGGTTCTTCTGAAAGATTATTCCGACTGGACCGGCGTACCCGAAGAATCGTTCGTCAATCTTTGCAAGCTCGGCGTCGTGCTTGAAGAAATTATCGAGAAAGACAACCTCGATTGCGCCGCGATTCGCTGCTGGCTGGAACTGCAACAGCAGTTGCACATCTCGCCGTGCGTGCTGCTTTCCGATTGGAACGAGCGCGGTTTTTCGATGGCTTGCGAAGCCGACGTCGGCAGCGCCGTTTCGATGAGAGCCATTTCGCTTGCGGCCGGCAGTTCGGCTGCCTGCCTCGATTGGAACAACAACTACGGCGACGATCCTGAGAAGTGCATCCTGTTCCACTGCGGCCCCGTGCCGCGCTCGATGATGCTCGAAAAAGGACATATCGAAGACCATGCCATTCTGGCCAATGCCGTGGGGCAAGGCTGCTCGTTCGGTTGCTATGTGGGCCGCATCGCGCCCTCTGTGATGACCTTCGGCAATCTCATGTCGGAAGAAGGACGACTGCGGATGTACGTGGGCGAAGGCGAATTCACGTCCGACGCGATTCCACGCGAATTTTTCGGCGTTGCCGGCGTTGCGAAGATCCCGAATCTGCAAGACGTGCTGCTGATGATCGGCCGCGAAGGTTTTCGCCATCATGTGGCCGTCGCAAACGGCACGGTATGCGAGCCGCTCACCGAGGCCTTGGAAAAATATCTCGGCTACGACGTGGTGCGCGCTTAATGCCGTTCATCGCCAATCAGTAAGCGTCATAGAAAAATAGCCGGGAGCTAACAGCGGACATATGTCATTAAAGAAATAGCCGGGAGCTAATCAGCTCCCGGAATGTGCCTAAATCTTGAATCCTCTCCGGGAGCTGTTAGCTCCCGGCTATTACAACATTTACAGATTCCGGCTGTTACGACAATGCTTTCCTGAAAAACAGTAGCGAAGTAATCTCCGGTGAATAGCGGGCAACGATGGATTTGATACGACAATTGGACTCTTGCATTCCACACGTGCGGCTGGCTGCGCTGGAGCGGCTTCGCATTTTGGAGCAGCATGGGATGCTCGATCCCAAGGCCCAGGCGGGCCCTGTGCTGCCGAGTTACGATCATATCCACACATCGGTATCCTACGGCTCCGTGGCCCCGGGCGTTTACTCGGTTTCGCACATGGTTTGGGCAGCCCACGAGGCCCGCGCCGCGTCGATTTCGATCATCGAACACGAATCGTTGGTGCATTGCGAGGAAGCACGCCGGGCCGTGGCGATTGTGAATCGCGGCATGGACGAACCGATGCAATGGATGTTGGGCGTTGAATTCAAGGCTCCAATTGCATCGACCGACGACGCATCACGGCGATTTAGCGAGAGCATGGCCCGCGCCTGGGGACAAGGCGAGGCGGCCTGGGTCGTCGGCTTGGGCATTCGGCCTTGCGAAGAGCTTGCGAAGCTGGTGCATCGGTTTCAACGGGCCAAACGGGTGCGTGCCCGAAGACAATTGGAGGGTCTCAACCGGCATCTTGGCATTATGCCGCCGCTTATGTTGTCGGAATTGATGACGGCGGAAGGCAATATAACCGACCGCGCGATTGCACTCGGCGCGGCGATGGCGAAATGGCCCGATGCCGATGCGGCGACATTGGGTTGCCATGCCCGGGATGTGCGCGCGATGCTCAATCCAGGCGGGCCGGGTTATGTGCCGTTTGCGGCGAACTTGCCAAGCTATCAGGATTTGGTTGGAACTCTCGCACGTCTGAGAATGACGCCGGCATTTACCGCGCAGCTCCGCGAGCCGGCTCTTAGCGAATCGCTGCCCTCGCTGATCTCGTGGGGAATCGGCGCGCTCGATACCGCGGGCATCGAACCCGATGAGCCGAACGCGGAAGAACACATTCAAGACCTGATCACCTTAGCCCAGCGCTTTGAACTATCGCTATTGGGTGGTTCCGACTATCGCGGCACAGGCACAGGCTGGCGCTCGCGTGCCGGATGGATGGATCATCCCTTGTTCCGAGAATCACATGCTCGGATACGCTGTCGTGCGGCAACAGAGCATGAAACGGCTGCCAAGGTCAATTGCAATGACAGGGAATTTCAAGTGGTAAATGCCCTTGAAAACGACGCTAGCGATCCGCTTTGAGAATCGCGTAGAGTTCCAAATCCTCGAAGGCGTCCCACTTGCGCACGTGTTGGCGCAGGCGGCCTTCGTGAATCATGCCCAGCTTCTGCATGACGCGGCCGGAGGCCGGATTCCGCGAAAAATGGTGGGCGTAGATGCGGTTCAACCCCAATTGTTCAAAGCCGAAATCCACGATGGCGCGACCTGCCTCAGTTGCAAAACCTTGGCCCCAATACGGCTTGCCGATCCAGTAGCCCAACTCGGCGCGATCGTCGTGCGGATGAAGCCGTAGGCCGATGGCGCCAATCAACGTGTTCTCGGCTCGCAAGGTGACCGCGAAAATGGCCTGTTCGCGGAATTCGAACCAATCACGATGGTTCGAGATCCATTTTTCGGCCATGCCGTCTTCATAAGGATAAGGAATGTTGAGCGTCGTGTCGGCCACGGCCCGATCGCCCGCCAAACGTCGCACGTCGTCGGCGTCGGCCGTCTGAAAAGGCCTCAGCAGCAATCGCTGAGTTTCAAGCGTGGGTTGTCGCAGCATATTTTGTATCAACCGTGGAAAATCGAAAACCGTGCAATCCCACAAACACACAATCGGTGACGGTCTACTCCCGTCGCCGCTTTCGCTATTGTGCAGACCTAGATAAAAATGCCTCAGGTAAATACTGGATCAAATCGCCGGCAATCAGCGAAACCTGGCCGATCTCTTCCGCGGCAATGTCGCCGGCCAGGCCATGCAGATACACGCCAAGTCGAGCGGCGTCGAACGGTTCGAGCCGCTGGCACCAAAGCGAGGTAACAAGCCCCGTTAGCACGTCGCCCGAGCCGCCGGTGGCCATGCCGGGGTTGCCCGTCGAGTTGAGCGTTCGACGTTGGCCGTCGGTCACGAGCGTTTTGTGCCCCTTGAGCACGACAACGATGCCGCATCGGGCAGCCAATTGTAGGGCGGCATCGTTTCGCACATCACCGTCGAGTTTCTTGCCGATAAGTCGTGCAAACTCGCCGGGATGCGGCGTAAGAATGCGCGGTCCGCCCGGTTGGGAAAGCACCTCAGGCTTGACAGCCAACGCATTCAGAGCGTCGGCATCGAACAACATCGGCTTTGAAATCTCTTCGTAAAGCCGGACGACAAGGTGGTCTAAGTCGGAAGAACGGCCAAGTCCCGGTCCGCAGGCAATCACGGTGGCTTTTTCGGCAGCTTCAGAAATTTGCTCGAAGGCCGCCGCCGCGATTTGCCCTGCCGCATTGCAGGAGAGCGGAATCGTCATGTAGGAAGGCTCGAAGCCGGCAACCGTATCGAGAATCCTGTCGGGCACGGCCACTCGCACCAACCCCGCGCCACCGCGCAAGGCAGCCATGCCCGCCAAGGCCGGCGCCCCGGCCATGCCGCGCGATCCACCGACGATCAAAGCGGTGCCGAAATCGCCTTTATGCGCATCCGGCTTTCGCGGCGGCAGCCAAGGCAATTCAATGTTGGAAGAATTCATTGCGAAACCTCCCTATTTTTGCTTCCTTGCATTCGCGACATTTTTAGCAATAAGGCCGGCAAGGTATCCGCCCTTGAAACCGGCGTCGATGTTGACCACCGTGACGTTCGACGCGCAACTATTGAGCATTCCCAACAGTGCCGCAACGCCGCCGAAGCTGGCGCCATAGCCGACGCTTGTAGGCACGGCGATCACGGGGCACGCGACATGCCCTCCGACGACGCTGGGCAACGCGCCTTCCATGCCTGCCACGACAATGACCGCGTCGGCCTTCTGCAATAGCGGCAGATTTGCCGCCAGGCGATGCGGTCCGGCCACGCCCACGTCTTGAATCAGATCGACCTGAGCGCCGGCCCAAAGTGCCGTTTCGCGGGCCTCCTCGGCCACGGGCAAGTCACTCGTGCCGGCTGTTACGATAGCCACGCGGCCGTGGTCTTCCTCCGATTCTTCACTTTTTGCACAACGATTCTCGGCGTGAATGCGAAACGTGCGGCCGACCTCGTTGTAACTGGCTGTTGGGAACTTTTGCAGCAACTCGGTGGCCTTGTCAGGCGCCATCCGCGTGGCCAGCACCTCGGCCCCATGATGCAAAAGGGCGGCGAAGATTTTTTCCATCGCGGCCACTGTTTTCCCCTCCGCGAAAACCACTTCGGGGAATCCGCAACGGCGATGGCGGTCGAGATCGACCCGGGCCTCACCCACGTCGGCGGTTTTCGGCCCTTCGGCGCGATGTACGAACTCGTCGAGCGAAAGCTGACCGGCCAGAAGTTGCGAAGCAAGCTGTTTTAAGTCGGGTGTGGACATGATTTCCGTGTCTCTGTTACAAAAAGAGGATGCTTCAGGGCGTCGTCCAGTCTTCGACTTGGAGTTCCGGCACCTGTTTGAAATCACGTGCATTTCGGGAAAGGAGAGTTGCTCGGTAAGCCAATGTTATTGCGGCGATTTTCAGATCTGTTGTGGCGATGCGCACCCGGGCCTGCTGTAGATCCCGAAACATTTGGACCGCGGTTTCCTGGAGCGGTAAAATTCTCCAACGGCTGAAAAAACGAACAAATTCGATTAATTTGTCATAATAGGTTGCTTGTTGCTGAAGATCTCGATATCGTGCAATTACCTGGAGCCAACCTCGCATCTGCTCTTCAACAGTAATGACCGTCGTGACGATATCCTGTTCCGGCGACGCAGTTAGACGTTCAATAAGCCGTTGACCTTCCGGGCTGTCCGGGTGTTGTAGCAGCGAGATATGGTCCGTATCGAGAATAATCATGGAACGAATTGCCGTCGCTCATTTTCTCTTATAAGTGCGGCTTCGTCGAGAATTTCATGGACTTGAAGATCGGAGGAAAAAGCTCCAATGGTCGTTCGCCAATCGTCCGAGCCAGGCTCATGGATGGTTTTCTCGCGCAATCCATCCACAATGCGTTCCAATCGCTCGACGCGTTGTTCTAGAGTAGTCGGCGTCATGGGCTGGTTTTCCCCCTCGGTTTTGCCTTCACGATCTCTTTCTAATTTTAGCACGTACCGCCAGCGAAGGCAACGCCCTGCGTTAATCGAGGGGGTGGTGGGGGCAGGCGATATTGCCGGCTAGTTGAGTTAGCTGAGTGGATGCCGAACGTCAATAATCCTTCGGCATTTTTTTCAGCTCTTCCAGCGTGAAGACGGGACCGTCTTTGCAGACGTAGACGGGACCGCAGTTACAGCGGCCGCATTTGCCCACGCCGCATTTCATGCGGTTTTCCAAGCTGGTGTAGATGTTGCTGTCGGCCAGCCCCATTTTGTCGAGCACCGGCAGCGTGAATTGGATCATGATCGGCGGACCGACCACGAGGGCCACGGCGTTGTCGGCCGAGATGTTCGCTTTCTCGACGACCGAGGGCACGAAACCGATTTCGCCCTTCCAGTCGGGCGTCTCTCCGCCCGGATCGACGCAGCTTACCACGCGCACGCGGTCGAACTCGGCCCAGCGCCGCAACTCATCGACGAAGACCAAATCGCCGACCGTTCGCGCACCGTAGACGATCGTAATGTCGCCGAAGTCGTCGCGATTTTCCAGGGCGTACCAAATCGCGCAGCGGATCGGCGGCATGGCAATGCCGCCCGCGATGAAGATCAGGTTTTTGCCCTTCCACTTTTCCATCGGATAGCCGTTGCCGTAAGGGCCGCGGAACCCGATGGTGTCGCCTTCTTCGATGTTCCACAGAGCATCCGTCACGCGGCCCGTGCGGCGGAAGCAAAACTCGATGAAATCGGTCCAATCGGAGCTGGAGCAGATATTGAACGTCGATTCGCCCGCGCCGAAGGCCGAAAAAATGCCGAATTGTCCCACGCGGAAGGAAAATTGTTTGGCTCGCTCTTCGTCGCGGAACCGGAGACGGACGGCCTTCACGTCGGCGGTTTGCTGCCGGACTTGAAGCACTTCCATCAAATCAGGTTGGTAGATATTCTCGCTCATTGTTTCGGGGCAATCGTTTTCAGGACGGACAGAACTCCCAAGCCCGCCGGGCAATTGCGCGTGCAATTGCCGCAGCCCGTGCAAAGAACTTCGCCGAATTTCTCGGGATAGATTTGGAATTTATGATGGATGCGCTGGCGCTGCCGTTGCGATTGCACGTTGCGGGGATTGTGCCCCGAGGCGTGCAGCGTGAACATGGCGAACTGGCAGGCATCCCAATTGCGGACTCGCGTACCGCCCGCGGCGTTGCCTTCATCGACGATGTCGAAGCAATGGCACGTCGGGCAGGTGTAGGCGCAGGCCCCGCAGCCCAGGCAGCGCCGGCTGACGGTTTCCCATTCCGGCTGCTCGTACCCACGGGCAAGGAATTCGCCCACGGCGGCCAGATCGAATTGCTCGGGCGGACCTTGCGCGATTTGTCCTTCGGCAGTCGAGGCGGTCGTATGGCCGGCCATCAAGCGGCGGCCCTTGTCGGTCAAGCAGCGCACTTCATACTCGCCGTTGCCAAGCTCGACCAGCAAAACATCGGAACCTCGGGTGTCGCCCGGGCCCGAGCCGACCGACGTGCAAAAGCAGCGAGCGTCATGCTCGCGGCAAGCTACCGTCACAACCGTGGTCAACTCGCGGCGGCGGTTGTACGATTCGTCGCGCGTGTCCCAATTGAAAATATGATCGAGAACCGGCAGCGAGGCGGCGTCGCAGGGCCGGGCGCCAAGGATAACCCGCTCGACCGTCGGGAGGACGCCGGGCGTCAGCTCGATTTTTTTGCCTTTAACCACGTAGCCGTACAAGGTTTCGTGCCGAGGCAGGAAGAATTCCTTGATCGAGTTGGCCGGATGAATGAAACCGTCGAGCCGCAGTTGCTCGGCTTTTTCCAACGCGGCATATTGGATCAGATCATGGCGCGGCGAGTTGCCGGCTGCTTTGACCATGCGAGGGCCGGCCACATGACGGCCCTCGGCGATCCACTGATCGACCAATTGGCGAATCGCATTAAGGGAGATGGTTTCGCTCATCGGATGAACTCCTCGCGGTCTTGCTGGGAGTACGAGCCGATGATCGGCTCGGCCGCTGGATCGTTGCCTGCTCGAAAATCAAAATTCTCTTCGGCCGCTTTCGCCAAGGAGAGGTTTAACAGCCGTAGATCGATGCCTGCCGGACAAACGCGAGTGCATTCGTCGCAGCCGACGCATCGGCCGGCCAGATGGAACGCGCGGGTGATTTGCCACGCCATGTTCCCCTTAAGATTGGCCGACGTACTGATGCTGACCGGGCGATTCTTGTCGGCGATGCATTGCCGGCAATAGCACATCGGGCAAACCTGGCGGCACGCATAACACTTGACGCATCGCTTCAGTTCCTCGGTCCAATAGGCCATCCGTTCCTCGGGCGTTTTTTGCATGAACGCCTCGATGTCGGCATAGCGACGCTCCGACGGCACGGATTGCGGCGCGTCGCTCGATGCCTGGCCTAGGACCGTATCGCAGCCACGCGGGGTGCGGACGTCGCAGGTTTGGCATTTCGGCTGCCGGGGATTCCCGACGCCGTCGCAGGCGAGTCCGATCACGGTGAGTTGCGAGCGGTCGATTTGCGATTCTTTATCCAGCACGACCAAAGCCCGCTGGTCGCAGCCCTTAACGCATATGGCCGCCTTGCCCAGCGAAGCGATTTCCTTGCGGGATAGATATTTCGTCAGATTGGTGAAACATTGGTCGTTCCACACCAGTTGTTCGACATCCTCGGGCCGCGTGATGAACACGGGAAACGCAGGTTCGTCGGGCGCGGTTTGTCCGTAACCGACGACGACCTGCACGGTCCCGTCTTCCAGCAATCGCCGACATGTTTGACGCAGTTCGTCGATCATCGTTAGCTACATTCTGTTTGGCAAATTTGTCGGTAGGCCGCGTAAGGGCCCAATTGTTTGGTCTTTTCCGTGATATCGGTGATCACCTGCTGCCACTTGTTGCCCTCGGCGGCCGAAATCCACGAGAAATGGATCCGGTTGTGATCGATGCCCAGGGTGTCCAACAATTGGCGGAACAGAATCCACCGGCGCCGGGCGTGGTAGTTGCCGGCCGTGTAGTGACAATCGCCCGGATGGCAGCCCGAAACCAGGACGGCATCGGCGCCTATCTCAAACGCTTTGATAATCAAGTTGAAGTCGATGCGCCCCGTGCAGGGCAACCGAATGATGCGCACATTGGCGGGATATTCCAAGCGGTTCGTGCCCGCCAGGTCCGCGCCCAAGTACGTACACCAATTGCACACGTAAGCGACGATTTTCGGTTTGAATTCGTTGTTTTCGCTCATACGAGGCTCTCCAGCATCGCGTAGACTTGCTCTTCGGTGAAACCTTCGAGGTCAACGCTCTTCGAGGGGCAGACGGCCACACAGGTGCCGCATCCCATGCAAAGCCCCGGATTGACGCGGGCCGTCCGCTTCACAAGGTTGCCCTTGCGGTCGCGAATCTCGGCCTTTTCAATGGCGCTGTAGGGGCAGGTTCGGACGCACGCGAAACACGCGGCGCAATTGTTTTCGTTCACCTTGGCGATTTCCGGCTCGCGCGAAAGCTCCTCGCGGCTGAACATCACCAACACCTTGCCGGCGGCTGCGCTGGCCTGGGCCACGGATTCGGGAATATCCTTCGGACCCTGGCAGGCTCCGCAAACGAACACGCCGGCCGCATTGGTTTCGACCGGCCGCAGCTTCGGATGCGATTCCGAAAGAAAACCGTCTCCATCGTAGCCGACGTTGAGCTTTTGGGCCAATTCCGAAGCGCCCTGGGCGGGCCGCATCGCCGAAGCCAGCACGACCAAGTCGGCTTCGATCGCCAACGGTTCGCCGGCCAAGGTGTCCACGCCGCGGACGATCAGCTTGCCGTTTTCTTCGGTGATTTTCGACACCCGTCCGCGATGGTACTGGGCGCCGTCCTGTTCGATGGCCCGGCGGACGAATTCGTCGTAGTTCTTGCCGCCGGAGCGGATATCCATGTAGAAAACGTGGGCTTGTCCGTCATGCACCTTATGCTTGTAAAGCATCGTGTGCTTGGCGGTATACATGCAGCAGATTTTCGAGCAGTAGGACACGCCCTTGGCGTTGTCGCGCGAACCGACGCAGCTAATAAAAACGACCGTCTTGGGTGTTTTCCCATCAGACGGCCGCTTGATCTCTCCGCCGGTCGGCCCCGAGGCCGAGACGATCCGCTCGAACTGGAGCGAGTCGATCACGTCGGGATATTGGCCGTAGCCGTATTCGCCGTAGCCGACCGTATCGCCCGACTGTTCTTTGCCGATGCTATAAAGTTGGAAGCCGGTGGCCGCAACGACCGCGCCGACTTCTTCCGTAATGATTTGATCTTCGTCGTCGTAGCGAATCGCGCCGGCCTGGCATTTTTTCGCACAGATGCCGCATTTTCCCTTCAGGAAATACAGGCAGGCGTTGCGGTCGATGACCGGGCGGGCAGGCACGGCCTGCGGGAACGGTACATAGATGGCCGTCCGGTTGCCCATGTTGTAATCGAAAGCGCTCGGCGTCTTTTTCGAGGGGCACGCATTCCAGCACTGGCCGCAGCCCGTGCATTTCGCCATGTCCACATACCGGGCCTTCTTGCGAATCTTCACTTTGAAGTTGCCGACGTAGCCCTCGACCGCTTCCACTTCGGAATACGTGTGCAGCGTGATATTGGGATGCTGGCCTACATCGACCATGCGCGGGGTCAAGATGCACTGCGAGCAATCCAGCGTGGGGAACGTTTCGGAAAGGCCCGCCATCTTGCCGCCGATCGAAGGCTCGCGTTCGACCAGCACGACCTGATAACCGGCGTCGGCGATATCCAATGCGGCTTGAATGCCCGCGACGCCGCCGCCGACGATCAACGCGCGCCGCGTGACCGGAATGGCAATGGGTTTCAAGGCATGATCGCAGCGGACTTTGGCCACAGCAAGCCGAATCAGTTCGACGGCCTTGGCCGTAGCCTCTTGGCGGTCGTGATGCACCCACGAGCAATGCTCGCGGATGTTGGCCATTTCGACCAGATAGGGATTAAGCCCTTCGAGCGCGGCCGCCTTGCGGAAGGTTCGCAAGTGCATGTGCGGCGAGCAGGAGGCCACCACGACGCCGGTCAATCGTTCCTCGGCGATTTTTCGCCGCATCAGCGATTGCCCCGGGTCGGAACACATATATTTATAGGCGACCGAGCAAACTACGCCGGGCAGTTCGGCCGTTTCGATCGCAGCTTGTTCAACATCGACATTCCTTGCGATGTTTTCGCCGCACCAACAGATAAATACGCCGATACGCGCCATGATATCCTACCGTTTCACCACGAAATGCCGATCAATGCCAAGCGTTTTTTCGTCCACTCCCACCGCCAAACCGACCAGATCCGAAAGGTAATACACCGCCATGTCGTGACGTCGGCCGAAGCGGCGTTCGATGTCGGCCTGCTTCATGTCGAGGTTGACGTGACACATCGGACACGCCACCACGACGCAATTGGCCTCATGCTTCGCGGCATTGTCCAGGATCTTATTCGAAAGATCCAGCACCACGTCTTCGTCGGCCAGAGTCATGCCGGCGCCGCAACATTCGGTTTTGTAGTTCCACTCGACCGGCTCGGCTCCCAACGCGCGAAGAATCGTCTCCATCGAACTCGGGTGCTCGCAGTCGTCGAACTTGAGCGTGTCGGCGGGGCGGGTTAAAAGACAGCCATAATAGCAGGCCGGCTTGAAGTCCGCGAGCGGCCGGACGACTTTATTTTGAATTTTTTCCAGCCCGATCTTTTGCAAGACCTGAATCAAATTCAGCACACAGGTCTCGCCCGTGACGTCGAGTTCGACGATTTCCGAAACCTTGCGGCGCAGATCGGCCGAACCGGTCAAGGCGCTGCGTGCCTTGATTAATTCCATCGAGCACATCGGGCAGGGAGCTAAAAGCTCGTGAAAGCCGTCGCGCTCGGCGATGGCCAAATTGCGGGCGGGCAACGAAACGGCCAGCATGTGGTTGAGCGAATGGGCGGCCGTTGCGCCGCAACAAATCCAATCGTCCAACTCGCGCAGACCGACTTCCAATGCCGCCAAACAAGAACGAACCGACGAACCGTAATCGTTCGACGATCCGTGCAAAGCACAGCCAGGGTAATATCCAATTTCCACGGTGGGGGGCTCCATGAGCGCTATACCGCGCTCGGATCTTCAGCTTGCGAGTTTGCAAGCGGCGGGGTTTGGCACTTCTCGAAGATACGCCGAACGACGCCGCGGTCTTTCACTCGCTCGCCAAGTAGGTGAAACTTGCGTCGCACCGCAAGCTTGGGCGCCAAAAACGCATCCTTCATCAATTGCGGAATGCTTCCGTCCTTCAAAAACGCCCTGGTCTTGAACTCGCCGATCAATTCCAGCTCGCAAAGGCGTCCGTTCCGACGAATGTTGTCGAGAAACGCCTGCTGGAACAATACCGTGCGGCGGCGTGCCTCCGAGGCCTCGCCTCGTTCGACGGCCACTTGCCGTAAATAATCCATTACACCCGCGCAATCGACCGATTTGGGGCAACGCGTCGAGCAGGTCATGCACGATACGCACTTCCAAATCGCCTCGCTGCGCATGGCGCGATCGAGACGGCCGAGCTGGACCAACCGAATCAATTGATTCGGCAAGAGATCCATCTGCTCGGCCATCGGACATCCGGCCGAACATTTGCCGCATTGGTAGCAATTGTCTACATCGAGCTGATCGATGCGTTCCGTCTCAGGGTTGTCAAGTCTGGTAGACATTATTTATTCCCGCCCTCTCCCAAAAAGGGAGAGGGGTTTAATTTTCGATTCAACAGGAGGCCATTTCACGCACCAACTGGTCGGCCAACGCCTCGACGACGGCCGGCTCGAAACCCAGCGGATTCAAGTCCGAACCGGTGGGTTGCACCAAAAGCGTCGTGATCTTGTCGGCGCCGGCGCCCACCAGGGCGACGTATTCGGCCTTCGTGTCGCGAGTCATGCAGCCGGGCATCCGACCGAAATCCTGCGCCAACAACACGATCAGCCGATCGCAATGCGAGGACAAACTCAACAGGCTCATCGGGGTGATTTGCGTTTCGCTCGGCGAGCTTTCCAAGGGGAACCGTTTTCGCATCAGCTTGTGACGCATCGACTGTCCCAGGCCGTCCTCGTGACGCAACAGACCGGGCGCCGCCACCAAATGTACCCGCGTGCCGTTCTGGTTGGTGATGTAGAGACTGTTGAGCGCTTGGGCGAATTCGCGGTATTGGCCCGTCGGCGGATTCGTCTGCGGTTGGAAGGCCGCGGCGAGAATATCGGCTATCTCATTATCGGCAAACGGTTCGACGGCATAATAGAAAATCCGGCGGATGCGATAGGCCGGCTCGATAATGCAATCGTCCGAAGCAACCACGATGATCTTCATCGACGGATCCTTGGCGTTGATTTCGCCGACGACTCCCGGGCCTTCGGTGCCGAACGACGTCGCGTCGAACAACAGGACATGCGAATCGTAGTTGTTGCGGACGGCGTCGAGATCTGCCGCACGGCTCAGCGTGCGAACATCGCAGCCCAGCCATTGCAGTTTCTCGGTTTGGCTTCGGGCCGAATCGTGGTTATCGCTCAACAAGATCACGCGATGCGCTTGGCAGTTCACCGATTCTTCTTCCAGCCGCGTCGGGCTGATGCAGGCGATCCAGCCTTCACCGCATGGATCCGAAAGCAGAGAGGCCGGATCGGATGCCAATGCTTCGTTCACGGCCACGACAATGCCGGAGATGGGCGAAGGAACGGTCACCGATGCCTGGCCGGCCACTGTGACCGAAGCCAGCGGCAATCCCTGATAAACCACCTCTCCGATCCGCGGCAGATTGAGCGATTCGATTTTGGAAACGCCCGGTCTAACGACCAGCGCGCCCGTGCGAATGGCGCCCTCTTCGGCCGATTGATACCATGCGTTGCGATAGAAGCGGAAATCGCCCTGGACCTTCGGGGTTTCGGCAGGAACCGCCGGAGCGGCCGTGGGCACATCGTTCTTATGGATCAAGCGATGCACGGCCTGCGAGATTTCCTCGGGCGTAAATGGTTTGGTCACGTAGTCGGAGACGCCCAACCGAATGGCCGACGCTGCGTTTGGGATGCTGGGATAGCCCGTCATCAGAACCACGGGAGTCGAGGGCTTCAGTTTGCGCAGCGCTTCAAGGAAGTGGATGCCGTCCATGCCGGGCATCTTGACATCCAACAGGATGGCGCTGTAATCCGTCTGCGTTGCACGACTCAGACCTTGCGCGGCGTCGCTGCATTTCTCGACCTCGAACCCCTGGCGGGAGAAGATCCGGCCGCAGCCTTCGCAAATCGCCTCTTCATCGTCAACAACTAAAAGCCTCGGTTCAGCCAACATGAGCATATCCCTTTCTAGAGGAATCTTTTAATGACTTGGCACATTAAACGCATCAACCCATGCACAGGACTCACCACAACAGAGAAAAGCTAGATGCAATACGTGTGCCAAATCCAACAAAACAGGGCGGGAAATGCCCAAGGATTACCATGTCATTCTCCAAGAAAACGCTTGTTTCTCGCGGAAATACACGCAAAAACGATGCGTATCAAAAATATTTGCGGTAGCCTTCGGCGAATTGTTTTTTGCGTGAAATAAGAAAGATAAGGCGGTCGTTAGCTCGACATCGTGAGAAACCGGTTATACATGTATGGCTAGGCCATACAGTATGCTAGCCTTCCGAGGCGATGTCGTATTTCCGCATAAGGGCGTGGAGATTGGTGCGCTGGATGCCGATTTCTTCGGCCGCTCGGCTCACGTTGCCGTTGCATCGCTCCAAGGCTTCAACCAAGAATCGGCGTTCCAATTGTTGGACCGCCGCATCGCGCACCTGTTGCTTGAGCTGTTTGAAGTCCTCCCAGTTGTGGGGCAACGGCGTACTCGACGTGGGCCGCAACGTCGCCTGACGGATTTCAGAAGGCAGATGCCGCGGTTCAATCACTTCATGATCGCATAATATCGCCAACCGCTCGACAATGTTCCGCAACTCGCGGACATTGCCCGGCCACGTGTAACTTTCGATCATGCACATGGCCTCGGGCGTAAATCCCTTGACGGCCACTTGATTCTTTTTGCAGAAACGATCGAGAAACGAGGCGGCCAAGAGCGGAATATCGCCGATTCGTT
>CAYWGR010000092.1:0-22069 GCA_964458015.1 uncultured Planctomycetaceae bacterium
TATCTCTGACATGCCGAGCGAAGTGAGGATGTTTTATTGGAAATTGGAAGATCCTGCGGTTCGCTGGGGAACAACAAGGACGAGTGGAAGGCAATCAACCGGCTGCGCTATATTGATATCGAATTGCGCAAAATTAACTTTTTGTTTTTGGGTTGGATGTTACAATAACAACGACTCCGTTGCGCAATTATCTCTCCACCATTTCCCACCTTGTATTGGAGTTGTTCGATGAGCAAAGCTTCACGCAGAGATTTCATGAAGAGCAGTTCGGCGGTTGTCGCGGGCATTGCCGCGGCGAGCAGTCTGAACATTGCCCGATCGGCCCATGCGGCGAGCAGTGATGCGTTGAAAATTGTGTTGATCGGCTGTGGCGGCCGCGGCACCGGCGCTGCGGTCAATTGCCTCGAATCGGTGCCCAATGTCAAGCTCATTGCATTGGCCGACGTTTTTGACGATCGCGCCAATGGTTGCGCCGATATGTTGCGGAAGAAATACGCCGACAAGGTCGATCTTCCGGCAGAGCGTGTTTTCGTGGGGCTTGATGCTTATCAAAAAGCGATTGCCGCGGGGCCGGACGTCGTGCTGTTGGCCACGCCGCCGGGATTTCGTCCTGGGCATTATGAAGCGGCCATCAAGGCCGGCAAGCATGTTTTCATGGAGAAGCCGTGTTGCACCGATGCGCCCGGTTATCGTTCGTTGATGGAGACGAACAAGCTGGCCGACGAGAAAAACCTCAAGGTGGTCGTTGGTTTGCAGCGGCATCACCAAGGCGGTTATATCCAGGGCGTGCAGGAGATCCACGACGGCAAGCTTGGCGACATTTCGAGTTTGCAGGTTTATTGGAACGGCAGCGGCGGCGGTGCCCGCGACATCGGCAAGCGGCCGCAGAACGATCCCAAGGAAATGGAATATCAGATTCGCAACTGGGGCTGTTTCCGATGGCTTTACGGCGATAACATCGTCGAACAGCATGTGCATAATATCGACATCGGCAACTGGGTGATGGCCAAAGACGGCGATCCTCGCAAGGCGCATCCGGTCGAAGCCAACGGCATGGGCGGTCGCGTTCATCGTTGCAATTACGGCGACATTTTCGATCATCACACCGTTGAATTCACGTATGCCGACGGCACGAAGATGTTCAGCCAAAGCCGCCACATCGAGGGAACCTGGGACTGCGTGCAGGAAATCGTTCGCGGCACCAAGGGCGTCCGCGGCGTCGCCAATGGCGCGGGACCGAAGTTGGAAAGCGGTAATCCCTATGATCAGGAACATATCGACTTGTTCAAGGCGATTCGCAACAACGTGAAGCTGAACGAGGGCTGGTTCGGCGCGGTGAGCAGCATGACGGCGGTGCTTGGGCGGATGGCCACGTATTCCGGCCACATTGTGAAATGGGACGATGCCATTGCGCGTGGGCCGTCGGAGATGCCGGAGAAGATCGAATGGGATGCGAAGCCGCAGAGCCTGCCGGGGCCCGACGGTTTTTACCCGTTCCCGATCCCGGGGCTCTACAAAGCCTATTGATCCCTACGCCTGTCGAGCGATCCTCTAGGAAGTGGGGTTTCGGTTTCCCCTTCTCTTGGAAATCGTCGCAAGATCAGCGGCCGGTCGTGGTTTTTGCCATGACCGGCCGCTCCTTTGCGCCTAGAGGACATCAAGATATACTTGTTCGTATCTAGGTTGATAATGATCGGTTAAACGGTGTTTTTTGCCTGTTTTCCGGCATCCATTTGGTCGGCCTTGGTTCATTAGCTAACAAGGGATTGATGAGGGGGGCCATCTTGATCGGAAATATGGCATTCTATAGCCCATGATTCTTCTGGATGTTGTTGACGTAAAAAAACGATACGGACCGGATCCGGTTTTGGACGGCGTGACTTTCGAGGTGCGCCCGGGCGATCGGATTGGGTTGGTGGGGCCCAATGGCAGCGGCAAGACCACATTGTTGCGCATTATTGCCGGCAAGGATGATGCCGACTCCGGCGCGTGCGACTTTCACAATGAAGCTCATCTCGGCTATCTAGAGCAGACGCCCCATTTCGATGCGGATCGCACCTTGCACGATGAAGCACAGAGTGCGCTGGCCGATCTGCTGGCTTTACAACAGGAAGCTCTTGAAGTGGCGGCCGATATTGCCGCTACGCCGGATCCGATCGAGCAAAAACGGCTGGCTGCCCGGTACGACCATCTTCAGCACGAACTACAGAGCCAGGACGCCTATAACATCAATCACCGCATCGAGCGGGTACTCGACGGCTTGCGTTTCCGCAAAGAAACCTATAGCCAACCGGTGTCGTCCTTGAGCGGTGGTGAACAGAACCGCCTGATGCTGGCCAAGCTGTTGTTGGCCGAGCCGAATCTGATGATTCTCGACGAACCGAGCAACCACCTGGACATCGACGCCACCGAGTGGCTTGAGCAGTTTCTGGTGGAAAGTTCGGCGGCCATCGTGGTTGTCAGCCATGATCGGTATTTTCTCGATAAGGTGACCAATCGCACGTTGGAGTTGTTTCACGGCACGGTGGACAACTACACCGGTAATTTTTCGGCCTATTGGCAGCAGAAGGCCGAGCGGCTGTTGGTGGAACAACGCACCTACGAAAAACAACAGATCGAGATCGAGAAGACGAAAGATTTCATACGCCGTAACACCTACGGCCAGAAGCACGCGCAGGCCGAGGACCGGCGGAAGAAACTGGAACGTATTGATCCCGTGGCCGCGCCGCGACAGATCGCCGCGCCTACGATCCGATTTCCCAAGGCCGAGCGAAGCGGCGATTTTGTGATTCGGGCCGAAGGGTTGGCGAAATCGTATGACCGGCCGCTGTTTCAGAATGTCGATTTGTCGATTCAGCGAGGCGAGCGTTGGGCATTGCATGGTCCCAACGGTTGCGGAAAAACGACGCTGCTGCGGTGCCTTCTCGAACGAATTCCGCCCGATCGGGGGCAGATCAAGCTGGGGCAGGGCGTGACGATTGGATATTTCGATCAGCAGCAAACCGAATTGGACGAAGAGATGGCCGTGGTCGATGCGATTCGACCGAAGCATAAGCAAATGAACACGCAGGAACGCCGCAATCTGCTGGCCGCTTTCGGGTTGACGGGCGATACGGCGCTGCAAACGGTTGGAAGTTTAAGCGGCGGCGAGCGATGCCGTGTGGCTTTGGCCCGCTTGGCCGCCTCGGACGCCAATTTTCTGGTGCTCGACGAGCCGACCAACCATCTGGATCTTTGGGCGCGCGACGCCTTGGAAAAAGCCATCGGTGAATTCGATGGCACAGTGCTTTTCGTGAGTCACGACCGGTATTTCGTCAATCGCGTGGCCGACCATCTGTTGGCGCTCGATTCCGATCGAGTTCGCACGATCGAGGGCAACTACGACACCTATCAAACGGTGTTGGGTCGCTCGGCGGTTATGGGCGAAGACGAGGGAGCGTCGAAGCCGGCGGAGCAACCTTCGAAGTCATCCTCCAAATCGAAAAAATCGGGTGGCAAGACTAAAAAGTCGGCGGAGGAATCCACAAAACAGGCTCCCAAACGCCGGTTCCCGTATCGCAAGGTGGCGGATATCGAGGATGAAATTGTCAAGCGGGAAACGACCATTCAGGAGTTGCAGCGCGAACTTTCGTTGCCGCATGTGGTTCGTGATGGGGAGCGGGTGCGCCAGATCAAGCTCCAGTTGGAAGAGGAGCAGGCAGCTACCAAGAACCTTTACGATCATTGGGAAGAAGCAACGGAGAAGAATTGGTAGACAGGGGCGATCAGATTTCGGTAGGGCGGGTCGAGCGAAGCGATGGCCCGCCTTGAAATCTTCGGAAAATGGCGGGCCTTCGCTTCGCTTGACCCGCCCTACGCTTTTCCCAAATTTTACAATTGGTAGGTAGATTTACCTGCTTTATGCACTAATGGGTGGTGTGGTGTTTTGCTGGTATGCCACATAAGGGTGGTGTGTGTGCTTTGTTCTGCTGTTCTTTTTGTGAGTTTAAGGCTTCCAGGCCACGGGTAGATTCTTTCGTTTTGCACAAAAAGGCCGCTATTTTTGGGGTGAAGTAAATTCATAGTGGCGGACCGGCTTATCACCAACTATAATAAAGGGATAGGGCAATATCGGAAGAATGCAGGATCTGGAGAATTGACCGTGGCCAACGTCGAAGGCGAAAACCCTGACTTTGATGCGTTGCAAGTACCCGCTGAGGGAGAAGCCGCCGTCGAACCGGTTGCGGAAATCAAAGATTTCGCAGTATCGGACGAAGAGCTTGCCGAGTCGGTTGAATCGTTCGACGAATCCGCCGCGGAAACAGGCGAGGAAGTCGAGGATGGATCGGCGAAGGAACGCAGCAAGATGTCCCAATATATTGAATGGGGCAGTGTCGGCGGCATTTCGGTAATTCTATTGATATTGGCCGTTTGCGGCATTCTCTCGTATGCCACGGCGTTTTACCTGATTGCGGTAGGTTTGGTTCCCTATGGCATTTGGTTAGGCCGCGAAACCAATACGGTTTACACCGTGATTCTGGGTTGTGCGTTGATTGGAGTTCTAACGGCGATCTATTGTCTATGGATGGAGGTAGGCCGTTATCAGTTCGAAATTAACGCGAAAAAGGCATTTCAGCAGCAGCGTTTCGATCAGTAATCGTTTTTGAAATGCAGCGTTGCTGGGATCTCTAGAGCGTATCAAAGCTCTTCCGTGAGCGGAACTCTCGAAAATGAGAGGCGGGGGATCTGCGCAGAAGCAAGTGGAAAGACTTCTTCTGAAAATGGCGGGCCATCGCTTCGCTTGACCCGCCCTACACTTCTCCCCCTGTTTCGCTCTCTGGTGGCATCTGCGCAGATGCAAGTGAAAAGGAAATTGCATCCTCTCTGTTCACATTCGTGATAAAAAGGTAGACTTCGGATAATGTGGGATCGTTACTCTTCGCCCAAATTATCCAAAGGAACATTGCCGTGCGACGACTCTCCGTTCTGTTTTGTGTAATTGCCTTTGCGGTTCTTTTTGTCTCGACAAGCCAGGCTGCTCCTGAAGCGGACAAACCTGTTGCGGGAACGGGAGCGGATCCGAAGGCGGACCAGCAAACCGGCAAGGAAGAGAAGGCCGCGCCGAAAGCCCACAAGTCGCATCGTCATCACGACAAAGACAAGAAGAAAAAGGAAGCTGCCGCGGCCAAGGCGAGAGCCGAGAGCGCGAAGGCAACGGCCGACAGCACGAAGCCGGCAAATGATAATGTGAAGCCCGTGGAGCCGGCTGCCAAGCCTGAGGAAAAGAAGGCGGAAGCAAAACCGGCCGAGAAGGCTGCTGCAAAGTCGGAGGTTGCAAAGCCTGAGGAGAAAAAGGCAGACGTCAAACCGGCGGAGAAGTCGGCCGATAAGCCCATGGTCGCTCAGCCTATCGAAAAGCCCATGATCAAACCTGTTGGAGCTAAGGCGCCGGTTGAGAAGCCGTCGAAAAAGCAGGTTGTGCAATTGACATTGAAAGGTGAGTATCCCGAAGGGGCGACTGCGCCTGGTTTGTTCGGCGAATTGCAGCCGTCGTTGGCGGCCCTTATTCAACGGATCGATGCCGCGGCCGCGGACAAGGACGTGGCGGCCGTGTGGCTAAAGATCGACGGTTTGGCCGTAGGGCGGGCGAAGATTTATGAGCTTCGGGCGGCGATTGCCAGATTACGCAAGGCGAATAAGCCGGTTTATGCCGAGCTGACGACGGCCGAGGGAAGCCAGTATCTTTTGGCGTCCGCTTGCGAGCATGTGGTGATGCCGCCTTCCGGCATGTTGATTATCCCCGGCGTTCGGGCGGAAGTGACTTTCTACAAGGGGCTGTTGGATAAGCTGGGCCTTCAGTTCGACGCCCTTCAGATGGGCAAATATAAAGGAGCGGCCGAACCCTATACCCGCAATGCAATGAGCAAGCCGTTGCGCGAGAGTTTCGACGCGCTGGTGGACGACACCTACGAAGATCTGGTCGCCACCTTGGCAGCCGACCGGCACATGACGAATTATCAAGTGAAGCAGTTGCTCGATCAAGGGCTTTTCTCGGCGGCTGCGGCTCAAAAGAGCGGGCTGATCGACGAGGTTCTCTATTCCGATCAATTGCAAGATGCGATCAAGAAGACCTTGAAGGTTGACATTGTCGATGTCGTTGCGAATTACAAGAAAAAACGCATCGACACCGATTTCTCGGGTTTCGGCGGCATGATGAAGCTCGTGGAGTTGTTCATGGGCGGAAAACCGTCGGAATCGGCCGGTAAAAAAGATAAAATCGCGGTGGTATACGCCGTCGGTCCGATCATGGAAGGCAAGAGCGCGAGCGACATGTTCGGCAATTCCTCGCTCGGTTCCTCAACGGTCGTTGCGGCGTTGAAGAAGGCTGCCGACGATCCTCGCGTGGCGGCCGTCGTGTTGCGGATCGACAGCCCTGGCGGATCGGCCACGGCCAGCGATTTGATTTGGCGTGAAACGGTACGCATGCACAAGCCGATCATCGCCAGCATGGGCGACGTGGCCGGCAGCGGTGGGTATTATATTGCGATGGGTGCGAAAAAGATCATCGCGGCCCCCGGCACGTTGACCGGCTCGATCGGCGTGATCGGCGGGAAACTGGTAACGCGCGGCCTGTACGATAAGCTCGGCATGAACACCGAAGTGATCAGCCGCGGAGCGAATAGCGGTTCGCTTTCGTCGAATCAGCCGTTTACGCCCAACGAGCGGAAAGCCTGGACCGAATTGCTTCAAGAGACCTACAAACAGTTCGTAGGCAAGGCTGCTCAGGGGCGGAAGATGCCGTTCGACAAGCTCGAAGAATTGGCCCAAGGCCGCGTCTATACGGGCCGGATGGCGAAGAACATCGGTCTGGTCGATGAACTTGGCACATTGGAAGACGCGATATTGGCCGCCAAAACGGCTGCCGGTCTGAAAGCCGACGCGGACGTTGATCTGATGGTATTGCCCGAGGCCCGTTCGTTCTTCGAGCAACTGTTCGGCGATCCCTCGGCGGCGACCGATTTGGATTCGCTTCTGCCGGAATGGCTCCAAATCGCGCGGCAAACCAAGGTGCTTCATCAGTTGCTTTCCGAGCGGGTTTTGCTGTGGATGCCGTATGGCGTGCAACTGAAGTAGATGGTATAGGTGCGAAGCAGCAAGCGGCTTTTGGACGATATAAGCGGACGGGCGAAGGGAGTATTGCTAAGAATGATTAGCAGACATCCGCGTGGCAAGGCTTAGATAGTGGTCGTCCAGATATACCATTAGCCGATCGGAGACCCAATGGTTGAGCGTCTGGGCGACGGTCGATTCATCGGGGAGATCGCTGCTGCATTCTTGTGCAAGATGTTCCATGATTTGTCGCAGCGTTCGGCCTGCGTCGCAGAACAAGTAGATCGCCCGGTCGATGCCTGAGAGACGATACTGAAACGCCTGTGCGCCGGGGCGGGTGTCGGTCAGCAGCAGCACGCCGTCCGTGCGGTCTACATAACGCAGCATGACCGTGCCGGCCAAGTGTTGCCACTCGTGGGCGACGTCTAGAAACGGCTGTGCATAGTCGAGCGGATTGCGGCCGTCGGCGAAATCGAAATCGAAATTGTAGCCCAGCCGTGCCAGTACGTCCGGCGAAAACGGATAAACGAAACGCATCGCTTGTTGCGGCCGTATGTTGACGATGCCGTATCGCTCGGGATGGTCGAAATAAGGGGCGAAGCGGTTCACCCGCACGCGGCCAACGCCCAGCGGCGGGGCAAGATGATAGAGAGAGGGCAATAGCAGGGCCATTTTGGCATACTCTTCGGGCTCTTCGCCGGGAAAACCGTAGAGCAGATTCCACTTCACATCCATGCCCGACTCGGAAAGCCATCGCAAAGTTTGAAGATTTTGCAGGGCCGTGGCGCCTTTGTCGATGCGGCGTAGCAACGGCGTGCTAAAGGTTTCGATCCCCAACTGGGCCGAGCCCATGCCGGCGTCGCGGAGCATCTCGATCTGCGGGCGCGTTAGGTTGGTTTTCATTTCGTAGGAGAATTCCAGGCCGAGACCGGAGCTTTTGACCATCGGCAGGAACGACTCGAAATAATGCATGTCGAGAATGTTGTCGGCAGCGCAAAAACGTCGGACGCCGTAGCGATAGACGAGATGTCGCAGTTCATCGACGGCGCGGTCAGCGCTTTTCGTGCGGAAGGTGCGGCGACTGCCGTTGAGACCGCAAAAAACGCACTGATGTTTTTGGCCCCACCAGCAGCCGCGCGAAGTTTCGTGAAACAGCAGCGGCCGAATCTCCTCGCGCAAAGGACTTTGTTGCAGTCGTGCGAAATAATCGTCGAAATCGGGGAACGGCAGTTCGTCGAGGTGTTCTAATCGGGCTGCATCGGAACCGATGAGTCGTTTTTCGGCAGTATCCACATTTTTTCGCGTAGATCCCTCATGGAACCATCCCTCGATGCGGCTGGGAAACGTCAGATCAGCTTCCCCGGTGAAAACGTAGTCGATCTCGGCGAATTGATTGAGTAGTTCCTCGCCGACGCACCCTTCGCAGGCCGAACCGCCGAAAACAATCGTGATGGTCGGGTAGGATTGTTTGATGCGACGGGCCAGGCACAGCGAAGCCAGGGTTTGCTGGAACGTCGTCGAGAAACCGACCACGGAGTAGCGAGACCAATCGACCGCCTTCATGCAGTTTGCTAAAAACGGTTCGATAAAACGGGCCGTATCCAGGTAGGCGGCGTTGTCGGCCTCGGCCAGTTCGGGATCGGTCGCCAAGAGCACTTCACGAAAATAATCCGTGTCCGAAGGGAGGCGGTCGGCAAAGAAGTGTTTCGCGAAAAGCCGCTCGCCGCCCTGGACGAAAGCGAATTGGTCGGCGATCCAATGATAATGTTCGAGGCCCAGCAATTCGGCGAAATTGAAATTGAAATAGGCCACGTCGCAAGGGATGTCGTGTGATGCAAGCTCGGCTTTCAGAAGGCCTAGGCCTAGGCTGGGCCAGCCGAGATTGTTGAAGGGCATGTTGATCAGCAGAACGCGCGACATAGGCCGACCAATCTCTCTCGTTGTGCCACATTCCGGGAGCTGTTAGCTCCCGGCTATTTTTTCAGGAATGTCTGAGAACCATTAGTGTTATTGGTTTTGATTGGTGGGCCATCGCTGCGCTTGACCCGCCCTACGTGTTTACGGCCGCCCCCTCTCCCGCTTTGCGGGCGAGGGGAGCTTGTTGCGAAGCCGCAAGCGGCATTATTTTAGGCGCGAGCGGTAGTTATATCGTAACGCTTTAGCGAGAATCGCCGCCCTTTTTCGATCGCTGTGCTGCGCGGTAGGCCATCATGAGCATGAACAGGCCGAAGGCCAGCAACACGCATCCCCAGCCGAGGTTGATGTTGATGCCGAGCGAGCGAGCATAAATTGCTTTATCGGAAAACATGCCGAAAACGGCCATGATCAGGCCGATGATGCCGAACATCAATCCGATGGGGGTGCGAATATCGAGGTCCATGGGCGTCTCCGATTACCAAAAGATTATATTCAGCACAAGGGTAGCGGCAAGCACGGCGCCGGCGAGCACGGCAGGCTGGCCATACCAACTAAGATTTTCGTCTTTGGCCACATGCGGCGTGAGAGAATAGACCAGGCCGCGCAGGTCTTCCTCGGTTTTCTTTTGCCGGGTGCAGAGCGAAATGATGATCGTCACAATGAAGCAAGTGCTCCAGGCGAAGATGGCGGTCCAGAAATTTTGGGCCATTTCGCTGGGATAGACATGGACGGGATTTCCGCCAGCCAACCAGCCGCCCTTGAGCCATGTGGTTGCGCCCTGCGGAATGGTGAGCCCATGATGGAGGGCCGCCGCGGCCGTGCCTGAAAGCAGGCCGAAGAAGGCGCCGTGGCCCGTGGCTCGCCGCCAAAACATGCCGAGCATGAATGTGGCGAACAGAGGGGCATTCACGAAGCCGAACACCAGTTGCAACACATCCATGATGTTGTTGAATTTCGTGGCGGCATACGCGGAGACGATGCTGATGGCAATGCCGAAAACCGTCGATGCGCGGCCCATCCATAGATAATGGTTGTCGGATCGGTTGGGCGCGATATAGCTTTGATAGATATCGTAGGTCCAAACGGTGTTGAACGCCGTGACGTTGCCGGCCATGCCCGACATGAAGGAGGCCATGAGCGCCGTCAAACCGAGGCCCAGCAAGCCGGTGGGGAAGTAGTGGATCAGCATCATGGGCGTGGCCAAGTCGTAATCGGGCTCGACCATTCCCGTTGCCTTGTCGATTTTCGGGACATTGTAGCCATGCTCATCTTTTTCCACCTTGGGCGGAATGATGCCTTTGGCGGGCGGCAGGGTGAAGGCCGTGGCCAATTCCGGCGGCGTTTCGATTTTCGAGGCCGTTGGTCGGGGGGAAGCCACGAGGGCTATCATGCCGGGAACAATGACGAGGGCGGGGAACAGCATTTTCGGAATCGCGGCGATCAAAGGCGTGCGGCGTGCGGCCGACATCGAATCGGCGGCCATGGCCCTTTGGACCACCAGGAAATCGGTACACCAGTAGCCGAACGAAAGGACGAAGCCGAGGCCCATGACCAGGCCGAACCATTCGACGCCCATGGGATTTTGGCTGGGGCTGCCCATGTGTGCCCAGGATTGCGTGTAGGTGCCGGGCTCGAATGCCTTGGGGACGCTGGTGGTTGCGACCACGTTCATCTTGGCCACCAATCCGTCCCATCCGCCGATGTCTTTCAATCCCAGGTAGGTCAGCGGCAGGAAACCGAGCACGATGAGGAAGAACTGGAGTACTTCGTTGTAGATGGCCGAGGTAAGGCCGCCGAGGAAAATATAGAACAACACGATTACCGCGGAAGCGCACAGGCTGAAATTGAAGTCCCAGCCCAAGAGCAGTTCCATGAGCTTTGCCAAGGCATACATCGACACGCCCGACGAAAAAATGGTCATTACAGCGAAGCTGACGGCGTTGAAGCCGCGGGTTTTTTCGTCGAATCGCAACTTGAGGTATTCAGGCACGGATCGGGCGCGGGAACCGTAGTAGAAGGGCATCATGAAAATGCCGACGAAGACCATGGCCGGGATCGCGCCGAGCCAGTAGAAATGGCTGGTCATGATGCCGTATTTAGCGCCCGAGGCGCCCATGCCGATCACCTCTTGGGCGCCCAGGTTGGCCGAGATGAACGCCAACCCCGTGATCCAGGCGGGGATCGCCCGGCCCGAGAGGAAGAAGTCGGTGCTGGTTTTCATATATCGTTTCAGCGCGACGCCGATCCCAAGCACGAATGCCGTATAGATGATCAGGATGATATAGTCGACGCTCCCGAGCTGGATGGTATCCATGAAAAATGACCCTCATCGACATCGAAATGGTAACGGGACAAGTGCCCTAAGTGCTGTGCATACAGATTAGCCCATTATGGCAGAGAACCGGTCGGTCGCAAGCTGGGGGGCGCGGAAAATCATGCGAAAAGGGGGGAAATTAGATTGTCATGCATAGGTGGCGATATAAGCTCGTTTATCTGAGCCTTGGAAGATGAGTTTTGGTTTTCGAGTTATTGTGAAATAGCCGGGAGCTAACAGCTCCCGGAATGGTGGGTAAATTTGCGGTATTTTCCGGGAGCTGTTAGCTCCCGGCTATTGATCGGAGGTCTTCGTCGACGTTTTTCCGCGACTGCCTGGAATGATCGCAAATACCATCGATCATTATTCCCATTGGGGCAATTACCTTGACATTCGGCTATCGACCGGCAAAAATGGGGAGTAGTGTCCCACCTCGCGACCGTGTCACCTCGCGACCGTGTCACGCCGAGTTATCCCACCTTCTAGGAGTTCACGCCCATGATCGAACATTTCCGGAAGAACCATTTGCCGTCGTTTGCTCTGGTTGGTTGCCTTCTACTGATGGCCCTGTTGGGATGGACGTCGGAATCGTCGGCCGCTCAAACCGCGATCCAGCATTCCGACGTGGTATTGATGGGGGAGAACGGCAAGGATGTTTATGATATCTACGGGATTTCGGTCGTCAGTTGGGGCGGCCGTGCTTGGGAGGAAAAACCGGCTGCCATCGAGGATTTTCGTAAGCGCGTTCAGACGGCCCATGATTGCGGCATCCGCTACTGCTCTGGGGCGGCTTTCCGCACGGCCTTCGCCGGCATGATCGACTTCGATCCGAAGTGGAGCGAGAGCCGCTGCATGTCGATCGAAGGGAAACCGATTTTGGTGCCGTGGCTTTGGGATCAAAAGCACAAAGACGGTCATCCCGCGTACTGGTTTTGCACCAATGCACCGGGCTACCGAGAATACCTCAAGTGGCAAGTGCGTACCGGCATGACGGCCAATGTCGAGGGGTTGCATATCGATGACTACGGCGGAACCTCGGGCACGGAATGGTCGGGCGGTTGCTTTTGCCCGCACTGCATGAAGGCGTTCAACGAGTATCTCAAGAAGAACGTTGCACCAGAGCGTTTGGCCAAGTGCGGCATTGCATCGCTCGACGGTTTCAACTACGGCCAATTCCTGAAATCGAAGGGGATTGCCAAGTTGGATGATTTCCGGCGGATTCTCGGTTCGGCCGAGCATTTGGGGCCGGACTTTGTGCGGTTTCAGTATTTTGCGGCATCTGATTTTGTCGGGGAAGTGCGGAAATACGCCGAGCAATTAGTGGGGAATCCGCTGCTGGTCTCGGTCAATTCGGGCGTTACGGATCCAAAAAGTCTGGTCGTTGCTCCGCAGGTGAGCTACTTTTGCGGCGAGGTCGATCATGGCACGGAAAAGTATGCCTGGGGACCGCAAAAAAACGTGGATCTACAGCCGGTTTGGACGTTCAAGCTGGCCGATGCGATCGGGCGGTTTCAGGCATGCACGGCGTCGGGGCAGGATTGGGCCTTTGTGGATGCCCATAAGAAGCCCGGGCTGGTGCGGCGTTGGATTGCCCAGGATTATGCCTTTGGTCATTGTTTGATGGCGCCACACCGCCAATGGGCCTATACGGAAAAGAAGGGCACCCACTGGTATCAGAGCCGGCCCGAGGACTATGCCCATGTTTATCGGTTTGTGCGGCGTAATAAGGAGCTTTTCGACGGTTACGAGGCCATCGGCTTGGTTGGGCTTTTATACAGTAGCGCGGGAGCGGCGCAGAACGTCGGGCCTACGCGCGATGCCTGCCTGTGGATGGCCAAAAACAGCATACCGTTCGAGATGGTTTCGGCCGGCGATAGCTGGCTTGATGCCAAACTTACGCCGCAGTCGTTGAGCAAATACAGGGCGTTGGTGGTGGCGGAACCCACTCTTCTGGATGGTGAACAAAAGCAGGCGCTGGACCAGTTCAAGGCGGCCGGCAAGGTTGTTGCCTGGGATGCCCAAAAAGGGTTGGACGAGGCGGCCCTTGCCAAGCTATTGCCGAAGCAGATCGTGTTTTCGGCCCCGGAACATCTGATTGGCGTCGCCCGAGCGATTCCCGGCAATGTCGCTTCGCCTGTGATTGTGCATTTGCTCAATCGGAACTACGATCAGCCGGCGGATGCGACGTTGAAGCTGCAGAATGTGAAGGTGACGCTTGGGAAGGATTTGTTCGGCGGCCGAACGCCATCGAAGGCCATGGTTTATGCACCTCCGGCAAGTTTGGATCGCAAAGATCCCGGGGCTAGTGCGCCGGTATCGCTGAAGATCGAACCAGCCGAGGGCGGTATTGTCATGACGGTGCCGGAGTTGGACTACTGGGGCATACTCAAGTTGGAATAGTTCAGCAGCCCCCCTTGTGAGATGCTGCCGAAGAGAGGAAACTATCGAAATCGTGCTTATCTCGATCACAGCATACTCACAAGGAGAATCTCGATAATGGCTGCTCAGAGTGGAATCGGCGTCAACCGGCTTGTCGGCTCGCTTCCGAAGATCGGCATTCGGCCGACCATCGACGGACGCCGCAAGGGCGTGCGCGAATCGCTGGAAGACCAGACGATGGGCATGGCGAAGGCCGTGGCCAAGTTGATTGCGGAAAACGTGCGTCATACGTGCGGTGCGCCGGTGGAATGCGTTATCGCCGATACTTGCATCGGCGGCGTGGCCGAGGCGGCCCAAGCGGCGGCCAAGTTCGCCCGCGAGGGCGTCGGCGCGACGCTGACCGTTTCGCCCTGCTGGTGCTACGGTTCCGAGACGATGGATATGGACCCCACGATGCCGAAGGCCGTTTGGGGATTCAACGGCACCGAGCGTCCCGGCGCGGTCTATTTGGCCGCCGTATTGGCCGGTCATAGCCAGAAAGGTTTGCCGGCGTTCGGCATCTACGGGCGCGACGTGCAAGACAAAGACAACACGGAAATTCCAGCCGACGTGCGCGGCAAGATTTTGGCGTTCGCCCGGGCGGCCGTCGCCGCCGCTGCGATGCGCGGCAAGTCGTATCTTTCGATTGGCAACGTGTCGATGGGCATCGCCGGCTCGCTGGTGAACCACGATTTCTTCGAGCATTATCTCGGCATGAGGGTCGAGACGGTCGAGAGCGTCGAGATCGTCCGCCGTATTGAACGCAATATCTACGATGAAACCGAATACAAGCGGGCCTTGGCCTGGACGAAAGCCAACTGCAAGGAAGGCGCCGACCGCAACAAGCCGTCGAGCCAGCTTCCGGCCGACGAGAAAGAGCGCGCTTGGCAGTGGTCGGTTCGCATGGCGATGATCGCCCGCGACTTGATGGCCGGCAATCCGCGTTTGGCCGAGTTGGGTTTCGTGGAAGAGTCGATGGGGCGCAACGCGATTGCCGCCGGCTTCCAGGGCCAGCGTCAATGGACGGATCACCTGCCGAACGGCGACTTCATGGAAGCGATTTTGAACTCGTCGTTCGACTGGAACGGCATTCGTTCGCCTTACATCATGGCGACCGAAAACGACTGCCTGAACGGCATCGCGATGTTGTTCGGCCACTTGTTGACGAATACGGCCCAGGTGTTCGCCGACGTGCGGACCTACTGGAGCCCGGCCGCGTTGAAGCGAGTGACCGGCTACGAGGCGACCGGCATAGCCGCGGGCGGCATCATTCATTTGATCAACTCAGGCGCGGCGGCTCTCGACGGCGCCGGCTGCCAGCAGATCGACGGCACGTCCGCGATGAAACCGTTCTGGGACATTACCGAGGCCGAAGCGAAGGCCTGCTTGGATGCCACGACATGGTATCCGGCCACTACGGAATACTTCCGCGGTTGCGGCTATTCGTCGCACTTCGTTTCCAAGGGCGGAATGCCGGTGACGATGTCGCGGTTGAACATGGTGCGAGGTTTGGGGCCGGTGTTGCAACTGGCCGAAGGCTGGACGGTCGAACTGCCCGAGAAGGTGCATGATATCCTCGACAACCGCACCGACCCGACATGGCCGACCACATGGTTCGCCCCGCGATGCACGGGCAAGGGTGTGTTCACGGACGGCTACACCGTGATGAACGCTTGGGGCGCTAATCATGGTGCGTTCAGCTTTGGCCACATCGGCGCCGATCTGTTGACGCTGTGCTCGATTTTGCGGATTCCGGTGTGCATGCACAACGTTTCGGAAGAGAACATTTTCCGGCCCAGCGCTTGGGGCGCGTTCGGCACGAGCGATCTGGAAGGCGCCGATTTCCGCGCCTGTGCGAACTTCGGCCCGCTCTACGGCTGGTAATGATGTGATTTGATCATTCCCGCCCCTCTCCTAAAAACGGGAGAGGGGCAGGGATAAACGATTGTCCGTCCCCGTTTGGAGATAGTCCAGTTTTTCTGGCAATGTTGGTAATTTGAGCGATTTTATCCCGAAGGGATTGCATAGGATAGCCCAGGGTTGCCGCGCAGCGGCTACCCTGGGTAAAAAGAAAACCTTTGCAACACCTTTACCACGAACTGGTTTTGGAACGGCGATGGCACATTACGCAACCCCTTTCAGGGTTGAGCGAACCCATGGCAATCATGCCCCAGGGTAGCCGCTGCGCGACAACCCTGGGCTATCTTATCACAAGCCCTTCGGGCTTTTTCTGGTAACGTCACAACTCTTTATCAACGGAAATACTACGAGCGTTTAGCCGGTCGTATTTTATTTGCTGTTGATTTCCACCTTCCCCGGCAGTACGACGATCTCGGCGTTGCCGCGGATTGCGATGGTATCGCTCCATGGAACGGTTGCGGGGGCCGATTGCCAAACGGCTTTGGCTTCGGCCGGCAGCGTGACTTCGCCGTTCGCGTCTTTGGGAAGCACGGCCGTTAGGTGGTAACGATCTTTTTGGGATTCCCAGGCAACTTCAATCCGGCCTTGCCGCGTGGTGATGAAGCCTTTGCACCACTGGAGCGAGCCGGCGTTGTGGGGCGTGATTTTCAGCGGAGCGTCAAGCCGAATGCCGAGCAATTCCTCGGTCAGAATGCCGCCGACGCCGCAGCCGATGCTGTGGCACAGGGCAATTTGGGCCATGGGATCTTCCCAGATCGTGCCGGGGGCGGAATCGACCATCGGCAGGAACATGGCTTTGACGTCGCGCACTAGAGCGGCGTGGTCGCCAAGCTGGGCCGCAACTTCCAAGCGTTCGAGGAATGGATAAAGCCCCGCCCGCATAAGACCGCGGATCGGCTGCTCCTTTTTCAACGGTGTCGGCACAAAGTCGTCGCGCAGAAGCTGCCACATCTTCCGCAAACGTTCGGGCGAGGGGACGCCGCTCCACATGACATAGTCTTGCGTCGTTTCGCAAGCCTGCGGAGAGGGCGTCAATTCTTTCTTGTCGTTGCGGAACAGAACGTCGGGGTAAAAGCCATCGCCGGTGCAATAGCGATTGATGGCATCGCGCACCTGTTGGGCCAGCTTGGCATATTGCTCGGCATGAGCGGCATCGCCGGCCAAGCGTTCGAGCCGCGCGGCTTCGTTCAAAGTTTTGTAATAAATCGCATTTAATGCGATGGAAACGCCGTCGGTTCGGATATCGCAGTAGTCGAAAAACATCCACGACGGGATCGATTCCAACAGGTTGTCGCTGTTGCGCCAGCCGTCGAAGGCGGCTAAATTCCTTCGCATAGCGGGAATCATCGAGCGGACGAGTTCAGTATCGCCGGAATAACGCTCGTACAGACCTTCGTGCAGCACCCAGAATAGAGGACCGGTGGGAATTACGCAATTAAACTTACTGAGGTGCATGGGATAGGCCACCTGGATGATGCCGGGGGGGCCGGTTCGCTCGGGATCATCGGCGCTATCCGCGCCGTAACCGACGCTGCGCCGGCTGACGCTCGTGTCGCCGAACATCGGATAAACCGCTTTGAGCATCCAGTAGGCCTCGACCGCATACATCCCATTGCGTTCGCGATGGGGGCAATCGACGTAAGCATCGATGGTGTTTAACGCGGCCGTCCAACGCGCGGCTTGGTAGATGCGGTTGATGGCATCGTCGGAGCAGGAAAAATCGCCATTAAGAGGCATGGGGAAGCGGAATTCCGTCCAATGGAGACGGTGCAATGTGATTTGCCCTTCGCCGCGCTGCACGACGCGCACAAAACGGGCGAACTGCGGCATGAAGGCCAAGAAGCTTTGCCGGCCTTCTCGCAAAGTGTAGCGGACGGCGTTGTTGCCCGTCTGGGCACGCGGCCGAACGCCGCCGTCGCCGGCTTGACGCTCGTTCCAAACCAATTCGAGCACTTGGCCCTCGTGGCCGGTGACTTCAAAGCCGAGGAAGCCCACATAGCCGCGCCCAAGATCGTATGAAATCGAGGCGGCGTCGCCTTTGAGCGTCGTATCGCCTGAACCGGCGGCGGTAACGCCCGAGGGATTGTCGGCGGCCGTGGCGTCGTCCTTCAGATGCTCGGTTTCCAACTGGCGGAACCACTTGGATTGCTCGTCCCATTGCGGGCGGGGCAACTCGAAGCGTTCGACCGGATCGATGTTGCCGATGAACCCGTCGCCGCGTTGCACCGCAACAGCTTTTGCGGGTTTGACCGGAAGAAGCGGGGCGGGCAAGGGGATGTCGCGGAGCGAGACGGCTTTCCAAGGGGCCATGCCCAGCGGCCCTAAGACGACGGCGGGCTGCCATTTTTCTTGCGGCAGTTGGCGGCCGTCGTATTGCTCCATCCAGCCGCGTTGGTAGCTGAAACGCAGTGAATCTCGGCTCCAGGCGTTGTTTTCGGCGGCTTCCCAAGTGGCGTCGGTCGAGGCCGCGACGGTTTTTTTGCCGCCGGCGGTGACGACCAATTCGCAAAACATGCCTGGCGCTTGGGCCAAGGCTTCAAAGGGGCAGATGCCGTGAAAGGCTTCGACGAGGAGCGTGTTTTTGCCCTGTGTGAGATACGAGGTTACATCGAGAGGATCGATGGTGCATTTACCGCGACTGCTGCGAGCGGGGCCGTGCATGACCAACTGGTCGTTGATCCAAAGGCGGTAGAACGTGTCGGCGGTGATGAAGGCTGTCGCGTTTTCGGGCTTGGCCGGCAGTTCGACGGTTTTTCGGAATTTGACAAATTGGAACGGGTTAGGCGTTTGCACCTTCGCCCAAATCCATTGGGCTTGGAACTGCGGCATAGGCGTTTCGGCCGCATGGACAGCGGCAACGTAGAGCGATAGAGCGATTCCGACAATAATTGCGGAAAAATACTTGCAGAGGGCTCGGCACATGATGTTCTCCCTTCAAGTTACGAGTTGCGGTGGGCTGCTCGAATGAGGGGAATATATCATATAAAAAGACGAATAACAAGCTTTGGATACAGGCACAACCGGCGGTTCCTAATTCGGCCGCCAATAGGGTTGTTTTGGGTGAAGGTGTTGGATTGTTCGCTTGGATGGAGATTATGGAGAGTTGGCAGTGGTCTGTGTTTATAAGTACAAGCATGTTATGTGTATGGAAAAGAAGCAGGCTAAATGTCCGTTTCACAAGAGAAAAGCAGGTAGGGGGGCGGCATCACAAGAAACAGAAACCGAGAGACGTCGATACCCACAAGAGGAAAGATGGCAGTTCTTTTTTTGGGGAACTAGAAATTGCTGTCGATGGGCAAACCATCCATGCGGTTGCCTAGCCGGCGGTGGACTTCTTCGCCGATCGAATAGCTGATCGAATGGACCGAGCCGTCGCAGAAGACCATATTAAAGCCCGAAGCGTGGGCGCTGCCGAAGGCATAGCCAGAAGAAGCACCATCACCTGGCGAATCCTGTTGTGGATGATAGGGATGAAAAACATTGCCGGCATCATAATAGCCTACTGTCCGACTAACGTCATCCTGTTGTCCGGTATACATACTCCAGTCGTCACCGCCGTCTTGGCCATCGGTGTAGTGGTCGGGATTCATGTATTTTTCGCCGGCCAAATAGGTATTTGAAGAGCCGTCGCGAATCATTCCGATCGTAACTTGGCTGTGAGGGTAGCAAATGCCGTTTAAGATGAGACCCGTGGGATACCACTGAAAGCTGGAATCGTCTCCCGCGGTGTAGGATGCCGGCATATAGTTCCACCAGAAAGTAACTTGGCTCTCGCCCAAGTTTGCGACATAGCACGTGCGGGCTTCTCCGGCAAGAGTGGTCATTGTGGGTGCGTAATAAGGTTGACAATCAGTACAGAACACATCGTAAGCTTTCGATGGCCGGCGTGTTGGACAATTGAAGGCGGCGATGGGTGTTGCCATGCGTTTGGTGTTTGCAGCCTCCTTTTCGGCATCCGTAGCAGCTCCGGTGCCAAGTTGATAGAGCGAAATCTGTTCGACATAGGGTAAAATGGAATAGATCCAACCGCCCGGCTGTCGTTTGCCGGCGCCGCGATCGGGATCGCCAACCCACTTGGGCCCCCACCGCCGGAAGGAAAGAAGCCGTAGGCGCTTTCGTGGTTGAGACATGCTAGGCCAATCTGCTTGAGATTGTTGCTGCACTGCAATCGGCGCGCTGCCTCGCGTGCTGATTGCACTGCCGGTAACAGCAGAGAGATGAGGATGCCGATGATCGTAATCACGACAAGCAATTCGACTAAAGTGAAAGCGTTTTTGTGCGGGGCTTGTTTCATAGAATCGCCATCTCGAAGCGAAATGTATTACCACAGAGGGCACCGAGGACGCAGAGAAGATTCTCTGAGAATTTCTCTGCGTTCCTCCGGGTTCTCCGCGGTTTATAAAGTTCTGCTTATTTCTTCTTCTGCCAAGCGTAGGCCAGAAGGCCGATCAGGCCGGCTGCCAGGAGCACTAAGGTTGACGGTTCTGGCACTACGATGCTCATTCCGGCCACAACCGTAAATGGATTACTACTGCTGGTGATTGTTCCGTTGATAACAGACACATGAGCGCGATAGGTATGCCACTCACCAAAGGTGACCCCATCCGTAAACTTGCCGAGGTCCGTAGCGGTTACGCCACCGAGTACCGGAACAGCCTGGTCAACTCTACAGTAAAAATAGATGTCTGCCGCCGTGGCGGAACCGAGACCTGTGATCGTGAACGAGGCATTGCCAAAGGCGTAGTCAGTCCAAAGGGCCTCAATATCGGTGGGATCGGTGGTGGTGGCGTCGTTAACGTCGCCGCCTACCGGCGAAACGGAGATGCCGATCGAGGTTGCAACACCGGCAGAGTTCAGCAGCTCGCTTCCGCCGACAGTCTGACCATCGCCGAAGTTGATGGAATCAATCGTTATGCCATTCCAGGCGGTTCCGCTTCCCGCCGGACCATACAGCACCGTACCCGAATAGGTCGGCCCCTGAACGTCATCACTTCGAAATCCGTTGAAGTCGATGTTGACGATCGTATCCGCACCGGCTTGCCTCAAGCCGTTGACAGCAACTGACGCGACAACGAGGCATGCGACCAGAATCATTCTACGCGACATGGTAATCACTCTCCATAAAGAAAGAACACGGAAAAGCATGAACCCATAAACCGAGCCATACGGCTCCCCGACGTAGGGCACAACGCCGGGATATCAATTTGCACGCGTGATGGCGGAATTGCCGTTTCACAGCGGCGCAAACAACGTATTACCTCGTTTGAAATAGCTTCCAACAGGCTGCTAAGGACGGCCTCCCTTCTCGGCTGCCATGGGACGTTGCACCTTGGCTTGCGGCGTCTGTTCGATAAACACCAGTTCAAGCCGAGGATCGCCGAAAACGATCCAGTCATATTTGAAGCCGTTTCCGCCGTCGGTGGCCGCCAATGTCAGAAAATGTTCACTCGGACCAATGGGTACGGCAATCGAAAACGCGCGGTTATAACGGTTGATTTCGCGACGACGATAACGCACTTCCCCGTCGACCAGCACCCAGACGTCGGCCAACGCCGGCTCGTTTTCTTCGGATCCCGTTTCCGAATTGCCAGCGACGGCGAGGAACCCTTTGATCGAGCAGCCGGGATTAGCCGCTCGGATTGCATCCAACTTGAATGTTATTCCCTTGTTGGCGTGCAAGAACAATGCGCCATGCCCGGGTGCTCCATAGTCGATCCCTTCCAATACCGTCATGTGTGGGTATTTTTTGTCCACAAAACCGCCGGCCCATATATAACAAGCAGTCATATTGTCGGTTTTGGGAAACTCAGTGAAGACATGGCCTGCCGAGTCGACCTGCACTCGATCCGTCTGACTGTTGGGGATAAACACCCCGTCTACTAATGGCAACGAATCGACGCGATGATACGTTTGATCGCCCGTGAACCACATCTCCATTTGCTCTGGTCGCGTATTGATTGCCCGGCCATTGGTCGGATCGATGCCCCCATTTCGCCGGCCGGAAAAGCCGTTCCCGCCAGCCACCACATCGACTAGATCGAGGGTTTTGTAAGTTGGTTTGGGTATTTCGCGTACGAAATCGACCGATTGCGATGGCGAGGCAATCATCATCACACGATTATCTGCGACCTGACTGTTATTGCGATTCTCGACGCGGGCAGATTGGTTCTTAAATAATACATGGACTCTTTCCTCCGCCTTTCCATCGACAGAAGTTGCTTGCACCTGGACCGAACCACGGAAGACGTGCGACGTGGTTGTTCCTGTTTTATCCACTTCCACGCCGAACTCGGTGCCGAGGTCGGTCACTAGGGCCGTCGGTGTTCGCACGGCGAACATGGGGGCGGGGGATAGGGGGCGGGGGGCGGGAGACGAGGGATTGGGGATTGGGGATTGGGGATTGGGAATTTG
>CAYWGR010000093.1:0-22013 GCA_964458015.1 uncultured Planctomycetaceae bacterium
GTTGCAAAAGCGAAAACTGGCCAAACACCCATTGACAACTCTCTACATAACAGGCTCAAAGGAACCGCAAATGGACGCAAATGAACGCGGATGGGGGCGGATGTGAGGTCATTTGGTTTTTTCACAGAGATCGAAAGACAGAGGGCCAGACCATCAGCCAAGGCTGGGATGTCGAACAAAAATCACGCAAAGACGCGAAGGCGCAAAGGAACCGCAGATGGACGCAAATGAACGCGGATGGGGGCGGATGTGAGGTTTTTCACAAAGATCGAGAGACAGAGGGCCAGACCATCAGCCAAGGCTGGGTGAGGGGGCAAGGCAACGGAAGTGGGAATGGAGGCCGTTATTCTGTTTTGGGGCAGAAGTCACCTGGATATTGGTAGTAGTCGGGCAAGCGGTGTTCGAGGTCGATCAAGCAGCGATCGACAGCCAAGGCCATGACGTTCAAGTCGTCGGCCAGTTCGCGCAGCCATTCGTATTGGCAAATCAATTTGATGTGATCTTCTGGGATCATTCGCCCGCTCCTAGAAAAAAGGGAACGCCGACCAGGCCGCTCCAGCAACCTCCGCGAAGAGGTATTAGTGAACAGCACAAGTGCCGGCGTTCCCTTTTGCGGAACGGGCTTTGCACTGCTTCACTAATTCAAGGACTTTGCAGTCCAGGTTCGCGGTTTTGCTGAAAGCAGTTTTGACGCCAAAGGGCGTCAATTCAAATTGTCACAGTAAATTCTACGACATTTCGGTCTTTTTGAAAATAGTACCGGTGACATGGATGCAGTCGCATTTGTCGATGCCATCGGGGGGTTTTCTTGAGACAGGATTTACAAGATTGACAGGATTTGGTTGATTAACGATTTGTGGGAATGGGTTATGAGGAGTTTCAAGAACGGTGCAGGTTCACATGACGAGGAAGAGCCAGCAGAACGGTTTCTAATATCTTTTCTTTGCCCGATGCTGATCAGAAAGGTTGTGTATGAAACCCATATTCATAGATTTCCACATTCATACATTGGAGAATCCTGAGCATATTAATGCTTTCTACGATGTTAATGCCTTAAAAAGTAAGATTGAGTCCATATCTGATGGTGCGGATTATTTGATATCTCTCACGGATCATAATGTCATTAACAAAAGTGCATATCTAGATGCTGTTGCTGTATTTGACAATCTATTGCTCGGTGTTGAGTTACATGTACGCAATTATGAAAATGTAGCACCTTACCATTGCCATATCCTATTCAATATTGAACCAATCAATGAATTTGCGATAGATGCGTTGAACGCCAAGCTAGATGATTTGTATCCACGCAAGATTATAGGAAGCGATGATGCGAACATTCCTAAGCTTGAAACAATAATGAATTGTTTTGACGACTATGACTTTATTCTCCTTCCACATGGAGGACAAAACCACTCTACTTTCGACAAGTCTATACCAGATGGTGTGCAATTCGATAAGACGTTAGAGAGAAGTATATATTACAATCACTTTGATGGTTTCACTGCAAGAAGCAACAGAGGCCTCGACAAGACGCAAGAGTACTTTTTTCGGTTGGGAATTAAGGACTTTGTCAATTTAGTTACAACGACAGATAATTATGATCCGAGGCATTACCCTGATTGCAAGGCCGGCAAGGATGCTTCAGAATTCATACCTACATGGATGCTGGCCTCCCCAACTTTTGATGGCTTGCGTCTTTCGTTATCGGAATCCACGAGGTTGCGATATGGTGCTAAACCGGACATGTGGGCTGAATGTATTGAGCATGTCCACTTAAAGAATGGGCACATCGATATTGATGTAGACCTGACTCCAGGCTTGAACGTGGTTATTGGTGGATCTTCTAGCGGCAAGTCATTGTTCGTTGATTCTATTTATAGAAAAATTATCGGTAACTTCGAGGGGAGTGTTTATTTAGCAACGCCATATAGCGTTCAAGACATTGAAGTCCTAAATCCGACTGGCCAACATCCACACTACCTAGATCAGAACTACATTGGAAAAATCTGCGACCCAAAAGACAAAGAGCATAGGATCGACGATATATCTATTCTGAAAAGCGTATTTCCATCAGATAAAAACGAGTTGGATGAGATAAACAATGGGCTGTCTGATCTAAGTCTTCAACTGAGACGTATGATGCAATCGGTCAAAGAAATTGACGGGCTGCATAACAAGTTGGCGAGAATTCCAATATTGTCCAGACTGATCGTTACTGAAGCAATTCATGCAAATCCACTAAAGCCCGTAAAACCTGATCCTCAAACAACTAATCCAATTGAATACAGTAAAGGAAAGCATCTTGAATATATACAGCGATTGCGTGAAATTGATGACTTTCTTGGCCGGAATCCGCTGGTAACTCATGATAGAACTCTAGTTAAAAAACTAATTGCTGAACTTAGAGAGGCATATATACATGGGCAATTTGAATTGAAGGTCCGCGAAATAATAACAAAAGAAATTAAAGAGGTTGACAAAGCACAGGACCAAGAGAATCGGGAAACAACTACAAAAAGGAAACAATTTGAGGAATTGCTTGAAGCTATTACTGCTTATGCAAGAGCAGAGAAGGCGTTCTATTCTTCGCTTGATCAGATTGCCAGTTACCAAATTAGGATTAAGACCAAAGAAATTGAATCGATGGGGCACAAGCTCTACATTGAAAACGCATTTGAGTTGACTAAAGAAAAGTTCCTTGAAGTAGTCAATGATATGCTCAAACGCGAATATAATTTGGATAGATATGACGACATCCGCCCCGAGGCTCTATTTGAATCCAAGTTTAGAAAAAAAGAGCCAAAGGTCCTGGACTATGACGATTTCACGAAGCGTGTAAGCCAAAGATTTAGTAACCTTAATAAAAAAACCTATCGAATAACGACCAAAGAGGGACATAATTTTGAAAACTTGAGCGCAGGATGGAAAACATCGGTTATTCTTGATTTGATTCTTGGGTGGGAAAGTGATAATGCTGCTCTGATTATTGATCAACCAGAGGATAATCTCGCAACCAACTATATCAACCATGGATTGCTTACAGCTATTAAACAATGCAAATCAAAAAAGCAAATTATTCTAGTTTCTCACAATGCTACGATACCAATGTTGGGTGATGCTCAGAACGTCATACTTTGTAAGAACGAGGCCAACAAGATTACAATCAGGTCTAATCCTCTTGAGGGAAATATTGATGGTAAAAGAGTGGTTGATCACATTGCAAGGATAACAGACGGCGGAAAGGCGTCCATTAAAAAGAGGGTAAAGAAGTACAACCTCAAAAACTTTAGAGAGGGTAAGCCATGAAGCTTGTTTTTACAAAAGATGCGGAGCATCAAGTAACCGTCGAACAAGAAACCGATGGGAAAAAGGCAAACTTTTCCTATGTGAACATGATAAAATCGCTATTGAATGAAGGTCCCTTAGAATCGCCTAGACTGGATGGTGACTTTTCTGATCCGGAACAAAAAAGCATCAATAGAATGGTGGATTTTATCAATAAGGCAATAGAAGAAGAGAAAGATAAGGACGAAGGTGAAGGCGAAGCCAATGGTGTTGCATACGGTGGGGGTGAATGCATTGATGACGATGAAAGAGGCGAAGGTATGTTTTAACAAGCGATTCCAGGGAGACGCCGCAGACACGATCCTACTGAGGGACGACGTTCCGTGCTTGCCATTCCATTAATCTGAATGTATTTGAAAAGGATCTTTTATGACGGCGGTGTGGCACTGATGAAAGGCGGTAAACGGGTGCAGCTAAACCGATTGGCAGGCAACACGCCCTCACCCCCGGCCCCTCTCCCGCAAGCGGGCGAGGGGAGATTTCTTGGTAACACCGTTTAGGAAGTGGGCAGGGGGAAAGTTTGGTGAGCATGTCAGAAGGGCCGGAGTTTTACTGCATAGTTGCTGAGTGTACAATCAGCTCGATGGCTGGAGATTTAATTTGTACCGAGGGAGAAGGCTAGGATGAATAATCTTCGAGCGGCGGTAGTGCAAATGGAGCACATTAGCGGCGATAAGCAAGCTAATTGGGCGAAGATCGAAGCATTCGTTACACAGGCCGCTCTTGCCGACGTCGATATTCTCGCTTTTCCGGAATGCTGTATTACCGGCTATTGGTTTTTGCGCAACTGTACGCGGGATCAGATCGCAAGTTTAGCTGAGGAGGTGCCGGCCGGTCCTTCGGCGCAGCGTCTCGTGGGCTTGGCTGAGCGGCATGACATGACTTTGGGCGCGGGGTTGGTGGAAATTGGCGACGACGGCCGCATGTACAACACTTATATCGTAGCCATGAGTGATGGCCAAGTCGTCAGGCACCGTAAAATTCAGGCCTTTGAGAACGATTGCATCGACGCAGGCGACGCCTACACTGTTTTTGGCACGCCCGAGGGCGTTCGGGTCGGTGTCCTTATTTGTTACGACAACAACATCGTTGAAAATGTCCGCATGATGGGCCTGATGGGCGTTGACGTTCTTCTGGCTCCGCATCAGACTGGCGGTTGTAATTCGGTCAGCCCACACGGGATGAAGCCGGTCGACAAGCTTGCCTGGGAGCGCCGCCTGGAGGATCCCGAGGCTCTGCGCCGTGAGTTTTTTGGCGAGAAAGGGCGTGGCTGGCTGCTGCGCTGGCTTCCTGCCCGAGCCCACGACAACGGCCTCTTCCTTCTCTTCTCGAATGGAGTCGGCGTGGACGACGACGAGGTTCGGACGGGCAACGCCATGATCCTCGATCCCTACGGCCGCATTCTCAGGGAGTCGACGGCCATTCAGGACGACATGGTGATTGCCGACCTTGATGCAGCACTGTTGGAGAATTGTACCGGACGCCGTTGGATGCTTAGCCGCAGGCCTGAATTGTACGCCTCGCTTGCGGTCAAGACTGGCAAGGAACGGCCTACGCAGCTCGTGCGATTCGGCAAAGAGTAGGCGGGAGGCCCGTGAACGGGCCTGACAGGTTTTAGGGTTGCGCGATGGCAGCCCCAGGCGTGAACGCCTGGGCTAGATAAAAGCTCAGTAGTCGCAGGCGTGAAGGCCCTGGGCTAGATAAAAGCGGAGGAAGTCCCTAGAAATGGAAGTCGCAGTCGCGAACGTCTGGGCCAAGTGAAAGCGAAGAGGTTAGGTATGGGGGCTATCAGCTCTCGGAATGTGTGTCGATTTGCGGACGTATTCCGGGAGCTGTTAGCTCCCGGCTATTGGACATACGGCTTTGTATGGATTCCAATTCAGGGCAGACAAGAGGATATCGTCACGATATCGGAAGAACAGAAGGCAGATTTGAGGATGGCTCGTGTGTGCGAGTAGGCAACACGCCCTCACCCCCGGCCCCTCTCCCGCAAGCGGGCGAGGGGAGATTTTTTGATCACACGGCTCAGCAAGCGGGCGAGGGGAGACGTGAAAGGCGGATGATCTCTGAACGGGCCTGACAGGTTTAGGGTTTGGCGCGCTGTGTGGCTAACGGCAATGGGAATGGGCCGATAGACTGAAAGAACATAGCTGCTGTTTCTTGCGAGCTGCGACTGGGGATTATTGCCCGTTCAGTTTGTCGATGACTTCCTGATAGGTGCTTCTTACGCGGACTTGATCTGTTTTCGTGCCAAAATTGATGACGAGGGCAGAGGCATTTTCATTCTGCGGCAGCCTCGGGCGATACCTTGTTGCAAATGTTGCCTTGATCTTCATCCGAAGCCTCGACCGAACCATGGCGGATGCGGCGAATCATCCGTACGATACCACGCGATCCAAGCACTAGCCAAATTGCAACGCCACAACTCAGCAGAGTCCCCCAAAAATTGGCCTGCCAGTTAATATCCTTGAGAAATTCTGAGTAGTTGATGCCATTCTCTTTGCACATGAAAAATACTTGGGCGGCAATCCGAAGCAACTCTTTAACGCCAGAGAACAGTGCGTAGATACCGACTGTTGTTAATGCGATAACCATCAACTGGCTTGAAGTCAAACCAGTTCTTAGAACTGGGGCAGGTGTGTCTCGAACCATTCGGCGAGCGATGAATCCTGACATCTTCCAGAGCAAGGCAGCGGCAAGAAACTCGCCAAGTGGAACAATCCCTCCAAAGGCGACCCCGACAAGCGAATGACCAGAGTTGCGATCACATAATAATAGTGTGAAGAGCATAAGAACGAGGGCAGAAAGCGAAATAATGCCACTTGCCAGTGGCCACAACGCAACCGCCTTACACACCAGTTCGGCAATTTCCAAACGCGTGAGCCCCTCACCATCAGCGGCCCCCGTATTCTCCGCTTCGGGGTCAGGGGCGGACGCCTCGGGGTCATCGGATTGTGCATGGAAATCCGTTGCTGCAGTGCCATCATGCCCCATGCCACAGCGCCAGCATGCGTCAAACGTGTCTTCCATCTGCTCGCCACAGCCAGGACATTGCCACATTCTAAACTCTCCCTTGATCTTAAGTTTGCCGCCCACAGATATAGCAACGTGAGATTGGGCGGTCAACTAGGGGAATGAAGGACCTGATATGAACAAGTAAATAAGAAACAACGTTTTCTCGATCAATAGCTCTACCCTAACCCTTTTCCTGCGGGAGAGGGGGGGCTTTTGGAAGAACACCAAAGGGGACAAGAATACCGAAGAGGGCATGTCTATTATTTTTAGCTGAAGTCAGAGGCAGCATAAATGTGGGAAGGGTTGGAGATGGCGAGAACGGCGGGGCGACGGGGCGCAGTAATTCCTTATGGTCAAGTTGGATAGTCTCTGTTGATTAACTGCCAATGATACGGCGGCTTGGCAGCAGGGCCGACGTTCTGTCGGCTGCTAAACCATTGTGCAAGTTGCGCACATTCCGGGAGCTGTTAGCTCCCGGCTATTGGAGATCAGGCGGGTAACGGAGAAAAAATGCAGTCGCGTTTCGGCGGCTGGTAAAGGGGGATTATTGCCCGTTCAGTTTGTCGATGACTTCCTTGTAGGTGCTTCTTACGCGGACTTGATCTGTTTTGGTGCCAAAATTGACGATCAGGGCGGAGGCATTATCGCCGTCGGGATAGGCGTTGACGATATGTTCCGTATTCAAGGCAATTCTTTTTCCCGACATCTGTTCAAAATCGACAAACACGATTTTCTCTCCTGAAAAACTATTAGGGAATGTTTGCCCCGAAACGAGATTGCTGCTTGGGATCTTTGTTTGGAAGCGCCGTTATATTGATACCGACATTGCGAATGTTCCAGATTCAACCGCAAGCACGGCTGTTCCAGCCGAGTTTGCTGGTCTACCGGCCGCGAAAAGGTTCGTTGGCAATGTAGGATGCAATAAGAAAAAACGCTTGTCGGTATTTCTCCATCGAACAACCTTTTCGGGTAGCTCCAATGGTTTGCGACAACCCCCTAATATACGACGTAGGTTCTCGGGGTCAAATTTTTTTGGCAAGCTCGAACAGATTCCTGCCGATTCTCCTGTTTCTTTCGGAAAAATGGAGATTTTCAAGGCGGATGGCAAAGGAGGCAGATGCTCTGCCGAGAAGACGGAGTGGGCTTTAGCCGATGCTTTCTAGCAGGGCAACGTCAAGCCCGTTGACGCTTATGGTGCGTTGCATGTCGCCGTAGCGTAGGCGGAAATCCTGACGTTGTTCGCTGAGATTCCAGAGTACGACGGCTCGGGCGGTTGGATACCAGGCGCAGACGACGGGCATGTCACCTTCGACGTAGGGCACTTTGCCAAGCTGCGGCAGAATGGTTCGTTTCCAGGCTAATAGCTCGGGCCACGATTCGGCCAAGGCGCGAACTTTCGGCGATAGCCCAGCTTGCGGGCGTGCGAGCAACGTTGTGGCGGCCGGCGGCAGGCTGTCGATTGTTTGGGCGTCGGCCTCGGCTAGGAACGTGTAGCCGTCGTTCGCTAAACCATCCGTGACCGAGAATGGAAGGCCGAGGGCGAGCCACAGGCTGTTGGGGTTGTCATCGCCGACGTAACGGGCAGCTTCGCCCCAGTAGTGCTTCAGCGGCCCGGCGAGTTTGTGGCCGGCGATGACGCTATGCACTTGGGCATGGTGTTTCATGGCGGGGGCGAGCGTCGGCCAATCGCCCGAGGGGAAGTCGCACATGAACATCGTGTTGCGAACGTCGGCGATGGTCGATGTGGCCAGCTTCGCCAGTTTGTTGGGCAGCGATAGGCTGTTGTCGGGGAATGCGGTGGTTTCGCTGTAGGCCAGTTCCGGCCGCACGAAACGTCGATGGAACAGCACGCTAAAGAGTTCGTCGGTCTTTCCCTTGGTCGGGTTAAAGAATGGGTCGCTAAACATGTACTCTCCGACGCGGAAGGGCACGTCGTTATACTCGCGCAGCCGGATGCCTGCTTTTTCGGAGCCGAAATACATCACCATGATGCCGAGCTGGATGTTGGGCGCGGCTTTTTGTTGCGCGCGGAAGCAGGCCGTCAGTTGGTCGCATGTGAAATCGACCCATAGGCGGACCGCGGGCGTTAGGCGGCGATGCTTGATCGCATCGAGCAATTCGTTCCAGGCGGAGTCGGAGCGTAGGCCGCTGCGTTCGAGAAATTCTCGTTTATGTTCTGGGCAACAGCAACCGCCGATGGCGCCGGGCCACGAGGCGAGTCGGAAATCGTCGTCTAAGAAGACGCGATCGATTCCTGCGGCTTGAAGCTGCCGCATGGCCGTGCAGTTTTCTTCCGTGGCAGGCGGATGAAGCACGGTTCCGGTGCAAGTCGAACCGTCGGGACGAATGTATTTGGGCCATTTTGGGTTGCCGCCGTCGGGATGTCCCAGCGGCACGTTCAATGCATGGGCTGCCAGTCCGCGTTTGCCGAGACGGTCGCACCATTTTTTCAGGCGGTCGGGGTCGGCATGCCAATTGCCTGCCCAAAAGCCGGTTAGCCATAGTTCGGACACGCCGGCGGCGATGACATTTTCGAGCAAGTCGGGATATTTTTCGAGCGTCTCGCATCCGACGGAGAGATGATAGATGCGTTTGCCTTTGGGGATGGGCTCGGCGAAGGCAGGCATCGCGTAGGCCGCTGTTCCCAGTGCGCCGCAGACTTTCAAAAAGTTACGCCGATGTAGAGGCATGATGGAATCCGTTAAGTGTTGTTTTTGGCGGGCCATCGCTTCGCTTGACCCGCCCTACTGCTTGCCCTACGGCTGCGATCGGATCAATCTATACCGATCAGTACGACACGGTCGACGAAAATGGCGTCGAGGGCGGGATTGTGTCCGTGGGCGAACCAAAAATACGCGCCGGGCACGAAATCAACAACGCCGAGATCGATCCAGCGGAAGTTTTTGTCGAGCGAGCCGTCGGCGGTGGCAAAATCCTTGCGGTCGAGGGCCATGCTCTTGAGATCTTTTTTGCCTTGGGAGTCGTAGACACCCCACCCGCCGACACGGCCTTCCTTGATTGTTCCTTCGCATCGTAAGGAGGCGAGAATGCGATATTTTCCGCGGACGGGCGGCGAATAGCTGGTATTCCAATCGACTTTCGTGCCCATGCGGACGCTTTTGCCATTCCAGCCTTTGGGATCGTCGATGATCATTGCCGCATTTTCATAGTTATTGAACGACAGGGCATCGAATACGACCCATTTGTCTTCCGGCAAGCCTTTGCATATCTCGGGAGGATTTTTTTGTGCGAGGAATCCCGCCTTCAAACCGTCAAGGTATAGGCCGAGATTTGCTTCCTGAGAAATAACCGCCGCGCTGGTTTTGAATCGCTTGCAAAGTTCGGCGAATTCCTCGGCCGCTTTAACGGGGTCTTTGGGACCGAGGAACGGCAGTTTTTGAAAACGAGCTTCGCCGCGCAAAGGATAGTATCGGGTGAGCCACACATGGTCGATGCCCATCTTTGATTTTTGGAGCCGTCGCAGCTCGTTGGAATCGGGGCCGTAGACTTTCGCGGCCGTTTCGACCGCTTTGTTCAGGAGTTCGGTTGCCTGGTTGAGTGAGGCTAAGTCGAGCCACTTGGCTGAGTTCATGCCGAAACAGCCGAGGTAGATTTTCTCCTTTTCGGCCTGTGCAATGAGGAGATCCCAATATTGTTTGAGGAACGGGGCGACCGCTTCGCCATAGTAGCCGCGTAGGAACTCGTCGATCAGCTTGGCGTCGTCGAGGTTCGGTTCCCACATGACGCGCATCAGCAGCCAGTTTTTCAGTTCGCAGAAGTCGTCGCCTTCGCCTTCTTCAAACAGACCGATCGCGCCATGTTTGATGAAATAGCGAACGTTTGGCGCGAGCACGCGCAGGTTCGGGTGCGGGCCAAGATAGTCGTTGTAATTGGTCGTGTAGTCCCAGATGAAAAGATATTTGGCCAGTTTGCTCCAGCCTTCGATGTCGGCGGCGAATTCGCGATTCTGCGGACCGTCGAGCGGCTGGATATAAGAACATTCAATCGTGCAGAGGCGGATCAGGACATTGTCGCGAGGCTTGATTACCTTGGGCGGTTTGCGCGTATATTGATACGCAAGCGATTCGACGAGAACGTCGGGGAATTCTTTCGCCACGGCCTCGGCGACTTTGTTGAGCATGAAAACGAGCGTGCCCGAATGGCTTCCTTCGGCGTCGTCGATTGCCTTGCATTTTGGGCAGGTGCAGAACCCATACCAGTCGTTCTGAGAAATGTCGATGATCTTTGCTTCGGGATTGCCTCGCAGATCCGCCAGGACGTTTTTGATAAGCTCCTGGAGCATTGCTTCATTGGTTAAGCATAGCTGTGCCTGTTCGTGCTTGCGTTTACCATCGATTTCGGAATACCAATCGGGATGGGCGGCGAAGTATTTTTCGGGCGGGAGATATTTGTAGAAGGAATGCACGAAGTTGATGATCCGAACCGCGCCGCCGTATTCCGGCGTTAGGTTTCCATTGCCCTTCATGCGCGCCGAGAAGATGGTGGGCTGGGCGTTCCGATGGTACATTTCGCGCGAGATCATCTGGGGCGCGTAGGAGATATTCAGATCGTCGGCGATGACAAGCGTGGGCTTCTTCGGCACAAATGTATCTTCGGCCGCCCACCAGCGAACGCCGACGACATCTTGTAGGAACGAATAGACCGCGTAGAGGCAGCCTCGTTTCTCGTGACCGGCGAGAATCAGATTGCCGGCATCGAATTTGATGAGGATTTCGTCGAACTTGTAGGCTTTCTTCGGGGCCTTGGATGTGCGGCCGATCCATACGAATGACTTGCCGTCGGCGGGGACGTCTTTCTCGGCGATTGTGGGGAAATTCGCACCGGTCACAAGTTTTAGATGTTCAGACAGTTCACGGGCGGCGGTCTTCTCGACCGGCGTTGGTTCGTTGGGGAGAACGATTTTCCAGCCGGTGGCGCCGTCCTTTGCCAGTTCGGCGGAAAATAAATTCGTTTGAGGAACCAAGAAACAGCAAAGAAGAAACAGCGTTTTTTTCATGATGTTTCCGCCTAATCGGTAGGAGTTGAAAGGGGAAGGACATGCAAACGGGAAGGATGTGCGAGTGGGGAGGGGGGACACAAAACGGAACACTGATTACCGCTAATTTTCGCTAATCATTAGCTTCAAGGGCCGTTCCTCTATTATTGGACACCAAGCGGCATCCGACCGCAACACGTTTCCCGACCAATTCTGATATTTTTCCGACAAACCCGCGATCTAGAGGCCGTCGTGTTTTCTCGCCTTTTACGCTTGTCATATGATCTAAAAGAAAAAATCCCCTCTCACGCGATGCGGGAGAGAGGATTTTTCTAGAAGCTATTGGGGTAGAAGGTATCGCTGTTTTTTACAGTGTCCAGCCGTCGCGGTAGGGCGGGTGGATGAATTTGTCGGCCTCGGGGCAATTTGTGGCCTTGAGGTTGGCGGCGTCCCATTCGAGTTTCTTGCCGACGCGGTAGGCGACCGTGCCGAGCAAAACGGCTTCGGTCAAAGCGCCGGAGTAGTCGAAATTGCACGTGGTGGGACCACCGGTCTTGCAGGCCTCGAAGAATTCCTTGTGATGGCCGATCGACTTGGGAATGGTTTGCTCGGGTGCTTTGAAGTCCTTGAACTTATCGAGGGGATAGAGCGTCCGGCTGCCGTAATCGGCCCGCAACATGCCTTCCTTGCCGATGAACAGCACGCCCATGGCGCCGGGCACGACGCCCGATCCGGCTGGGACGCCCGGCTGTGCGGCTTTGTCGCCATCGTACCAAACGAGTTTTACGGGCGGTAGATTGCCGCGGGCGGCGTACTCGTAATTCACCGTTAGGCCTTGCGAGCAGCTTTCCTCGTCGACCGGCGGCCCTTGTACCTCGACGCTGGTCGGATGCTTGAGATTCAGCGCCCAGAAAGCCAAGTCCATCAGGTGGCAACCGAAATCGCCAAGACCGCCGTTGCCGAAAGCCCACCAGCATCGCCATTTGAATGGGGCGTAGCAAGGGTGGTAGGGGCGAAACGGCGCGGGGCCAACCCAGAGATCCCAGTTGAAGCCCTTCGGCACGGCGGGCGTATCAGTGGGGCGTTTGACTCCGCTGTAGTTAGCGGGCGACCACGCATGGACTTCGGTCACGGGGCCGATCGCGCCGGCTTGGACCAACTCGACCACGCGGCGGTAGTTGTCTTCGGCGTGGATTTGGGTGCCCATCTGCGTGACGAGATTCTTTTCCTTGGCCAACTGCTCAAGGACGCGGGTTTCGTAGATGTTGTGCGTCAGCGGCTTTTCGCAGTAGCAATGCTTGCCCATCCGCATGGCCATGGCACTGGCGGGGGCATGGGTATGGTCGGGTGTGCTGACCATCACTGCGTCGATCGACTTTTCGAGTTCCGAGAGCATTTTGCGGAAATCGACGTAGGTTTTGGCCTTGGGATACTTTTGGGCGGCCGCGCCCAGGATGTTTTCATCGACGTCGCAGATGCCGACGACGTTTTCCATGGCTCCGGCGGCATCCAATTGGGCGGCGCCGCGACCGCCAGGACCGATCACCGCCACGTTGAGTTTTTCGTTGGGCGATTTTGCGTGGAGCAAAGCCGGCGCGGCGAAGGTGGCCGCAACGCCCAAGGCGGTAGTTGAACGTAGGAAATCGCGACGTGTAGCACGGCTCCGCAACATGGCAGGGGCTCCATCAGTGAGGTGGGTAAGTAAGGAAATGAATGGGCGAGGAGAGCTTCGTTCGTTCAGAAGCCCCCCTCGGATTGTGGTTTGAGGTATAGCTAGAAGCCATTGACCTCACGTGATATTTTACCCTGTTTTGCTACATTTCGCAAGAGAAAAGGATGGGGGGGGACAGTACTGGATTGTGGCGATCGGTGGTGGGTTCCCAAGCCGGAGCTTGGGAATCAGAGGATTGAACCAGGATTGAAGGCTACACGCATAACACGGAAAGATTATTAGTCGGTCGAAGTTAATTCGTCACCGGCAATGGTCAGCAATGCGTGGAACATCTTGGGATCCATTTGTTTCGTGATGGTTCGGACAGAGCCGTCGGCAAAGCCGACGTTAAAACTGTTGGGATGTGCATTGCCGAGTCCTGCCATCGGATGCTTGGGGTCGAATTGCCAATCATCGGGCTTTGTCCACGTGACGGCACGGTCGTCGTCGGCCTCAACGATTACAATTGTCCGGGAAGTCCCGTCCTTAAAATCATTAAGTGCCAGCCCTTTGGTTCCGTCGAAGGCTAGCCCCTTGCCGCAAACGGCCAGATAGTTGGCCATGCCGGGCCGCATTTTGCCGCTTGGATTCTGGAAGACCTTGGGCATCATGGGAATCAGCTTCTTATTGTGCTCGCTGTCCCAAGGTTCGTCCTGATGAAATTGGTCGTATAGTGCCTGTTCCTCAAGATGTGGCAGCAACTGCACTCGCCAACTCAACATCGGCTTGCCTTCTTTGTTGAAGATTGCCCGAGGAGGAAACGTTTTATGCACATCATGGTGAACGTGCATCGCCAGCATGATTTCTTTTAGATTGTTTATTGACTGGGCGCGTCGCGCGGCTTCGCGGGCGGCTTGTACGGCGGGCAACAGAAGGGAAATGAGGATGCCGATGACGGCCACATTGGCCATCTGGGCATTAGCCTTGCCGTTGTTGTTCGAACCCAGCGTCAACGCATCGCCCTTGCGGACCGGACGCAATAGCTCGATCATTTGCTCACTTACTCGCTTGGAATACTGGGCAACCGCTTTTTCCACGGGGTCGTTGCTTGCCGACTGTCTGGTCATTTGCATGGCCATCATCTGCTTGCCCATCTCGATGTATCGATGGATCATTCGTTCCAAGTCTTCGGCAGCTTTTTCGTCCGTGGCCCGGAGCGTCAGCGACATTGCCATATCGCCCGTGAAATTGGCTTTCGCGCCGATGGAGTTCAGAAGCTCAGGGATTCTTTTCACGTCCTGAAACGGCATCGGCACGGGTTCCTTGGCGAAGGACTGGGTAATCAGCGGGCGGATGGGTTCGACTAGCAGGACGGCCGAGGCATCGGGCGGGTCGGAAAGCCGGCCCAAAAACTTGGCCATCTTGCCCGGCTTCGGTTTGGCATGGTTGTCGAGTATTTTGTGCAACAAAGGATCGTGGGCCACGATCACTGTATGTTCGTCGGGGCAAAAGATGCTGAAGCCCATTGGTTCGGCCGCTTTGCGATACGTTTTTCCTTCGATTTTTGCTTCTTGGGTCTGTTCCCACAGCGGGGCGAGAATTTCACCTTCGGCCAGTGGCGAGGCCATGCGTACAACGATGCCCGCTTGGGGTGGACCGGCTTGCAAAGAGGCGGGCGGTTCGACTATTGCCACGACCTGTTCGATCTCCAACGGGTCGATGCCAAGCCGGCTCTTGCCGGCCGCCGTGATAACTTCGATCGGCAACATTTCCATGCCTGGAGCCGTTAGAACATGACGCGGATAGAGAACCGCGGCAGCGGTAGTTTCGGGGGTAATGTAGCTGGTATCGATTTTTGCTTTGCCCTCGGCCTTGGTTTGTTTCGCATCGGTTGGAGGTTGGGCAAAAACGAGGGACGGGGAATAGGTCATCACTACCACGAGCAACCACGTAATGGACGTACGATGTTTCCGCGACATGGGTTAACCTTGCATTTTGAGAAAAAGGTTTGGGATAAGTGATGGGTAGTATAGTATGCAAAGTGTTTAGGTTGCAATCAGTGCTAGCATGAATTAATGGTTAGAATTTACACGGCAGTGGATGTTCTGAGGGGGTGTGAGAATCGGCATTTCATCCCCTTTTCGCGAGATTGACCCATTTTGGCGTCTGGGATATAATCTGCCCACTGCCTGGAGTTGTCTGCATTCGGGCGGGAGGAAGGGGAAAAGGGACGGCCTTTTTTCCTGCGACAAATGGATTTGTCGCGTAAGTGGCAAGGGGAACGCGAAAAGGAATTCGCTGGTATGGCCACAGGGGAGCTTCTAGTGTCAACCGGCTCGTTCGATGCTAAAGAGCGGGTCAAGCAAGCCATCGACATTGTCGATTTGGTGGGCAGTCATATTCAACTGCGCCGCCAAGGTCGGAACTATGTCGGGATTTGCCCTTGGCACGATGATTCGCGGCCCAGTCTCCAGGTGAACCCCGAGCGGCAATCGTTTAAGTGCTGGGTTTGCGATATCGGCGGCGACGTGTTCAGCTTTGTAATGAAGATGGAAGGCGTCGAATTCCGCGAAGCGATGGATATTCTGGCCGAGCGGGCCGGCATTAAGTTGGAAAAACACCAGCATCGGCCGATCTACTTGCCGAGCGAAGCGGCCGTCGAGGACCAGGCAAGCGAGGGCCAAACATCTGAGCGAAAGCCTTCCGCCGGGACGGTGGAAAAGAAGACGCTGCTTCAGGCAATGGCTTGGGCCGAACGACAATATCACGAGTGTTTGCTGAACTCGGCCGAGGCGGAGCCCGCGCGGCGCTATCTGCAAGAGCGCGGCATTACGGCCGAGAGCATCGAGCAGTTTCAGTTGGGTTTTTCGCCCGTCGAGCGCGATTGGATATTGCATAGCGTTCGCAACGAAGGCGATCCGAGGCGGCTTGCGCATCGGGCGCGGATTTTGGAAGCGATCGGGATTTTGGCCCGTCCGGCCGAGGGCGGCAGCTATTACGACCGATTCAAGGGCCGTGTGCTGTTTTCGATTCGCAATGCCCAGGGGCGGCCGGTGGGAATCGGCGGTCGGGTGTTGCCGGAATTGGGCTCATCGAGTCCGGCCAAGTACGTTAATTCGCCCGAAACGCCGTTGTTCACGAAGAGCAAGTTGCTTTACGGGCTAGATCTCGCTCGGGAAGCGATGCGAAAAACTCGCACGGCCTTGGTGATGGAAGGCTACACCGATGTGATCGTGGCCCATCAATACGGGTTCCAGAACGCGGTGGCGGTGCTGGGCACAGCATTGGGCGAATCGCATGTTCGGCTGCTGAAGGCCCATGTCGATCGGATTGTATTGGTGCTCGACGGCGACGAGGCGGGCACGAAGCGGGCGAACGAAGTTTTGGAGCTTTTCATCGCCCAGCAGGCGGATCTGCAAATTTTGACGCTGCCGGAAGACCTGGATCCTTGCGATTATCTGCACAAATACGGGGCCGAGGCTTTCGGGGAACTGCTGGGAGCCAAAGCGGTCGATGCGTTGGATCATGCGTTTACAGTGGCCACGCAAGGGATCGATGTGGAGCATGACGTGCATGGCGTCGGCCAGTCGATCGAGCGGTTGCTGGGCATTGTGGCCAAGGCTCCACGGTTGAGCGGCGAAACGCGGGGCGACTCGCGCATTCAGGAACAAAAAATCATCCAGCGGTTGGCGGCGAAATTCCGCGTAGACGAACAAGACTTGCGACGGCGTTTGACGGCGTTGCGACGTCGGGCCACCGAACGTCCGGCTGCCGCTCGTCACGGCGAAGTCGTAACGGAACAGGAAAAAGCAGCGCCGATCGGCCCGTGGGAGCGTGCGGTTTTGGAATTGATCGTTTCGCATCCCGAGATTATCGAGTCGGCGCGAGGCCGAATTGGGGCGGATTGTTTTACGAGTGAAACGAGCCGCCGGCTATTTGAAACATGTGCCAGATTGGCGGACGAGGGCATTTTGCCGGCGTTTGACCGCTTGATGCTCGAGTTTGACGATCCGGCAATGCAAAGCTTCTTGGTCGGACTGGACGAGCATGCCCAAGATACGGGGCAGACGTCGGCCAATCCGGAGACGTTATTGAACGGATTAGTTTTGACCATGAATCGAAAGGATATCGAAAAGCAGCGTCCCGCAGAGCTCGTGGCGTTGCGTGAGGGAGGGTTGGATGACCAACAGCAATCCGCAATGCTGGAGGACATCATTCGCCGCAAGCGAGACCTTTCCTAAAATCGGCAAGGCATTTCCAAGCCCACGGACGGGTGCGGATGTCTTGGACCGAGGTGCCTTTTTCACCCAGCGCGCAAACACTTGCGCGAAAGGAGTAGTACGGTGGACCTTTTCGATAAAGATATGCAAGAACTGGTCGCCCGGGGGAAGTCGCAAGGATATCTCACGTATGACGAGGTGAACGACTACCTGCCTGACGAAGAAGTCAATCCCGATAAGCTGGATAATCTTTTAATCGCCCTGGAAGAAGAGGGCATTGATCTGGTAACGCAGGCGCCCGAGGCGGAATACTACGACGGCGCAGAGGCGGCCGACGAATCGTATGCCGATGAGGCCGGGGCCGAGCGGCTGGCGAAGGGCGAGATGCCTGCCGAAGCCATCGAATCGCCGATGTTGCCGGGCGAATCGACGAAATTCAGCAGCGATCCGATTCGGATGTATTTGAGCCAGATGGCGGAAATTCCGTTGTTGGCCCGATCCGAAGAAATTGCCCTGGCCAAAAAGATTGAAGTGACGCGGAAGCAATTCCGCCGCACGGTGATCGGTTGTGCCATGGCGATGAAGGCGACGGTGGGCACGCTGGTGAACGTTCACAACGGCGAGTTGCCATTCGACCGCACGATCAAGGTCTCGTTGACCGAGCGGCTTACGAAAGAGCAGATTATCGCTCGGATGCCGCACAACCTGAGCACGCTGTCGCACTTGATGCAGGAGAATGAGAAGGATTTCCGCATTTTGCTGAACAAGCGGACGTCGGAGCCGGACAAGCAGGAGACGCGGAAGCGGTTTATTCGCCGCCGTCGGAAGATGCTGACGCTGATCGAGGAGTTGAGTCTCCGCACGCGGCGCGTGCAGGGCATGATGCGTCAGATGGAAGACACGCTGGAGCGGATGGAAGTGATTCGCCGGCAACTGCGGATGATGATCAACACCCCTCCGATGAAGGATCGCCGGGCGAATTTGCGTCGCGAATTGCGCGATTTGATGATTTTAGCCCAAGAAAGTCCTAAGAGCCTGCGTCGGCGCTGTGAAACCATGCGGCGGCAGTATCAAGACTACGAGCAAGTCAAGCGGCAGCTTTCGGGCGGCAACTTGCGGCTGGTAGTGTCGATTGCCAAGAAATACCGCAATCGGGGGCTCAGCTTCCTCGACCTCATTCAAGAGGGCAATACCGGTCTGATGCGGGCGGTGGATAAGTACGAATACCGCCGCGGGTTTAAGTTTTCGACCTACGCTACGTGGTGGATTCGGCAGGCCATTACCCGGGCGATTGCCGATCAGGCCCGGACAATCCGCATTCCGGTCCACATGATCGACGTGTTGAGCAAGCTGCGGAACGCCTCAAAACGGCTATTACAGGAGTTGGGGCGAGAGCCTACCACTGAAGAGGCAGCCGCAGCCACCGGACTCTCGCTCGATGAGACGCGCCGGGTATTGTCGATGGGCCGCCACCCGGTAAGCCTTGACCGACCGGTCGGAGAAAGCGAAGATAGTTGTTTCGGCGAGTTCATCGAAGACGGTGGACTGCCGAGACCGGAAAAGGCCGCCAGCAATGAATTGCTTCGCGAAAAGATCGACGCCCTGCTCAAAACGCTCACCTACCGTGAGCGTGAGATCATTCGATTGCGCTATGGGCTGGGCGACGGTTACACCTATACGTTGGAAGAGGTGGGCCGGATCTTCAAAGTCACGCGCGAGCGCGTGCGGCAAATCGAAGCCAAGGCGGTTAAAAAACTGCAACACCCTGTCCGTAGCCGGCAGCTCGAGGGGTTCCTTGAGCATTCGGCCGGTTTCGACCGCGCGGCAGTCGGCTGACGCGGTCTGTCAAGCCGCAAGCCCACGGGAGAGTATCCCGTGGGTTTTTTTGTTTCTTGTGTCGCCAACCGACATTTTTTGTTCCCGATTTCACACTTAACTCCACAATCATTTTCCATGGCTACACCTCCGAATATCGGCACGACCGTCCTTCGCACATTGCACCGCATTCATCACCAGCTTAACGATTTGCGAGAACGTTTGGATCGCGGACCCAAGCAGGTCCGCGCGGCCGAGACGAACGTTCAGCATTGTGAAAACAAACTGACCGAGACCAAAGCCCACGCCAAAACGCTTCGCATGGGCGTTGACCAGAAGCAACTACAGCTCAAGACGGGCGAAGAAAAGGTGAAGGATCTGCGGCGGAAGCTTAACGCCGCATCGAGCAATCGCGAGTATCAGGCGCTGTTGGAGCAAATTGCAGCCGACGAGATGGCCAACAGCGTTATGGCGGACGAGATTCTGGAGGAGATGGAAAAGGCCGACGCCTTTCAGAAAGACATTGCCGCGGCGGAAGCCGAGGCTGCCGCAGCAAAAAAACGAACGAAAGAGGTTCACGAAGAAGTGGCTCAGCGCGAGCCGACGTTGAAGGCTGAAATTGCGAAGTACGAAGCCGAGTTGCAGCAGACGGAAGCCACACTGCCCGAAGAAATCCGCGAAATGTACGAACGCATCGTGCGCGGGAGAGGCGAAGACGCGTTGGCCGTGGTCGAAAACCAGTTTTGCATGGGCTGCAATCAGCAAATCCCGTTGAACATGCTCAATCGCGTGATGCTTGGCCAAGCGGTGTTCTGCAAGACGTGCGGCCGGTTGATGTATCTGCCGGAATAGCGTTTTCTTCCTCGGCTTCATGGATGGCCTGGGCCATTTCGCGGCGGCTGCCGAAATAGAAGAGAACGCCGAGGACCGCGATCAACACGGTAATCAGACGGTACACGAGCGCCACGATGAGACCTTGGCCGGCGGCTATTGGCACGCCTGCCACGGGTACGTGCGTGTAGAGATATTCCAACACGGCCTCGGTGGGGCCGATCGGCAGCGGGATGACCTGCATGGCCGCGCTCAACGGCATGACCACGAAATGGTCGGACAACGTGAGATGATTGCCTGGCAGGCCGCAAGCGATCAAGTAGCAGCCCACGGCAAAGAGGCAATGAACGCCGACGCTCATGATGGATGAGATCGTCAGCACTATCGGCTTGGAATTGAACATTCGGACGGCCAGTACGAGGCTCTCCAGCGGCGGGCCGATGCGTGGGATGCGGCCGATCATTTGCGTTACACGGCCGTTGGTCATATCGGGGCCCATGATGATGAACAGGCCGATGGTGCTGGCAATCGTCACGCCGAACATTAAGAGGCAAATCTCGTAAATATCGAGGGTGAAGTAGCGCGTTTCGAGAATGGGAGTGGTTTCAATGTGCCAGAAACCGGTCAGCAGGATTGCGACGCTGGCGACGATGAATAGGACATAGAGACCGATGATGCGGTCGACCAACACCGAGGCCAAGGCCTTGGCGCGGCATTTCGGCTGAGCGTGGCTAAGCATGACGGTTTTGACCAAATCGCCGCCGACGATGCCCAGTGGAGCCAAGTTGAACAGGAAGCCCCACAGACCGATGCGGATGGCGTCGGAGAGGCGGCAGGGCACGTCTAGGGCGCGGACCAAATACCACCATCGGACAAAGGTAATCAGCACGGCTGTCGTACAACAGGCGAAAGCACCGGCCAGGGCGTCCCATTGCTTGGGTTGGTCGACCAGATTGGTAAAGACATTGCCGTTTTTTTTGCCCCAAACGGCGTCGTAGATCAGATAGCCCATGATGGCCGCCGAAAGGGAGACCTTCAGGAGCATGATAAGTATTTTTTTCACGATGTTTATTGACAATCCGTTGTCGGAATATTTTTGTTTCTAATCTCGAATCCCTACCCTCTAATCCCTATTTTCTACCACATGCCCATGCTCCAGGTTACGGCGGCGAGCCAACCGATGGCGCAGAGTTGTGTGGTTCGTGAGTAGTAGGCGACATGAACGGGAGAGCCGCCGATGCCGTCTACATCGACCATGCGCAGATAATTCAAGATGCCGTAGGCGACGAACGGCATGGAGGCCATTTTGCGTGCATCCCATAGGACGGCGGATTCGATGCAATACAAAGCATACGACAGCATGGCCACGCCTGCGCAAATGACCATCGCGTGATCCAGGTACGACAGGCTGTATCCCCGCAGGCTGGGGCGATGGTGGTGATCCAAACCTGCTTTCAGATCGGCGCGGCGTTTGGCGAATCCAAGGAACAGCGCGAGCGTCGAGGTGCAGAGCAACAGCCACGACGAAGGGACGGCGGAAACCAGGATGCAACCGAGCAAAACGCGAATTACAAAGCCCGAGGAGAGCAAGAAAACGTCGAGCAGGGCGATATGTTTGGCGCCCAGGTTATAGGCGACGTTGATGATCACATAGGCGGCGGCAACGGCCGTAACGGCTGTTTTTCCGGTCAGCAGACACAGCCCGATGCCGCAGAGAAGCAGCACGAAAATCATGGCGATGGCTACGTTTTGGGAGACTGCGCCGGAGGCGATGGGCCTCTTGTTTTTTTTCGGATGCAGTCGGTCGGCCGCGGCGTCGTGCAAATCGTTCAGCACATAAATGGCGGAATTGACTAGGCAAAAACCAAAGAAGCCAAGCAAAAAGACTTTGATGTCGAGCGTGTAGTTATGGGCTGCAATGGCGAACGGTACCGGTAGGAGAACGAAAACGTTCTTAATCCAGTGGTGCGGTCGGGCGAGTCGAATAAGTCCGCTTAACATCATAGGGTTGGCCGTGAAGTCCGGAGTTTAATTCTACGCAATTGGTCTGAGTTGTGAGAACTGCGTTGAGTTGATTGGCACAAACGCCATGAATTGTCTAAAACCCTATCCTTCGCATTACGAAACGCGGCAGGTGGCG
>CAYWGR010000094.1:0-6190 GCA_964458015.1 uncultured Planctomycetaceae bacterium
GCTTAGACAAAACGACACGCGGGTATTTCAACATTGCCAAGACACAGCAAATACCCCGAAACATGCCCTCTTGGACCACGATCACGTCCGCAAAATAGTAGTTGAGCCGATCGTGGTAGAGTTGGTGAATGTACAAGTTCCCATTGGCGAAGTACGTGAGAAGTATTTCGGTGTCCCGAATTTTCTTTTTGTAGAGGTCCTCCTTTCTCGCTCCGCTGCAAATCCCTCCGGTATGAATCCTGTAACATGCCATATAGTCTGGCAACACATATATCTTATGTTCCTTACTCAAGACCAGTCTAAGAAACCTGTCCCCGGCGAAGATTGAACGCCACCAGTCCGGCAACGGGTCGGGAAGACAGGCCCGTCGGAAAACCATGGAGCATGTGCAAGTGGTATAATCGTAGTCTTTTTGTGAGTATTTGTTCTCATAAATGATGTCTTGATGCGTGAGGTCCAATGCTTTGGTTCTTCTACCGTTCACAAATTTTCCCTGCATCTCGTTGAAGACCAGACAGCGATGATAACATGCGCTGTAGTCAGGATGCGTATCGAGAAAGGCTACTTGTTTCTGAAGTTTGTTCGGGTCCGTCCAGTAATCGTCGCCCTCGCACATCGCGATGTATTTACCGCGGCAGGCAGCCCGTGTCCTAATGCCGTTTTCTCGCGGCCCAACGTTCTTCTCAGAGGTTATTACCCGGATTATATCCGGAAACCGTCGTTGGTAGTCAGCGACAATGTTGCGAGTATCGTCCGTCGAACAATCCTCGCCAATCACCAATTCGATGGGGAAATCGGTACGCTGCATCAAAACGCCTCCAATTGCCTGGGCAATAAAAGAAGCGTGGTTGTATGTAATCATCGTGACGCTGACCAACGGATTGTCGACCATTTCACTTGTCCTATACGAAATTTCTTTGTGGCCATGCAAAACACTGCGATCAGATTAGCTTCGCACGAGGAAACAGGCTCTGCAGCGTCTCAATCGCTTCCATAAAGGCCGGAAGGCGAAACCATCGGCACAGTAAAATATAGAGAGTTGCGCCGACCGATGCCTGAGACAACAACAAGGACCAATTGCCGGAAAATGGAAACCACTGGACCATATAAACCACTGCGCCCATGGCCAAGGCGATTGCCAAATAAGGGAGTAGGTCTGCCAATTGTTCTCTTGCCGGATAAGCGAGCATTACGCCCGTGTAGTAGCTATTCAGAAAATATGAAAGGAATGAGGTAGCGACTTGGCCGTAGATCAAGCCTTCGACCCCCCACCGATAGAAAATGGCGATGCTCGCTACGACCATGATCTTTTTGATGATTTCCAGCCGAAAGAAAAGATCGGATCGTCCCAGTGCCGTTAAGATATTCAGATTCGCCGCATGCAACGGATACAGCAGCCCGGCGATGCACAATAGCTGGAGGTAGGGAATGCACGGCTCCCATTTCTTTGTAAAAAGGACGAGGACCAATGGCCGTGCAACAATTGCCAATCCGATCATCAAAGGAAAGTTCATGAACACCAAACTGCCAAGAGCCTTTTTAAGTCCCCGTTTCATGCGTGCCGGATCGTTTTGCACCGTGGCAAATACAGGAAAAGTGACGCGGCCCACGATGGAATATAAGCCACTGGACGGCAACTGTCGTATGGTGTTGGCCCGTGTGTAGAAGCCGAGATCCGTTGCCGAATACAGTCTGCCGATGACTAGCAAATAAAGGTTTTGAAAGACGGTTTCGAGTAGTCCCGACGCCAACAGTCGCGACCCGAACGCAAACATTTTTCGCAGGGCTGCAAAACTGAATATCAGGGACGGACGCCACACATTGAATAACCAAAGGAACAGTGTGCGAGACGTATTGCTCGCGAGGGATTGTGCCGCGAGACTCCACACGCCGAATCCGTACATTGCCATCGTGACGCCAACGGTCCCGGAAATCAATACAGTCAGAATGCTGATTTTCGCCTGGGTTTTGAAATCGACCCGCTTGACCATCGTTGCGGTTTGGATGAGCCCAAGAGAATTGATTACAATGTTCAATGACAGCACACGGCAAAGTGGCGTCAGCAACGGTTCTCGAAAAAAAGCGGCGATCCACGGGGCCGTCAGGCATAGCAAGCTCGCCGCGACAACACCCACCACGATATTGAAATAGAAAATTGAACATTGATCGGCATGTGTCGCATCTTGTTTCTGAATGAGCGCCGACCCAAACCCACTGTCGAGAAAGGATTGTGCCACCGCTATGAAGATCGTCAACATGCCGATCAGGCCGAACTGTTCCGGCAACAGCAGCCGAGCCAGAACAATTCCAATGACGAACTGGACGCCCGTCACACCACCCCAGTCGATCATGCTCCAACAGAGGCCGTGGACCGTCTTGGCTTTAAGAGAATCGCTCATAAAAAGGCAGACCTATTCACACCTTATGTTCACGACGACGAAGGTGTTCAAATCTGTGGCCTTCCATTTCTTTCTTGAAATCTCGCAACATTTCCATGAAAGGATACCGAACTTCGTAACCGAGATCGCGTTTTGTTTTGCGGATGTCATAAACATAGGCGTAGCCGGGCGCAATCGATTTTTCCGGACAATAGCGGATCATCGAGCGGCGATCGGACGGCGAGAATATCTCGACGATCCCACGCACTTCCTCTTCCAGCGAAGTGACGACGCCCGATGCAATGTTATAAAGGCCATGCGCTTGCTCGCTGTCGATGGCGCCCAGAAAGGCCCCGACGACGTCCTTGACGTAGACGAAATCGCGTCCAATGCCCGGATCGCCCCAGATTTCGATCGGCTCGCCCACCATCGCTTTTTGCATAAAGACGGTGAACCCTGGCACAGCCGGCTTGCCATTGACATAAACCTCCGTGTGGGGACCGTGACCGTAGACGGCCGGAAGCCGGAAGGTGATTCCCTGAATGCCATATTCTTGGTGATAGTGTTCGACAAGGTCCGTGGCTGCGATTTTCGTGATAATATAAACAGCATGATCGCCCGTGAAATTGATGGCTCGGATCTCTTCCTCCGTGATCAACCGGGCGGTTCCCCAATGTCGGGCAACGTCAGAATGGGAACTAGTGAAGATGATTTTCTTGGCCTTGTTGGTCCGGCAATACTCTAAGGTATTCAGCGTCCCCGTAATGTTCACGTCGATGTAACGCTGCGGATCGTAACCTGCCATGTTTGCCGGCAGTTGTCCGGACAGCAGCACGACCGCCTCGATGTTTTCCTTGGGCAATCTGTCAAAATCCTCGCGTCGTGTGATATCAACCTTTGAAAACGGAATCTGTCGCTGCGCATAATATTCCACATTGAGATTGTCGTGACCAGTGACAAACACCTCGCGTCCGCGCGCAACTAACTCGTCCACCAAGTACGTTCCGATGAAGCCCGATGCGCCGATAACTACGATCATCCCGTTTTCTCCACAGAAACAATCAAAAACCGATCATCCGAACTCACCTACCCTGTAGGCAGGAAAATAGGCCGTATCGCCTGCTTGGCGATCATGGCAAATCAACGCAAAGCGATCGGAATCAAACACTTTGCCGCAGAAATAAACCATACGGGTCATAGTCGACCAACCGCGTTTGAAGCGGTCCAAGCCATCGCCCACCGCTGTGTCGAGTCCAGCGGTGGCGCCAATGTCAAAAAAACAAGTACCCTGCTTTGCTAAATACTCCAAGGTAATTCGGTAAATCCCGTAGGCGCAGAAGTTCTGATACCCATCGGAGGAAAAGGCCGCCAAATGAGAATAGGCCACGTGGCCATGTACGGCCACCAGATGAGCGCCGACGACCTCGCCTCGCCATTTGCCTACGAAAAGAATCATGCCAGGCGTGGTCAATTGTCCTCGAAAAGACTCTTCGGAAAAAGCTCGCATCCCGCGAATTTGATGCCGTTCGGTGAGGTTGCCGTACAGATGCATCCATTCCGTAAGGTACTTCACAGGTTCAAGACAGACCTCCACCTCTATCTCCCGAAGTGATCGTCGGGCGTAATAGCGGTGGTGCTGGTTGATCGAATTTTCCAGCGGGCGGCTGAGGTCCACGATATAGTGACCCTTGAACGGTTTGGCGATATCGAATTGTTGATGCAAAAACTTCTCGCTAATGTCGGCAAACGGGTCGGTCACCAAGGCAAGCGTCACTAAGTCTTTGCCAATTTCGGCCAAATCCTGCGGCAACTTCCGCCAATCCCGGCATACGAACAGCGGATAGCACCCCATAGCGTCCCGCTCATCACGATTTGGGATCGTTCGTTCGAGAATCCAACCGCCACATGCCGGCAATTCGCGCGGCATGCCGAATTCGGCCAACGACCGCACATAATTGGAATGGAGATAACCGGAAATCTTATTCTCGTTGCTCAACTTCTAATTATCCTTGAAAACCCCCGGCTTTGCCGGGGGACTGGCATAGTTTGACAGTTCCGTAACTGTTGCCCGCCGTTCGGTTCGATACAGCATCGGGTGGCGTACGCGACTGACCATGCGAGCAGCGTTGTGAGAAAACCTCGGCAATTGGACAGGAACGACCGAAAACCGAACCAACAGAGTTGTTTTGATACCAGAACAAATGCAACCACCTGAACTACCGCTTTGAGCGGTTCACAATGGAAGCCTCCGGCTTTGCCGGAGGGTCCTCACTGCCACTGTTGTAGGAAGTGGAAAACACATTTCTTGCGGAAAAGAACTATGCGGTTCACTCAGTCGCCTACTTTTCTCGCACTTCTCGAATGATGTCGCAAATGGCATCCACATCGTCCGCCAAAAGCCCGTCGTAAATCGGCAGCGTTAAAATGCTGTCGGCCACACGCTTTGCAACATTCAGCTGATCTTTGGTGGAAATACTCTGGTAACAAGCGAAGTCCGATACCAGTGGATAAAAATACCGCCGGGCGTAGACATTATACTGTCGAAGGGCCTGATACAAACCATCGCGGCTTGGGCCAAACTGCTTTTCGTCCACTTCGATCGGAAAATAGCCGTAATTGTAGTGGACGTCGGCGGGTAGCGGCGGCGGCATCTTGATGCCAGGGATGTCTTGCAACCGCTCACGATAGCGGGCCGTAATCTTGGAGCGTCGAACTATTATCTCGTCGATGTGGCCGAGAACCTGAATGCCCATCAGCGCCTGCATTTCGTTCATCTTCGCGTTCGTACCGGGCATTACCACCTCGGTCTCGTTTTTGAAGCCGAAGTTCTTTAGATAGTCGAACGTGCGTTTCAACTCCGAGTCGCGGAATACGAGCGCCCCGCCCTCAATCGAATGATACAGCTTCGTCGCATGGAAACTGAACATGCTCAAATCGCCGTAATGGGCGATCGAGCGATCGCCAATCCGAATGCCGAACACATGGGCCGCATCGTAGATAAGCCGCAGATTATAACGCCGGGCGATGTCGGCCAGGGCGTGGATGTTACACGGATGGCCGAACACGTGAACCGCCAAAATCGCGGTGGTCCAGGGCGTAATGGCCGCCTCGACTTTCGCCGGATCGAGCGTATAGTAGTTCGGCTCGATATCAACGAACACCGGACGAATTTTGTTCCAATACAAAGCATGTGTTGTGGCGACGAACGTGAACGGCGTGGTGATCACTTCGCCGGAAATGCCCATCCCTTGCAACGCAATTTGCAGCGCCAGCGTGCCGTTGTTGAACAAACAAACGTTTTCAGTCTCGAAATAGTTGCACAATTCTCGGTGGTAGCGTTTCAGCACCGGCCCGTTGTTGGTCAGCCAGACGTTGTTCCAAATCTCCTTCAACCCTTGGCAAAATTCATCCAGTGGGGGCAGGAAGGGCCTAGTGACGTAGATAGGCTTTTCAAAAGGCTTGATCATGGTTGGCTCCGAAAGAAGGCTGTCAGGATCGTGGCTACTCGTTACGTAGCAGATTCTCCACATATTGGCCGTAATCGCATTTCGAATTAGCAAACCGACTTTGCAGCGATTCTTTGGTGACAAAGTTCATGTGCAAAGCAACCTCCTCGGGACAGGCGATCTTCTGCCCCTGACGCGATTCAATGGCATACACGAAATTGGAGGCTTGGAGCATAGATTCGGGCGTGCCTGTGTCGAGCCAAGCTGTGCCGCGACCGAATTTTCGCACGTGCAGTTTTCCCATTTTCAAGTAGGTTCGGTTCACGTCGGTAATCTCCAGTTCGCCGCGCGCCGAAGGTTTAATCC
>CAYWGR010000094.1:6200-21927 GCA_964458015.1 uncultured Planctomycetaceae bacterium
GCGATCTCGGTGATTTGCGAATCGTAGAAGTATAGGCCCACCACCGCGTAATTCGATTTCGGCTTGGCCGGCTTCTCTTCGAGTGAAATGGCTTTACCTGTCTCATCGAATTCCACGACGCCATAGCGTTCGGGATCGTTCACGTAGTAAGCGTAGATCGTCGCTCCTTCACCGCGTGACGCCTGCTGAAACGACTGCGGCAGGCCCATCCCATAAAAAATGTTGTCGCCGAGAATCAGGCACACCGGCCCGTTGGCCACAAACTCCTTGCCGATCAAAAATGCCTGGGCGAGCCCTTCGGGGCGAGGCTGTTCGGCGTAACAGAGGCCAACCCCCCATTGGCTACCATCGCCCAATAATCTTTTATAAAGCGGCAGATCCGTGGGCGTGGAAATAATGAGAATCTCGCGGATGCCCGCCAACATTAGCGTCGTCAGCGGGTAATAAATCATCGGCTTGTCGTAAATGGGCAACAATTGCTTGCTCACCACCTGGGTGACAGGGTGCAATCGCGTACCGCTGCCACCGGCTAGGATGATCCCCTTCATGTTTCTCTCACTTCGTTGCGCTGGCTGTAGTTCAAAGCAATCCACTCCGTATACTTCTCGCTCATCAGGCCATTGACCCAGTCTTGGTTGGCTAGATACCATCGGATGGTTTTGCGAATGCCGGTTTCAAACGACTCGCTGGGCGTCCATCCCAATTCGCCACGGATTTTTCGGGCGTTGATCGCGTAGCGGCGGTCGTGACCGGGGCGATCCTTTACGTATGCAATCTGCTGGCAATAGCTTTTGCCATCCGCTTTCGGCTGGAGGCGATCCAACTCGTCGCAGATCAAATGCACGATTTCGATGTTCGCCTTCTCATTGTCCCCGCCAATACTGTAGGTTTCGCCGAGTCGTCCTCGTTCCAGAACGGCATAGATTGCTGCACAGTGGTCCTCGACATAGAGCCAATCGCGCACCTGGAGACCATCTCCATAGACCGGCAGCGACTTGCCCATCAGGGCGTTAAGGATCATCAAGGGGATCAGTTTTTCGGGATACTGGTACGGGCCGTAATTGTTCGAGCAATTTGTCGTGAGCGTGGGCAGACCAAACGTATGATGGTATGCCCGAACCAAGTGATCCGACGACGCCTTCGAAGCCGAATAGGGCGAATTCGGAGCATAAGGGGTCGTTTCACAAAAAGCCGGGTCGTTTGGCCCCAGCGTGCCATACACCTCGTCGGTCGAAACATGCAGGAAGCGGCGATGGGCCAACCGGCCAACCCAGGCTTCGCGTGCAGCTTCCAACAACGTGAACGTACCTACAATGTTCGTCTGTATGAACGCCGCAGGACCGGTGATCGAACGATCGACATGGCTTTCAGCGGCGAAATTGACCACTGTTTGAATGCCGTACTCCTCAAAAACGCGCCGAACAAGAGCCGTGTCACTGATATCGCCTTTAACGAAGGCGTAACGTTCGCCATCACATACATCACTAAGATTTTTGAGCGAGCCGGCATAGGTCAGCGCGTCGAAGTTGACCACCCGGGCTTGTGGAGACCGGGCAAGGACGTGGCGGATGAAGTTGCACCCGATAAATCCGGCACCGCCCGTGACAAGGATTCGATGATCGATTAGCTCAGACATTCTTTAGCGGGGAGGAATACAGTAAGCCTCGAACTCTACCACACTGGTACCGATAACTGGCTTCGGCCGCGGTCCCGTATCCACCCTTCTCAGTACTAGCACCTTAATCACCTTGACCGGCCGAGCAGAAAAAATGATACGTTGCCAACCACTCCAAACGCCCTGGCTACGATCCACCAGCGTGGTGAACTCCTTCCCATCCGCAGAGGTCGTAATAACATAATTGGTGGCCCGTGGCTCCAAATCCCAGAGTAACATTCGAATTTCACGCAACTGATAGACTTTTGCCAAAGTAACCGTAAACGGTTGCCCGGTTTTGACTGATGCGTAGCCTTTGTCCTTCGTGTAGGTCGTCTTGCCGTCAATCAGATAAGCAGCGTTGGTCATGCCGCTGACTGTGGCACCCTTGCTCGCCAGGGCTATGTTACCTTTCTCGACGGCACCGCGGCCTTTCGACGCGGCTGCTGGCTGTTTTTCCTCGGTGGCGGCGGACGACAACGACTCCAACCGTTTTTCCACTTTCAGCTTGTCGAGGCCCGACAGCTTCGCAAGAACCATCTCATACCAGTGGCACGCCCTCGCTTGAATTACGGCTCTTGTCGGCCCTTGCTCGCTATCGGCCAAGTCCCACCAGGCATCGGCCAGAGCGATTCGTTCCTTGATCTCCTTCGGTTGCCCCAGATCCTGTTCGGCCAGCTTCGCCAGCTTCGAGTCAGCGCCTTTCTGCAACAGCGGCAACCCTTTGTTCCAGTTGCCCCTGGTAAAACAATACCATTGTCCCACGGTCAGATTCGCGTCGGAGTCGTCTGGCCTATCTGTCAATGCGTCCAGCGCCTTTTTGACCGAGGCAAATCTGGCCTTGAGGCGATCTATTTCGCGTGTGCGCGCGGCCATGTCGCGAATCAATTGCGGATCTTTGGTAGCGCGGGCCACGGCCGAAGCCATCTTGACGATGCGGCCAGCCCCCTCGAAGTTGTCGACTGCCAAAACTTCGTCCAAAATCGTCGTGGCAGCGTCAAGCAAGGATTTGAAATGTGTGGCTTCGGTCTTTCCGCCGGAAAGGCTCAACTCGACGGCTTTCGGCAGCAGAGCGGTCTTCACGTTTAAGGCATCAAGTTCAAAACTCTCGGCGATCATATCCACAGTGCGAAAGGCATCGCCCAACTCGCCCACCTCGGCGGCTAAATTGCAGGCCATACGCAGCAACACAAAACGGGCATCCGAATCGTCGTCGGTTTCTGCTCCTTGTTTCACCAGTTTTGCAGCCAAGTCGAGTTTTTGATCCGCGGTCTTAGCGGCAGAAATCTCCTTAGCGAAAATCTCGCGAATCTTCGCCTCGGCCGCCTGCTGCTTTGCTTCACTGGGCACAGGTAACTTCTTTAGTTTCTTTTCAGCCTCGGACTCGGCAACCGCCGGTCTTTCCTTGGGTGCTTCAAACGCCGGTTCCTCAGCCGGTGGCGTCGGATCCTTCATCGTCAATTGGGCTGGCTCCGGTTCCTTGGCCAGTGTCTCCGGCTTTTTTTCGGCCGGTGCGGGCGATGGCTTCTCAGACGCAATCGCAGGCTCGGGAACAATCGGCTTCGCCGAAACAGGTGTCGTGGGTTGGGATTGTTCTGGCGTTGAACGGACTTGCTTAACCGCTGCGTCGTTCGAGCTCTCGCGAGTCCAAAAGGCCAAAAAGACAATAAACAAGATCGCTCCGCCCGTCATAGTCAACGGCATTAACCATTGCGATTGCTTGCGGCCCACGCGGTGTGCGTGTGAGGAAACGCGATTAGGTGCAAAATTGGGTATCCCCGCTATTTCCATTATTTCTTCTATGCCTGCCTCCTTCGTGCCATCCCTCTCCCCTAGTAGCCGATCATACTCCGCCTTCCTGGCCGGATGGAGCAGACACACTTTGGCCGTGGCGATCTCGTTAAGCAACTTCTGCGAATAGGCCGAGTACTTGCCAGACTGATAGTTCTTCAACTGAGCCATCCGACCGTCGGCCGCGTTGCTGATCACGTCAGTATCCGGCTCGAATAACTCGATGCCCAGCAGCCGATAGTGGTTCGGTGGCCGTTCCTGTTCAGGAATACCTAGCCACTTACGATATGGATCGAAGGATTCCGCCATGAAGAAATAACGATTACGGCATCGCGTCTTCTAGTGTGCCGTTGCTGAAGTTCGTGATGTCATCGTATGTCGTGCCGTAGGTGTTTGTTGCGTAGTTGGTACCGGCAGGAAACAAAAGCCGGTCGGTTGGGGTTGTTGGGTAAACATAAGTGCAATCAAATCCGGCACAAAATATCTGGCAAGACTGTGGATTGATCCATGCAGTATTACTGCTGGTGGTACCGCCAATTCGGGTATCAACCGCTGGTTTAATTTCTCCAAAATATTTTACGGCCCCGCTTGATGTGCAATAAGAACCGTTTTCGGCACGAAGATAGGCATAGCCATTATACTTGAAACTACCATATTGTGGACTGTTTGTTGCGCCGGATGGCCAGTAGCGATACGACTGGACCGTTCCTGGGCCATAATCTGTAGTTCCGCGTGCAAGACCCATTCGTGTCGGATCAAACTCGAAAAACGGGCCTATTCGGTTGCTGCTTGTTGCCTCAAATGGATTTAGCGGATTTGCGCTAAAGCCTATTGGGCGACCGGTAGTAGGATCAGGCATTCCCCCGAGCCAGAACACTAATGCATTCATCGGAGACAGCAGGTGGGTTGTTCCTGACATCATAAATGATGGCATCCCGCCCGTATATCGTGGAAAGGCTTTCTGCAAATGTCTAATAGTAGCCGCACTATCTAGACCGTCCGGCGGATACTCACCAAACCGTTCCTTATATGCCTTACAAGCCATGTCGAGCTGACTGATTTCAGTAACGATGGCGGCAATTTTGGCACGGCGGCGGGCCGCGACAGCCGCAGCCGTGATCAGGCTGGCCAGAATGCCGATAATCGTTACCACGACCAACATTTCCACAAGCGTAAAACCGCGAGACGTGGTGAAAAGTGGTGTGTGTAGAGGAGAGCGAGAAGGATTAAGGAGTTGAGTTTTGGAAGAATGCAATTTTGGCCTGGAAAACCTATTCATAGCACTACCCTGTCGGCAGATTAACCGACCAGTTCGAGGTAGCATTGCCCTTTTACGTGACATTTTAACCTTGGCCCATTTAATGATATCAGAACTGTTAAAAAGCGGCAAGGGAATTCGGAAAATTAAGGGGAACAGATATCGACAACGACTAGCTTGGCACCTCATCAGATGATGGTGCCGACGAATGAAAAGGAAACGGATCCAACGAGCTGAACGACATGGTACGGGGCAACCTTGCCCGAATCATGGCAGACTCCGTCCCCGTGGGTGACATAAGTCCCCTTGACACGAAAGACGAAAAATTGTTCCGCGCCTCAGTGCGCGTGATCTGCTCAATCTGCATGATTTGGAGCAACCCCCCCATAGGATGTATTAAATAATGGAGGCGGATCTATTCTGCCAGACTAACTCCTTGCCAGCAATGTCGTCAATATAGTTTGTTCTCGAAACACCGGATAGGGGGGCAACGAATCTCGATTCTTCTCCGCTCCCTCGAATTCCAACGTTTTCTGATCTGAGGAAAAGACTTTCAAAATTGTGCAATATTGAGGTAATAACGCTTTCTATTCTCTTCTTCGCTCGAAGACACTAAGAGTCATGCTCCCATCTTTACTATACGCCCTTGATGAGGCGAGGGAATTCGCTTTTCGCCAGTGCCGTCGGAATGCGAAATGAATTCGGGAACAATCTCGTGAAGCCGCCCACGAAGTACATCGTCTGGTTCACCCATCAATTGCCCAAGCCGCTCGATGGCACTGCGGACCTCACCCAACGAATAGGGGCGATGGTAGGCCGCCCGCAGCTTGGGGTGTGAGGTGGGCAGCGTCTGTTCATCCTCGAAATACAATTCCTCGTAAAGCTTCTCGCCAGGCCGAATGCCGGAAAACGCAATTTCGATGGAGTTCTCCGGCAAACCGGAAAGGCGGATCAAGTCTCGGGCAAGATTGACGATTTTCACCGGTTCACCCATCTCCAAGACGAAGATTTCGCCCCCGGCGCCCATCGTGGCTGCCTGCAAGACAAGTTGCGAAGCCTCGGGAATGGTCATGAAGAACCGCGACATCCGCGGATCAGTTACCGTGATAGGTCCGCCGTTGCGAATCTGTTCCTGGAAAATCGGCACAACGCTGCCAGCCGATCCCAGCACGTTGCCAAACCGAACGACGGTGAACCGCGTCGTGGATTCCTGGGAAAGGGTATGCACGTAACGTTCGGCGATCTGTTTGCTTGCGCCCATGATGCTCGTGGGGCGAACCGCCTTGTCGGTCGAGATCATCACAAAACTTGCAGCGCCGTATTGATCGGCCAGATCGGCAATGCACTTCGTGCCGAAGATGTTGTTGCGAACCGCCTCGCTCACGTTGGCTTCCATCAAGGGAACATGTTTGTGAGCGGCCGCATGGAAAACGACTTCGGGACGAAGCTCCTCGAAGATCTGCTCCATCCGATCATGGTTGGTAATGTCGGCAATACGGGGATACAGCACGGTGGAAGTATGCAGGCTGCGAAGCTCTCTCTCGATGTGAAAAATACGGTTTTCGCCGCGGCCGACCAGTATCAAGGATTTGGGATTGAATTTGATAACTTGCCGACAGATTTCAGAACCGATACTGCCGCCGCCCCCTGTGATCATCACGCGGCGTCCTGCAAGCAATTGGCCGATGTTTTCTGTGTCGAGGGTTACGGGATCGCGTCCCAAGAGGTCATTGATTTCGATGCTGCGGATCGGAATATGATTGTCGCCCCCAAAGCGATCCTCCAGCGAACGAATGATTTTCAGCTTCAGTCCGCCTCGCTCACACGCCTCCATCAGACTTCGCAACCGCGGACCAGACAAAGTGCCGGCCACTACCAACACGTCGGTCGCATGGTAGGCGGCGGCGATATTGCAGACATCTTCAATGACGCCGAGGATGGGAATCTGACCAAGTTGTTCGCCGTGGGTAACGGATTCCGTAGCCAATAACCCCCGCACCCTGTAAGGCAAGCGGAAATGCGATTGGATTTGATGGGCGAGAATGCCGTTCGAAAGGTCCGTGCCGACCAGCAGGGCCCAGCGACATTTTTTGTCGGCAAGCACAGGGTGAAAGATTTCCCGGAACATCCGCCAACTCGATCGCACGGCCCCGAGTAACACGGCAGTCGTAATACAATCGAGAATAAGCACGCCGCGAGGAATCTGCCATTGGAGGAAAAAATTCACGGCAGCCAACAGGAACAAGGATATGGCCACGGCACGAAGCAAAGCAATGAGATCGGCGAAGGTCACATAGCGCCACCAACCGCGAAATTGCGATAAAAGACAAAAAACCAGCAGTTTGAGGCCGACAACCCACACAAGGGTGGCCCCCAATAAAACGACTGTTTCCGAAGGTATCGCAAAATCGAAGCGAAGTAAAAAGGCCAGCCAAAAAGCAACACCAAAAAAGGCTGCATGCCCTAAGGCCAAGAACCAAGATCGCATCGACATCAATTGCCTTGCGATGATAGAGAAGCCGCCGCGGGCTTTCGACGCTGAACCACCGCAACGTTCGCCGTTTGTTGATCCTCGTGCAACCGATGCAAGGTCGGAGAGTTTCGTCGGGCTTGTTTTACACGTAATCATTTATCCAATGATCCTGTCCATGGATTGCGAAAAGAAACACTTGAAAAGGATCAACACCACACGTTGCCGTAATTCATCCTAACCATTTTCCGACATCTCGTCAAACGGCAGGCCATTGCCCCAGGTATTTCTGATGCTCCGGCTGATTCAGCCATTTGGCAACCCGCTCGGCAAAGCCCATAATCAGAGCTTTTGCTTCATCCAGATCAGTCACGGAGATTTGCAGCATAATCTTGATATTCACGGGCCACTTCGCTTTGCCTGGCATCTTCCAGCGAACATTGCCCAAGCTGTATCGATCGTGAACAACATTTTCACCCAATTGATACCAATAAACAACAAGGCCCTGCTCACCGCTCTCTTCCCAAGTCGTCACCGCCATGGGGATCATCAGATTGTCTGAAACCTGGATGTTTTCTCATACGTCTTTCACTAAGTTCCAACCGTTGGTGCGGTAGCAATTGGTCGGAGCGTGATAGACGCCTTCGGACGGATCCTTGAACATCGCCGTGTGCATCGAAATTACCGACCCCATGTCGTCGCGGTAGATACGGTAGACAATAACGTCCGCACCGGTGGCCTCGGCAATTTTCGGATCCAATTGAGTGTCTTTGCCGCACCATTTCTCCAATTGCCGCGGCATTTCGTGAAACGTCCACGCGGGCATCTCCACTTCGGGAGGCTCGATGCCCGCCTTCATGAGATGACTAATTCCATAGGTCGCCAGGATGATCAAAACAACGATATAGAGATGTATCGCGGTGCTGTTCATAATATTTCACATCGGGCGTTCAGACGGAAACTGTGGACTCGTAGCCCATGTGCTTCCCATGCAAATTATCGTTCAGGCCAGTCACCACGGCTTCCACGTAATGAACGCCTATCTCGGCCAGAATCTCGCATTCCACCTCAACCATAGGCCCAGGCAGCAGACGCTTAAGTTTTTCCAAGTTCTTCCGTCAGCGGAACGTTCTTCGGAGCCTCTCTTTCAGTAAATACATCATGCCAAGCCGCCGATAAGAATCATCAGCAAAAAGCACGCCGAAGCTAGATTTTCCAAGCCATCATGCATCACTCCTCCTAAATTTCTTTATTGTGACAAGAGAAAACAAACCGGCTGTTGAATTATAAACACATACGTTGCAAAAAAGGAACACCACCAAATGGCCCTCGGCAGAAACCAACTGTTGAAAAAATGCCACTTGGATTATTGACTTACAGACGGGCTAGGCAATCGATACCTCCCCTGTCTAGAATCACACAGCTAGCCTGCAGTTCCACCCCAAAAAACGAGCGATTAATTCAGCCCCACCCGTCCTCTTCCTCATACATGCGACCGTGTGTTTAGAAAAACTACTGTTGCGTATGGACTCCCGTGCAATCCGAATACACGACCACCCTACCATCTGATCTTGATCGAACACATCCGAATTGTCAATCCAAATGCCTCCTTGTATGAAAGCCCATTGGTTGTCAAGTTTAGGAATGGTAGACGAAATTCTTCACTGCGATCAGAATGACCGTTTCCAAGGACTTTACAGCCCTCCTGGGGGGTGGGGGGGGAGAGATGCTTGTAAGCAACATTGGATCCAACTACAATGAACTGAAAAGCATTTGAAACGCGATTGGACTACTATTGTCTCATCTGATCCGATCCACAGTGCAATTAGGATTTGGGGGTCGTTTTGACCTATTTTCTCGTTATCTTTACTAAGGATCCACGGAATTCAGGCTGACAGGAGATTAATGTATGAGCGGGAAATCCACGACAACTCAAAAGGCTGGTGTACCGACGGTTCGTGATGTACCGGATCTGCCTGCAGGCCGACATCTAGAAGCTGCGTTTATCCAAAAGACCGCCAAGATCGGAGTGATCGGCTTGGGATACGTGGGTTTGCCTTTGATTCGTACGTTTGTGGCGGCAGGGTTTCAAACCCTCGGTTACGACGTGGACACCGAGAAAGTTCAGCGTCTGCAAGCAGGGCAAAGTTATATCGAACACATACCGTCTGAGTGGATTAGCCAATGCGTAAATAAAGGCAAATTTACTCCCACGGCCGACATGAATCGACTAGTAGAAGCCGATGTGTTGCTGATTTGCGTCCCTACGCCCTTGAATGCAAGTCGAGATCCGGACTTGCTCTATGTTGAAGGAACGGCCCGTGAAATTGCGGCTCATCTTCGGTCTGGCCAACTCATCGTGTTGGAAAGCACGACGTATCCTGGAACGACACGGGATGTGGTCTTACCGATCTTGCAGAAGTCCGGGCTCACCTTGGGCAAGGATTTCTACCTGGCCTACAGCCCCGAGCGGGAAGATCCAGGCAATCCCGACTTTACGGCAGGCAATATTCCCAAGGTTGTCGGCGGCTCCGACCTAACTAGCCTAAAACTTGCCATACAACTCTATCGCCAAGGAATGCCAGAAGTGATCTCCGTCAGTTCATGGGAGGTTGCCGAGGCATGTAAAATTTTGGAGAACAGTTACCGCGCGGTTAATATCGCCCTGGTCAACGAGTTAAAAATGTTGTTCGATCGCATAGGCATCGATGTTTGGGAAGTAATCGAAGCCGCGAAAACCAAGCCATTTGGTTTCCAGGCGTTTTACCCTGGACCGGGACTGGGCGGACATTGCATCCCCATCGATCCTTTCTACCTGACTTGGCTTGCCCGGTGTCATGGCATGACAACGCGATTCATCGAACTGGCCGGCGAAATCAACACCAACATGCCGCAATATGTGGTGGACCGGCTGATGTGGGCGCTGAACCAGCAGTGCAAGCCGTTGCGGGACAGTAAGGTTTGCGTGCTAGGTATCGCTTATAAGAAAGACGTGGACGACCCACGGGAAAGCCCTTCTTTCGTCCTCATAGATCTACTGAAGAAGGGCGGCGCTGTGATTTCTTACAACGATCCGCATGTCCCCCATTTGCCGCAGATGCGTCATCACGGAAACATTTCACTGGACAGTTCTCAGCTAACGGCAGAGTTCCTGGCCAGCCAAGACTGCGTATTGATTGCAACCGACCATTCCGCGTACGATTACGACTTTATCGTGCGGTATTCGCCGTTGGTAATCGACACGCGAAATGCCACAAAGAACGTCCGCGAAGGTCGCGAGAAAATCTGCAAAGCCTGACAAACAACCCAGGAAACATCAATAATGCCCGAACGTTATTTGCTGACCGGCTGTGCCGGCTTTATCGCCTCGAAAGTAGCCGATTTGTTGCTCGAAGCCGGTCATACAGTGGTGGGAATCGATAATCTCAACGATGCCTACGATCCTCGGTTGAAACAATGGCGGCTGGCGCGACTTCAACCGCGTGATCATTTCACATTCCATCAACTCGACATTGCCAACCGCAATTCCCTGGAGCCGCTATTCGCTGCCCCTGGATCTGAACCGCCGTTTGCGGCCGTGATCAACCTAGCGGCCCGCGCCGGTGTGCAGCCCTCCGTCACAAACCCCTGGATCTATTTCCAGGCCAATTGTGAAGGCACACTAAACCTGCTGGATCTTTGTCGGCGGTCGGGCGTCCGAAAGTTCTTGCTGGCCTCCACCTCCAGTCTTTACGGAAAACACAATCAAGTGCCCTTTCGCGAGGACGCCGATACGAATCGGCCGTTGTCGCCCTATGCGGCCTCGAAGAAAGCCGCCGAGGCCATCGCTTATACCTATCACCACTTGCATGGGATCGACGTTTCCATTCCTCGTTATTTCACGGTCTACGGACCCGCAGGCCGGCCCGACATGAGCGTTTTTCGCTTCATCCGACGGATTGCCGAGGGAGAACCGATCCTTGTCTTTGGCGATGGAACGCAAAGCCGCGACTTCACTTTCGTCGAGGACATTGCAGCGGGAACCATTGCCGCCATTAAGCCACTGGGCTATGAAGTAATCAACCTTGGTGGGAACTATGTTTCATCCTTAAATGCGGTGATTGAACAAATTGCGGAGTTGACTGGCAATAAGCCGCAGATCGAATATCGCCCGGCCCATCCCGCCGATGTACCTATGACCTGGGCCGATGTTTCAAAAGCCGCCCGACTACTTGGCTGGAAGCCTCAAATACGGATTGAAGAAGGTCTCCGCCGTTGTGTTGATTGGTATTATGCCAACCGTGACTTGGCCCGATCGCTAGAGCTATGTGACCGAAACGAGTAACGGGAATCGTCGCCTTTTGTGCTGTTTGTGCGGCACTTTGAGCCCTTCCTGACGCCATAGTCGACAGATTCGCTTTCGGTTCACCTTCCACCCCGCTTTCCTTACCAAAGCCCAAATCCGCCGATAGCCGTACCGAGGATGCTGGCCCACCAAAGCCAACATCTCAGCAATCAAGCGTTTCTCTTCCTCGCCCTCCAAAGGCTGATACCGCTGGCCTGAACGGCACTGACCAAGAGCCCCACACGCCCGACGTTCGGACACACCCAACTTTCGCTGGACATGCTCGACCGTCGCCGGGGGCTTTCGGTTGAAGGACGCCTGTCGTCATTCGACTGGCCGAAAAACAGCGGAAACATCAGTAGAACTGCAGAAAAACAACGAATCCTTCTAACCAAATCCACCGTTTTAACCGGCCCTGCCCTCGAGCAGGGAATCTTCTTTCTTTCCCCTAACCCCGGAGTTACAATAGAGTCTTCTTACATCCTCATCGCCACGTTTTTCAACCAGCCTGCGCCACACTTTTCAACCGGCGTTTACATGGGCTAAAGTACAACCACTACGGGCGACTTTTATCTTGCCCTTCATTCAGCAAAATCCATGTGCCGGTCTTGCCAGATACGACAATGTCCGGCCGATGGTCGCCGTTCAAGTCGGCCACGGCAATCTGCATGCCCAAACCGATATCCTCGCTTGGATCGCAGATCACATGTCGCGTAAACGTCCGTCCGGCTTTGTTCCAGTGGTAATAGTAAAGACAACCGGATTCTTTGCATCCAGGATCGCCGTTAGGGGCGATATGTGTACGCGTCCTCTTACCGGCGATCAATTCCGGCTGACCGTCTCCATCGATATCAGCCCAAACCATTGCATGGGCTTGCGACCACGACTTGTCGATAACGTGTTCCGTCCAGGTCGTGGTCCCATCCGGCTTCGGCATGCCCTGTTCCCACCAATAGATGCCGTAGTCGTGCGCCTGACTCCAAATAATGTCGTTGCGTCCGCTGTCAGTCAGCTTGGCCACAATGAAGGGACAAGTTGCAAGTGACGTATGCAGTGCTGTCTCCGGGTGAAATTTCCATTGTTTCGTGAAAATATCACTTTTGTCCTTTGGTTGCTCATAGAAACCGGCTGTTGTAAGAATGTCCTCACGTCCGTCGCCATTGATGTCGCCAAACGCATAACCGTGACTGCTGCCAAATTGGCTGACCGCCGCCTGCAACGATGGATGTCCCTGCGCATCTTTAACGATTCGGTAGAGTTCGCTTTTGTCTCCTAAGCCGTTCACGTAAATCTCTGGCCGACCGTCGCCATCAAGATCATGCAGGGCAATACATTCCGCGCTGCCAATCTTTCCCAACACATGGCGTGGCCAAGCGTGCAGGGCAATGGCTTCGGTATCATAGCCAGTCTCTCCCAACACATGCTCGGGCCGAGCAAATGCCGTGCGACGCCCGGCTGTGAATACTCCGTCGGCGCCGGGATTTTGATACCAGGCAATTTCCTTGTCCTTCCAACCGTTCGAGATGACATCGACCCATCCGTCGCCATCGATATCCTGGAGGTGGTCACCATTGGACGCCAATGTATCAGGCCAAGCGTTCGTGATTTGTCGCAAAGGGCGTGGAATAAAGTCGGGAGCGGCATACCAATGCTCGCCAGCAACAATATCTGGTTTGCCATCCTTGTTCACGTCGGCCACGGCACAGCCTTCGTTCATATCATAGATTAGGCAGCGTTTCGAGAATGTCACTGCTGGTGTTTCAGCTTGTGCAAAATCGCTGGAGATCAGACATGCTGCTAGCAAGGCAATCACCGTGCAACAACAGGGAAGAGATATCTTATGCGACATGGAGACGTTCTCCTGGAATGAAGGTTTGGTGGGTGAAACTAAAGGATTGCGGGACTCCACTCTACCAGATGGAGAGTGGAGCAAGTGGAGAGGGTTTTTATCCAATATTGGGCAATTCATAGCCTTTGCGACGAACTCGCTCTGTAAGTGCATTGGCCTCATCGTCGCCGATGAACTGCTCCTTGGCAGGATCCCACTTCAGCGCGCGCCCAAGCCGGCGAGTAATATTCATCACGTGCGCCGCGGTGATCGTTCGATGGCCGATTTCAACGTCGGCATTCGGCTTCTGACGTGTTTTCATGCAATCGAACCAATTCTGGATATGTCCGGTAGCTTGGCACGATCCGTTGATGCCCCATTTTGCTTCTTCCTCAGCCTTGTTAACTTTTTTATACAGTTCCTCGGCGATTTCCGCTGGGTTTGAAGAAAGCTTGTTGCGGTTGATCTCAAGTTTTCCCTTTTCGTCCACAAAAATGGCGCCGCCGTGCGGCCCGCAATGCACATCGTTGTCGGGTCCCAAAACAAAACGAACCAGCACGCCGTTGGCATAGCGCATTTCGCATTGGCCGCTCGCACCGGGTGTCAATGGTCGTGTTTCCACTGGCCCGGCATCGTCCACACCCATCGCCCACTGGATCATATCGATACCGTGCGCACCCCAATTCGTCATCCAAGCACCGGTAAAGTCGTACCAATGTTCCCAGCCCAACCACTGGTTATTGAACGGCCGATCCGCCGCCTGACTTAGCCACAAATCCCAGTTTAGTCCCGCCGGAATCTTCTCTTCGGGCAATGGGAGACAATTGTCGGGCCCGGAATACGTTCTGGCAAGCACTTCCTTGATCTTGCCCAAACCGCCGGTGCGGACAAACTCACATCCAACTCGGTCGATGGCCATGGATCGCTGTTGCGTTCCCACCTGGCAAACGCGGTTGTACTTTCGCACGGCATTAACCAACGCGCGTCCTTCACGGATGTAAAGGGTCAACGGTTTTTCGGCGTAAACATCCATGCCCGCTTGGCAGGCTTGGATGCAGGGCTGTATGCGTTGGAACTCGCCTGTGGCCACGATCACACCGTCAATCTCTTTGTGGTCCAGCACCTTGTGGTAATCTTGATAGACAGGCCAGTTCGCTTTCTTCAAAGCCTTACACGCTTCCGCATGCGGCAAATTGCAGTCACACAGGGCAACAATTCTCGCCATAGCCGGCATCTGATCGATCAGATACGCCCCACGACAACCGACGCCAATAACACCGACGGCAACCTGTTCGTTGGGCCCCGGCTTCCCGTCAGCCGCCAAAATGCCTGAATGAATAAAATAGGGGGTCACCATGGCACTGGCCGCACTTGCAGCACCGATTCTCAATAACTTACGACGTGAAATCTTTTTCATCGAAGTCTATCTCCATAAATACAAAGGAAGGAAATGTGGAGGAAGGTTTATCAAAACTGACTGCTGTCGATGGGCTGGCCATCTTTACGGTTGCCAAGACAACAATAGACGTTCGCGGTGATCGAGTAGCTGATCGATCGCACCGAACCATCACAGAAGGCCATATTGAAACCAGCGGCATGTGCGCTGCCGAAACAATAGATGTTGGAGTAACTTGGCTGATCCTGTCGAGGCAGATCGGTTTCAAATGTCCAGCGGTCTGTGTCGCAGTCGAAACCGGTGTACATATTTTCGTTATCAGAGCCGTCTAACCCCGTGGCGTAATTCTCGGGGGCAAGAAATTTTTCGCCTACTAGAAATGTATTGCTTGTTCCATCGCGAATGTCTGACGTCGTCGTTTGGCTGCGAAGAAACAGCACGCCATTGAACACGAGGTCGCCAGCAGTGCCTCCTTTTGCGAAGCCGGCCGTTTCACCATCTAAACTTTCAGGCCCTCCCCATGCCCACGGCGTAATGCTGCCGGCATTACCGGCGTAATCGCCGCGAGCCACCACATTGTTCGCTGCGTTGTTGTAGACTCCGCCGGCATTGTAGCCCACAAACTTCACATCACCATGCGCGGCAAGATAGGTACTTGCGTTCGGATATAGAACGGAGGGTCGCCGACTGGGACAGTTCATCATTGCCAGGGGCGTATGGACCAGCGTCAATAGGGCCGTCTTCTTATCGGCGTCGGATTTGCCGACTCCCAGATCGCGTAGAGATTGCTGCTCAAGGTAGGGTAAGATGTTGTAGAGCCAACCGCCAGGTTGGTGCTTGTCAACACCGCGATCAGGTTCACCAAGCCAGAAGCATCCCCAGCCGCCGGTTGGCAGGAAGCCGTGGGTGCTTTCATGGTTGAGGCAACCCAGCGAGAGCTGCTTCAAATTGTTGCTGCATTGCAATCGTCGCGCCGCCTCGCGCGCCGATTGCACCGCTGGCAGCA
>CAYWGR010000095.1:0-667 GCA_964458015.1 uncultured Planctomycetaceae bacterium
AAATCTTTCCGGAGGATGAAAAGTTGTGTATAAATGACAGGTCCGCGACGCACCATGACGAATGGCGAAATATCATCCCTGATAGATGAACTCTTCTCCCCTCGCCCGCTTGCGGGAGAGGGGCCGGGGGTGAGGGCGGATCGCCACACCCAACGCCTTCCATTCTCATCTCCGCAAGAGAGCCGTAGGGTGCGTCCGTGACGCACCATAATAAATGACTCAACGAACATCATTGACGATGCATCACGGACGTAACCGTTCAAGTAGCTCTTGACGAATGCCTCAAATTGAGACAAAACGTCTAAATTCGGGCGATTAGCCTAAAAATGTTGTGGGAATTCCGTGAGCGGCAACAAATACCGGCTTATTGCCCGCATCCGATACGATTACCGACTCGTGAATATCCGAGCGGTCCTGACGCACAAGGCGTACAGCGAAAACAAATGGAAGGATTAGCGCATGTCCACCTACAAACATCTTGATGCAAGTGACTTGCCCGGCCGATTTGCAGACATTGTCCATCTGATGCCTCCGCAAGCGATTCAGGACGACGCTCATTACGAAAGCACCGTTGAGACCATCGACCAATTAATGGCCGCACGAAAGCTGACGAAAGGACAATCGCTATATCTCGAAACACTGGTCCAACTAGTCCAAGCCTACGAAT
>CAYWGR010000095.1:677-21854 GCA_964458015.1 uncultured Planctomycetaceae bacterium
CAGCACCACGCCATCGACACGTCGGGCATTAGCGGACTGGATTCCCTAAAGCATTTGCTCGAAGAAAACGACATGAACGCTTCCGACCTCGCCCGGCTATTAGACGTTCATCCCAGCATGGGCTCGAAAATCCTGCGCGGCGAACGCTCGCTGACCGTGGACCATCTGCGGAAGCTATGCGATCGCTTCAAAGTCAACCCAAAGCTCTTCATGGATTGAGCAGCCGTAGGGTGCATCCGCGACGCACCATGATGAATCGGACAATAACATCTCTGATAGTGCGCTGCGGATGCTCCTTATTGATTATCGTTTGCTAATTGCGTTGACTGCCAAAGGCCTGAAAAGGGGGCGTCAGGCTCTACTAGAAGCCATACTTCTGCTGTCTCCTTATGTCTGTACCAGGCCTCTTGTAACCCAGTCGTAGAATATGGGACGAGTGCCGGAACCTTCTCCCAGTCCTCTGATTGATTGAGTAACTCACAAAACAACTGATAATGGTGAAGATCCTCGAACCCTCCTGTCCATGAACGTAGATCATTGTCTCTCATTTTTGTGATCTTCCTCAATTGTAGTAGGTCTGGTACTCCGTACCTGACACCATCTGCCATTGCACGACAATAAAACCGCCACCCTTTCTGCCTCTTTTCGCTCCAAAATCGACCCCAATTTAACCCCGCGCCTACGCGCTAATCAACCTGGCGCTCCGCGCTACGGAACCTGAGTGCAAATGGCCTTTGCGTCGATCGAAGGCCAACGCCACCATCACGCAAACCGCATAAAATCCAGCACTTGCAACAACGGCCCGCGCCGACCAATTCGTCGTAAGTCTAATTCCGCGATTTACGGGAAATTTCCACAATAATTAAATGCCTGAAAAATTGCCGTAACTCCATTGCACGCCAACAGCTTGCGATGCCCGCCCACAATTAATTTCGCTTACGCGCTGTTTTCAGACCCAGACCACGACGAGCGGCATTATACCTGCCGAAATGCCCTGTCTAAAGGCATTTTCTTGGCCACTCCTCGATTTCGCTCGATTTTTAGACGACCCCGCGTGTTGGTGCAGAATTCTATCAATACGCACCATCGGGCCTTTCTTCCGCTTACTTAAACGTCTGTTCCTTGCCGGGGAATGTGCCTTGGCGAACCTCGTCGCGATACTGACTGACTGCCTTGACGACCGTGTCCTTCAGATTGGCGTATTGTTTTACATGACGCGGCACATGGCCGGAATTCAAACCCAGCATATCGTTGACCACCAGGATCTGGCCGTCGCAGCCCGCGCCAGCGCCGATCCCGATCGTGGGTATCTGGATCGAAGCCGAGATTTTCGCCGCCGTCTCGGCCGGCATACATTCCAACACAATCGCAAAGGCGCCGGAAATCTCCGCCGCTTGGGCGTCGGCCAGCAACTGCCGTTCGTCACGCTGTACGCGATAACCGCCGAGTTGGTGAATGCTCTGCGGCCGCAATCCGCAATGGGCCATTACGGGTATACCCGCCGAAACCAGCGCCGCAATCACCTCGGACTGCTCCACGCCGCCCTCAAGCTTCACGGCCTGACAGCGGCTTTCCTTCAAGATACGCCCGGCGCTCTCAATGGCCTTGTAGGGGCCAAGGTGAAAACTGGGAAACGGCATGTCCACGACCACCAGCGCGTGACGCACCGCCCGGCCGACCATCTCGGCATGGTAAATCATTTCCTCCAAGGTTACCGGCAGCGTCGTGCTATGACCCTGGACGACCATCGACAGACTATCGCCCACCAAAATGCCTTCAATCCCCGCCGCATCAACCAAACCCGCCATGGCATAATCGTAGGCAGTCAACATCGTGATTTTCTGCCCCGCCGCTTTCATGGCAACGAACTGTGGAACTGTAATCTGCTTGTCTGTGGGATTCATGGTCGCTGAAACTTGGAAAAAGTGTGGAGAAAGTATGAACCAATGCCGTCATCGCGGAGGGAATACCGCCAACCCAAACTTGCTAGGAATATGAGCGGTTGCCCCCCTTCTATGGGAAAAAGGCTCCTTGCCTTCTATTCTAGACCCAAAACCACCCAGGCAACAATAGCCGGTCAGGGTAGGGATTATAATGAAATTCCTAAAAAAGTTCTGTTCAAGCGGAGGAAAGAGGGGTATCCTGAAAGAAGGCAGTAATGCGCAAAGGGACTCGCTTGTTGGTTACGACAGTCCCTGCACCCCTTTGGTTCACATTTGCACGGCCTGCACACCCCATGGCCGTCGCACAGAAAGTCACAGGAGCCCGCCCATGTTATCCCGCCTCTTTCTTGCTCTTGCTCTAGTCGTTGTTTTAGCGTCGGCAGTGCAGGCCCAATTCGGAGGTAATCAGCGCCGCGGACAAGGCGGAGCCGGGGCCCAAATGCAGCCGGCGGAAATCGAAGGCGTGATCGAACGTTCCATGCAGGGTGGAATTCTGGTCCTCGACGATAAAAACCGCCAGCCGTGGCGCGTGGCTATTCCACAAAACGCCAAGGTCACGGTTACCGGCACGGCCGCCGCCGATTATCTCCAGGCTGATCTAGCTGTCGAATTTGAGGCCGACGTCGATGATCGCGGCGCGTTAAAGGAAAAAGTGGATAAGCTGACCATCGTTTCGTTTTCCCCGCAAAAACAGCCGGGACTCTTCCCGCCTGGAAGTGAAGATGAAGGAGCCGGTTTTGATGACGGAGCCGGTGCGGACGCCAAACCAGCCAAACACGGCGCAGCCAAGGGCGGCGCAGCCAAAGGCGCCGCGGGCAAAAGTGCCGGCAAAGGCAAAGGCGGAGCAATCCCCGCCGGCTCCTATCGAATCGTCGGCTCGTTGAAAACCGCACGCGGCGGCAAGTTCTCGGTAAACACAGGGCGCGGCCTGCTGCCCTTGGAGCTGACCTCCGAACCCACGATCACCGTGAAATGCTCGAACTATCTCCTCGCTTCCAAAGGCGACAAGGCCTCGATCAAGGGCATGACCATGCCCAACCAAGCCGGTTTAGCTCAAGCGACGGAAGTAAAAATTGACTTGGCCGAACCGTTGGCCGGGGTCAAAAAGAAAGGTGCGCCCGCCAAAGGTGAGCCCAAACGCCCCGCAAAACGCCCGAAGAAAGAAAAAGACGAAGGGCTTCCCGAGCCGGCTGCCGATAAATAGTCGCTCGTGCAACTCCAATTACGTCCTGCTTTGCCAATGATCGTTTTGCAGTCAATCAGTCAGCAAACTCGGCAAGAACAGCCCTGTTTGCGGTTGAATCGGAGATCATCGGCAATGTCGGCATCCATAGAATGCGAAGCGGTTGATTTCTGTTGCCCCCCAGGCGGTCAACACCTTACGGACGAATCGACTGGAGCTGACAGATCTCGGAATACGACCGTAAATCCATGCACATCTCGGAATCTGTTAGCTTCCGGCTATTACGGCATGAACTACCTGGCAGGCAATAGTTCATTGCGGATGGAATATCATTCAGTTTTTGTGTTTTTCCCGGATCTCCTTGATTGCTTTTTCCATGACTAACCCCGCTTCATTCAGCGGGGTGGTTTTGCGATATTCGGCCAGCATCTTTTCAGCGGCGGCGTATTGATGCATGGCCATCAGAAAACCTACCTTTTCCTGCGTTGGCATCGCATCGAAACAACGTTGACGGCGTTCCAGATACTCCGGCGTAGTGTAAACGCGTTCCATTTGTTTGGCAGTTTCCATCAAATCATCGGCATGGATATACAACAACTGATGGGATTGCACGGTCTCGGCCCAAACGCCGCGCGACGTACCTAGAAACCGTTCTGCCCCGCCGCATTCGGCATTCAGGGGGCCATACCAAGTGTCGGCCGCAGGATCATAGCCGACAATACCCTTATCACTGGATCCGCGAAATATCAACAATCGGCCGCAGGCCGTTATCTGCGGATCTTGCGGAACCGGCATATCTAACGGCGTTTTGTAGAGATCCAACTTAACTTGGAATTCACCGGGAGCCACCCACCATTGATGGAGATTCTTTCCCAAGGCATCGTGTTCAACGAGAGTCGTATACCCGATGAAAAAGTGCCTTCCATCGAGAATGGTTGCTGCATGAACTCCCAGGCTGTCATTCGCGGCCCTCCAGTATTCTGGGAAGGAAGGCCATGCGATTTTGTTCTGTTTGGCATTCGGACTCAACAAATCCAGCCACATGCTGTCCTTGGTAATGCCCATCCACTGTTTCTCGTTGCGCCACATCGACAAAAAACCTTGCGGCAAACGAGGCGGGACGGGGGTGTGACGTAAAAATGTCACTTTGCCGCCGGCAAGGTCGAGCGTGTAATGGGATGCCATGTTGTTAGGCCCTGCGCCGGAAACACAGAACACAAGGTTATCGCCGATCGGCCAAATGGATTCGACGGACCAGGAAGGCAAGCCTTCTGCCGCGCCATAGATTTTCCATTTTTCCTTTTGGGGATCGTAAACCATGAGCCCTGATTCGCGAGTGCCGACGCAAATTTTGTCGTAACACGCTTCGGCGCAAAGGACTTCAACTTTGCCCTTCGCTTCAGGCGTCGGCAGTAATGTAAACGGCCGCCAAGTGCGAGTAGTGGTTGATTGAACAGTATTGGTAATTTTTTCGAGCTTGCCGATCGGCCGACCTTGGGCATCGAGTGAGATGTATCCGAAGACCAGCTTCGGTTTCGTGACAAGGACGTAATACCGTTGCCCAATTTCGGCCAAGGCGCGGATATTAGGCCATCCGGTGGAGTCTGGAGCATCGTATTCGATGATGGCCTTGGGCATTGAAGGAAGCTCGCCCTTGCCGAAGATATCAAGATGGTGACCATCGATAGAACCCCAAGCAGGAGAGGATAGCTTGTCAAATTCTTCCATGAGATTCGGATCGCAGGTCACAGACAGAATAATCCGCCGTGTGTCGCCTAATCCGTCATAAAATGCCGATGGATTCTTCTTGCGCAGCTTCAGGCATCGGTCGATCTGCTGTTTCGCCCAATCTATTTGATCATCCAGCCGAGCCAATTCAGCGGCTTCGACCTGGATGAATGCATATTTCACCAACGTGTCGTTGGGATGTCGAGGTTTGATTTTTGCAAGTTTCGCGGCTTGGCTATCACACTGTCGCGTCAACACATCGAGCCACGCTTGCCGTTCCGAAGGCGGGATCTTCGACAACATCATGCCGCGATACAGCATCGGCATCACGAAAGCGGCGCCCTGGGAGGGGAAGCGTATGAAATCCATGTCTCCATTTTCTTTCGAGGCAAAATCATCCGCTCGCCACCCGCAAAAGCCGTGCAGGTCTTCTGCTAACGATGCCTCGAAAAGCCGCTTGGTTTCGACCATCATCCGGCGCAGCTCGGGCGTTATCTTGATGACGAAACGATATTGCGTGTCTACCAACAAACGCATGGGCGTGAAATAAATAGCTTGGCAACCAAGATAACAAACCTGTGCACGATGCATCCAATCACCAGGAAAACGCTCGATATAACGAACCGCCTCTTCGGCCAGCCTGAGCTGATACTCGTCGGCTTCCGGCTTGACGCCTCGAACTAGCACCAAGCTACGCAACGTTTGCACCAAAAGAAAGGCGGCTGGCTCCAATGTCGGATCAATCTTCAACGCCGCGTCAAGATGCTCGATCTGCTGCAAAAAACGCTTCTCTTTAGGCAAATGAGGGTCAACGGCCATCGCGGTCTTGAGCTCCGCCTCGGCTTGCCGGCGGCACGTCGTCATGTCGTCCAGCGATTTGGTAATTGCCCCGGGTGTGATTTGACCGAGCGATTTCGACAACGAATCCCAAGCACGGCCAATCGCGGCGTCAAAGGCTTGAACGGTGCAGGAAGTGTTGGTCCATTCGCCTTCCGAATTTTCCCCCTTCCACAGACGAACGCCGACTTCCACGGGCGTTTCCTGAAAACTCTTGCCGGCCGCGTCGTGTTCCGCCACTCGAAGCTCAATCGTTACGTCGGCTTGGGGCGAAAATTGCCGTCCGCCCGGCAGCCGACTTAACCCCAGGGCCGCCAACAGCGATTCCTCCTTGGCCGATCCGGCTTCCAAGTGTTGCACAACCAAAATGCGGTTGGAGGAGCTCAACGACTTTTGGAAGGCCTCATATAAGCGGTCGCCCAAGGGCCGCATGCGCGGAGCTGTTCCCTCATCGCCGAGGCCAAGAAGTCGCACTTTGAGCGGCCTTTGTTTCCCGTCCTTCAAGGTGTCCTTCAAAGCGGTCCGGCAAAGCTCGATCATGGCCGGCACATCGGCCTCGACGATGGGCCATCCAAATCCTTTGTCGCCCAACGACGTGCCCGCGGAAAGATCAATCAACGCCAGCCGGCTTTGCGGCGGTTTATGATCCAGATCGATTTCCAAACGCGCCATGGCGTCGTAGCTAAGCATCGTTTTAGAGTCGCCGGCTGTCATCGCTCGCTCTTTCAATACGGCGTCTAATTCCGTCCGATTCACAACTTTGGCGATGCCGTTGAGATCCAATTCTTGCCCCAGGCGATCGCAGGCCAATTCGGCGGCTTCACGGGCTTGTGATGACGCATCCGCCTTTATGCGGGGCGGCAAGATCGCCAGCGAAACGGCATTGGCGGGCAATGCCTGCGCACGTTTTGGATTCTCGCGCGGTGCAATGGGCACGACACCGCTCGGAAAATCCTGCTCCTCGCCCGCCCGCTTGGGCGCCGCTTGGTTGTCGATGGGATGTTTGAACCATCCATACCGAGAGGGCATGTAAGGCTTGAGCCAAACCGCCGATCTCCCCTCTGCCATGGCCTGTTCGTATTCCAAGGGGATGATCAATTCAGGCAACGGGCAAACAATATACTCCGGGTAATTGAAGGTGCCGTAAAAGAAGTAGCCGATTGCCGGGTAGATCTTGAACGAAGTGACGACCGCGCTTTCTTGCCGATAACAACTGCATCGCATCATGCGAATATCATGAGGAGATTCATAGCGGAAATGAAAAAGGCGATTGTAAAGCGTGGCATGCCAGTATTTCTCAGGATCGCCAAGCCAGTCGGGCCATTCCTGACCGCGTTTCTTGGCTTCTTTACATGCATCTTGCCAATCGGGCCTGCAAATTCCCCGAACGAGATCAACACGACACCATTCCATGTGCCCAATGATGCGCCGGCATCGAAATTCGGGAAAAACGTCACGAACCGTCGCCGTGGCTTCGTCAAGACTGAAACGAAAAATGTTTTTCTGAACGAAAGGATCGCTGACGGCCGGCTTGCCGTGCTCCATATCAGGGTAGGACCGAATTTCTCGCAAACGCAAGAAAAGATAACGAAGCACATCAAGGCGGCAATTCTTGTCTAGCTCGCCACAAACAACCTCGGGATCGGCGCTGATCAACATGGCCACGGCACGCATGTCATGCGGATCTTTGCGAAATCGTTGCCAATAGTCCGGCAATAACTGCTTGGCATTTTTGCGATATAGATCACCGAGTCCTTGCTCTAGGACGTTGTCCTGATAAGCACAATCCAAGGCGATGACGGCTTGTGTGCAAGCGTCTCGAGCTTCGAGGTCGGCCGACTTGGCGGCGAACTTGACGATCCGATCCTGACAGCCTTGGCCTTGTTCGGTCAATTTCTCCAACGCTTCGGAGCGTTTTTCCGAATGGGACAGTTGTCCAAGCAGACTTTCCACTTCGTGGGTTGACAAAATCGGATCAAAATATTTCGCCTCTAGCTTGGCGATTTTCGCCCTAACATCATCTTTTGCCTCCACAGCCAACGCACTCGGAACAATTCCTACGACGAACGATAAAATCGCGAGCAACACCCAGTTTCTGTACATGGTGCGTTTTGTTCCTGTCCGATATGGTTCCAAACAACAAGAGGCTTGGCGAAAAGACAAGCGTGAAAGTCGCCATACTATCCCTTCATCAGCAAAAAGACCACCCCCTGGGGATGGTACAGGTATTGGATGGAAAGTAGCCGAAAGAGGGGCATCGCATTCCCTTTTCCGCCCGTTGTCCCCCGGTTTTCCGGCGGCTATAATAATGAGTTCTTTACTTGTCGAAGGCCGAGCGTCGGCCGAGTCAAGAAATGTATCGCCCCGCAACGTGAGGGGGCCTGTTTTACGATAAGAGCAAAGAAGGAGAAACACACGTGGCAATTCGAGTTGGTATCAATGGCTTCGGACGCATCGGTCGGTTGGTCTTCCGCGCAATTTGCGATCAAGGCTTGCTAGGCAAGGAAATCGAAGTCGTGGCCGTCAACGATCTAGTTCCCGCCGATAATCTCGCCTATCTGGTCAAGTACGATTCGATCCAGGGCAAGTTCCCCGGCACGGTCAGCAGCGAGAAGTCGAGCCCCAGCGTCGCCGAAGACGACACGTTGGTCGTCAACGGCCAAAAGATCAAGTGCTTGGCCATCAAAGAAGGCCCGGCCGCGTTGCCCTGGAAAGACCTGAAGGTTGACATCGTCGTCGAGTCGACCGGCTTGTTCACCGACGCCACGAAGGCCAAGGGACATCTCGATGCCGGCGCGAAGAAGGTCATCATCTCGGCCCCTGCCAAGAACGAAGACATCACCATCGTCTTGGGCGTCAATGGCGACAAGTACGATCCGGCCAAGCACAACATCATTTCGAACGCAAGCTGCACCACCAACTGCCTGGCCCCCGTGGTCCATGTGCTGTTGAAGGAAGGCTTCGGTATCGAAGAAGGCCTGATGACGACGATCCACAGCTACACCGCCACCCAGAAGACGGTCGATGGCCCGTCGAAGAAGGACTGGAAAGGCGGCCGTTCCGCTGCGATCAACATCATCCCCTCGACCACCGGCGCCGCCAAGGCCGTCGGCCTGGCGATCCCCGAGGTAAAGGGCAAGCTCACCGGCATGGCCTTCCGCGTCCCGACGCCCACGGTCAGCGTCGTCGACCTGACGGTTCGCACGGTCAAGGAAACCAGCTACGCCGAGATCAAGGCCGCCATGAAGAAGGCGAGCGAGACGTACCTGAAGGGCATCTTGGGCTACACCGAGGACGAAATGGTCAGCAGTGACTTCATCCACGACCCCCGCTCCAGCATTTTCGACGCCGGAAGCGGCATCGAGCTGAGCAATAAGTTCTTCAAGCTCGTCAGTTGGTACGACAACGAATGGGGCTACTCGAACCGCACCGTGGACCTCGTCCGCATCGTCGGCAAGAGCCTCTAATTTTGTGCAGTAAGCACAGCGAAGAAAAATAGCTGGAAGCTCTTAGCTCCGGAAAATATCGCAAACGGCGTCGATCCTTAACCAATCGACGCCGTTTTGCGTTTTCTTGGTCAATGCCGTTCTTCCTCTTCTAGCGATGATTGCGGCAGGCCGTGACCGGGTTTGTTGGCATACAGAAGCCAATAGGTGATGGGAATTACAAACAGTGTGAAGAGCGTCGAGGCGAATAGCCCAAAAATAAGGGACCACGCCAGCCCGGAGAAGATCGGATCGATAATGATCGGTACGGCCCCAAGCATCGCCGCGCAGGCGGTCAACAAAATCGGCCGCAGACGCACCACGCGACTCTCCATAATCGCATCAAACAAAGAACGCCCGCGAGCCAACGACAGATGAATGAAATCGACCAATATAATCGAATCGCGGGTCACAATACCGGCCAGGGCAATCATGCCGATCATGCCCGTGGCGGTGAAATAGACCGGATTGAGGAAACCGCCTACCTGTTCGGCGTTCAGGACGTTGAGGAGCCAGAACCCCGGCATGACGCCCAGAATCGTCAACGGAATGGCAAGCATAACCACCACCGGTATGGCAAACGAACCTGTCTGCGCCACGAGGAGGATGTAAATCCCAATCATGGCTGCCCCGAAAGCCAACCCCAGGTCGCGGAACACATCGAGCGTGATCTTCCACTCTCCTTCGCCGGCAAAATCGACGACAAACCCCGGCTTTAACCCCCAGTCAACGCCGCTTCCGTTCGACAGGAACGTGCGCTGGTCAACGGGGCGGGGAGGATTTTCGGCCAACCAGCCATTGCCGATGTTCTTAATGTGCTCGGAGGGAACGGGACTTTTTGTTTTATCTGCCAAGACGTCCACGACCACGTCGGCCGGCGGGCGGCCCGCGGTCTCCGCGAACACGTAGGCTACACGCTGGAGATTCTTGTGATAAATCATCTGATCCACGCGGGTTGTATCCCAGCGGCCCAACTCGGCCAGGGAAACAAGCTGACCGCCGCTGCCTTGAACTTCGATTCGGCTTAAGTCGGAAGCGTTTGTTCGCCGTTCCAACGGAAGCCGTAATTCGATCCGCAACGGATTACGTTCGGTTTCGCTGCGCACCACGCCCACTGCGCCTCCTTCCAGCACCGCCTGAAGGGTGTTTGCGATTTGCTCCGTGGTAATGCCGTTGATCGCGGCCTTTTCCTTGTCGGTTACAAAAACGAGCTTGCGTTGAGCTGCTTCACGCACCCAATCGACGTCCACGACGCCGGGTTCCACGGCCAGACGCGCACGCACGGTATCGGCGGCCAGCAACAGTTCTTCATAACGATGATCCGGCTGACCGTAAATTTCCGCAACTACGCTGGCAATCACGGGCGGCCCCGGCGGCGTCTCGACCAGTTTCATCCGCGCATGGTGCCGATCCGCAATCACCTGTAGATCGTTCCGCATCCGCAAGCCAATGGCATGGCTCTGCAGCGAACGATTCTTCTTGCCTGCCAGATTGATCCGCACTTCCGCAACATCGTCGCCCTGGCGGAGGTAATAATGTCGAACCAGCCCATTAAAATCCATGGGTGAAGCGATGCCGACGTAGCTCGTGTAATCGACGACCTCCGGCACGGTGGAAAAGTATGCCTCGAATTCTCGCACTGCCGCATCGGATCGCTCCAAGGTGGTGCCTTTGTCAAAATCCAGAACGAGCAACAGCTCGTTCTTATTGTCAAAGGGCAGCATTTTCAAAGGAACGCTGCGCATGGCCGCCAACCCCATTGCCCCAACCGTCAGCAACACCATCCCAAGCAAAAAGCTCCATGCCACCAGCCGAGAATGGAGCAGTGGCGCCATCAACGGGTAGAACACCTTGTACAAGCGAGACTGCTTGATTGCGTCAAGATCGTGGGGATCATGCAAATCCGCATGGCCATTCGCGGCCCCCGTCTCGTATTTGCGGCGAAGCACATGGTAAGCCATCCACGGCGTAATCGTAAACGCCACCAGCATCGACATGAGCATGGTGACCGGCACATTCAGCGCCATCGGCCGCATATAGGGCCCCATCATTCCCGTAATAAAAAACATCGGCAGAAAACTGACGATGACGGCCAATGTCGCGGTAATCAAAGGCGGACGAATTTCGGCCACGGCTTCCAGAACAATCCGGCGCGTAGCTTTCTTGCGCAGAGTGAAATGCCGGACAATGTTCTCCACGTCCACAATCGGATCGTCCACCAGAAGGCCCAGAGACAATATCAATGCAAACAACGTAACGCGATTGATCGTGAAACCAAGCATCAAATTGACGGCCAAGGTCAGCCCGAAAACCACGGGCACGGCCACTGCCACAATCAGCGCCTCACGCCATCCGAGGCCCAAGGTCAATAGCGCAACGACAATCACAATAGCCACGGCCAACGCCTCGACCAGTTCGTTCACCTTCTCATTGGCGGTCAAACCGTAATTGCGGGTGACAATCAGTTGCATATCGCTCGGCACGATGCTCTCTCGCAATTTCTCGGCCTCTTGCAACACGGCATTGGAAAGCCATACGGCATTCGAGCCCTTTTTCTTGGCAATGGCGATCGTAACAGCCGCATACGAGGAGGATGGCTCGCTTGATGGCGTTGCCAGGGCGGCATGTGATTCTCCCAGCACCGTGCCGGGGAAAAATTCATGCTTAGTGAAGCCCTGTGCCGGCCCCCAACCATGACGTACATAATTGCGGACTTCATCGGGGCCGTCCTCAACCCGGGCGACATCCTTGAGAAACACGGGCCGACCATCAAACACCGAGATGACTAAGTCTCGTAGTTGTTTTGCGTCGCTGAACGGTTCCCCTGCTTCGACGCGTATCAACTGATCCCTGTTGCGAATATCCCCGGCGGTGGCGCGCGCATTCGCGGCTCGGATTGCTCGCTGTATTTCCAAGGGCGAAATGTGGTAGGCCGCCATCCGGTCAGGGTCCATGAATACCTGCACTGCCCGGGGGCGGCCGCCGACAATATACGCCCTCGATACGTCCTTTACACCGGCCAATCGCTGCGTCAACTCCTCCGCGACGCGGTGCAGGCTCATTTCATCCGAAGCATCGCCGGTTAATGTGAGCGTTACCACGGGCACATCGTCAATCTCAACCGGTTTGACGACCCAACCCGTAACGCCCGGCGGCGCCATATCGATATGTTCGTCGATTTTCTTGTACAGCTTCACAAGGCTGCGTTCGCGGTCTTCTCCCACGTAGTAACGAACGGTGATAATTGCCTGGTTTTCGCGGCTCATCGAATAGACGTATTCCACGCCGTCGATTTGATACAATATCTTTTCCAGCGGCGTGGCGACCAACTGCTCGACTTCGGCCGCGGAATGGCCCGGGAAGTTCACATAGACGTCGGCAAGCGGCACGACGATTTGCGGGTCTTCCTCGCGCGGAGTCAATCCCAACGCAGTCAGTCCGACGATAGAAGCCAACAGAATAAGAATGATCGAGAGATTCGACTCCAGGAATATCTTCACGATGCGATTCGTGAAGTTGTGCTGGGGTTCAACGGATGTTAAATGCGTTTCAGTCACGGGACGCCTCCTGCGCCGACGGCAACACGACCTGTTCTCCTTCACGAAGCCCTGAAAGCACGATCACATATTGTTCGTTCCGAAGAAGCTCCGGAAATTTTTTCAACTCCTCCTCATAAAGCGTCGCCCCAACACGAATGGTCCTGCGATTCGTTTGTCCGTTAGCCACCACATCGACCAATTCCAATTGTCCAACTTCGCGCACCGCTCGGCGAGGAATGACCAAAACGGATTCCGTTTGCACGGGAATCAAAATGCGCCCGAACATGCCCGAGTAGATGCCGGGCGGGCAAGGACCGGTAACTTTGACCTGAAAGCTACGGCTGGCCGATTGTGCCTCGGGCACGATTTCGCTGATCGTGCCGCTGCATTGTTTGTCCAAGCCCTCGATCCGCACGCCGATTTCTTGGCCGATTTGAAGCCGGCGGGTCAAAGATTCTCGAACGCTCGCGACAAGCTGCATACGCTTCGGATTGTAAAGCGTGACCAAGACTTGACCGGGCGAAACCATGTCGCCGACGTCCACTTTCTTGTCGATGACGGTTCCATCGATGGGCGAACGGATGGTGGCCCAATCGAGCGTGTTCTGTACTTCCGCGACCGCCGCCTTGGCATGGTGAAGAGCCGCCTCGGCGGTGCGTTTTGCCGCCACGGCATTGTCGTACTGCTGCTGGCTGACCGCTTTGGGGGCAAGCAGTTCGGCATACCGTTTCTCATCGCTAGTCGCTTGTGTCAGAACCGCTTCAGCCGAGGCTACGGCCGCCAAGGCCTGCTGCATTTTGGCTCGTAAATCCGTATCGTCCAGGCGAATCAAAACATCGTCTGCCTGAACTTTTTGGCCCGCTTTAAGGTGAACTTCAACGACGCGAGCCAACAATTTCGAGCCAAGGCTCGTTTCGTGAACCGCGCGGACCGTCCCCACGGCCGACTCGGACAAAGGCAATTGAATCAACCGCACCGGGATCAATTGTTCCTTAACATGCTCTTTCTCCGAGCGAGCGGACGCCGTCTCGCTTGGAACTTTCGCGGAGAACTTTCCGGCAAGCCAAAGCATCAACACGATCACGGCTGCGACGAAGGCGGCAAAGACTGCTGCCTTTGCAATCCATCGTGCCCAATGACCAGTTGGATTCGTAGGGGAAGTCATGTTTCTGGCCTTCTTAATGAAAGCATGGTTGAGTCATATCGCCGTGTATTCATCGCCCCGGCATTGTAGCGTTGTTTGGTCCGGCTATGCAGGGCTTGAATCCCAGGCGAGCCAGAATCCATACCATCGGACACCAATTCGTAAAGGCCGACTGTAGCAGATTCAGCCCGGCGAAGGCCGTCAGCAGGAGCCATCCCGGATGGACAAAATAACCCAAGCTGACACTCAACAGCACGACGACGCCGGCCGCTAATCGCAAACCGCGTTCAATTGTCATGATGAAATCCCCCTTTCGTTATCAAGTGTTCCCAAATCGGCTTTCGATACACTCCATAATTCGAGCTAAAGTTGGCTCTGCCACCTGATAGATGATTCGTCGCCCATCCTGCCGTCGAGCCAATAGGCCGCAGTGTTGCATCGTCCGCAAATGTTCCGAGGCCATGTGACTTGGGATATGGCAAGCTTCGGCAAGTTGCCCAACCGTAAGCTCCTCGCGAAGCATGAGCTGAACCATCCGAAGTCGCACGGGATGGGCCAACGTCCGCAGGCACTCGGCAGCCTGCTGTAAATGTTCAAGGCTCGGTGGTTTGGCGGCATCAAGGGCTTTCATATCTACAATATATCGGAATATCTCGACATGTCAATCCATCGTTTTCAACAAATTCAGCCGCCGAAATTTCGCAGATTGCGCAAGTGCTTGCAGAATAAGATGTTATGCGATGCTTATCGAGAGATACTTAGGCTGCTCGCCACAGAATCACTTTGCCCAAGTGTCCTTAGCCAAGGAAATCCAGACTTTTTCCACGTCTGGCCATCCAGAGCAAAAAGCATCTGGCAGCGAGAAAGAAAGGCTCGTACTATTTTGCCAAGCGGCACGCGCCGATCCGCAATTTTTCCTAAGCCCAGCGCTCTTCGGGCCGGTGGAGAATTTCGCTCAGGATAATGGACTGGCGGAGCGAGTCGGGATTGCTGACCAATTCGAGCAGGCCGGTGGCGAATGTTTCGGGAACGTCCTCGGCATTGCCGACGAGATTAGGCGGTTCGTAGGCCGCGGGCGGGGCTGCCGCCTCGCCGGAAACGGCCGCCAATTTGCTCACGGGATGACTGAACACCTGTTGCAGATGTTGGTCAATCTCTTGATGAACGGTTTGAACGACGCCCTTGCCCAGCTCCTCGCCGCGTTGGGTGAATTTCTCTTCGTCGAGATATTTTTTAACGTGCTCGCTAACTTGTCCGCCCACGGGCTTTTCAGCAACGACTTCGGCCTTAACCGGCTCGGCGGCGGGCTGTTGGCGTTGCGGCTGTTGTTGGGCACGGGCTGCACGAGGGCCTTTCTGTTTTTGCTGTTGCCCTGCCGCGCGACGTAAAAAATCTTCAATCTCGTTGGCAAATTCGTCAAGCTGAGGCCGCGGCGGAATAGGTCGCTGATTAGGCGGGGGAATCTGCTTGAACTTCGCTATCGCCTGGGCGATGACCGGCACGACGAAGATCAAGAAAATCACGGCGATCCGAATCACGTCGCCGAGATCAATGGCGGCCAGTAATGGATCAAAAATGTTCATGCCGATTTCCGTGGACGCGGCGGTTGCGTTGCCGCCCATTAAACGTTTCTATTCCAACAGGAATGGAAAATGCTCACCCCGTATTGCTTGTTTTCCGACTGGTCGTCGTCATGCCGGCTTTGGCAATCGACGCCCGCATATCGGTGTCCGACTGGATATTGCGCAACTTATAGTAGTCCATCAGGCCGAGCTTGCCCGAGTTAAACGCATTGGCAATAGCCCGCGGCACTTCGGCCTCGGCCTCGACGACTTTCGCCCGATTCTCTTCGATCTGGGCGATCATTTCTTGCTCTTCGGCTACGGCCATCGCGCGGCGTCCTTCGGCATTCGCCCGGGCGACGCGCACATCGGCCTCGGCTTGATCAGCCTGAAGCCTTGCGCCAATGTTTTCGCCCACGTCTACGTCGGCCACGTCGATCGATACGATTTCAAACGCGGTTTGCGAGTCGAGACGCCGGGCCAGCACGGTTTTCGAGATCCGGTCGGGGCTTTCCAGCACTTCAAGATGCGATTTGGCCGAGCCGATCGCGCTGACAATGCCTTCGCCCACGCGGGCAATGATTGTTTCCTCGGTGGCACCGCCGATCAACTGCCGCAGATTCGCACGCACGGTAACGCGGGCTTTGACCTTCAATTGAATGCCGTTTTGGGCGACGCCGTCGAGCGATTCCTTGCCCATGCCGCGGCCGGGACAGTCGATCACCTTCGGATTCACGCTCGTCTGCACGGCTTCCAACACGTTGCGACCGGCCAAGTCGATGGCAGCGGCCAGTTTGAAATCGAGATCCACCAATTTTGCCTTGGCGGCGGCGATCAACGCCTTGATGACCAACGGAACGTTGCCACCGGCCAGGTAATGTGCTTCGAGGGCCTTCGAGGTGACGCCCTGTTCGTCGCCGATCCCCGCCTGAACGGCCATGATCTTGCTCCGAACGATGACCGAGGGATTCACCTTGCGAAAGGTCATGCCAAGCAGATCGAAGATCCCGATGCCGGCCCCCGTGGTGACCGACTGAATCCAGAGGCGAAAATACCGCGCGAAGACCGCCATGACGATCAAACCGAAAACGATGGCAATGATCGTGCCGACCACAATCAGCATTTGAAACACTTGGGTTTCGTTGGCGGGTGCTTGGGCAAAAAGTGACATAATTGGGTTCCTTTCCGTACCCCCTAACATGCCCCCATTGAATCACTGTGTCAAGCAGGGGGCAAGTCAAAGGGATCATCATAAACCCGCTGAAGAGGGTCGTCGGGGGGGGCGACCTTCGCTTGCTCCTCAATGGGTCGAACTACAACAGTATGACCGCGAACCTGAACAACCTGGACATCTTGGCCAACTTCAATCGGCTGGCTCTCACTCACCGCATCAATGGTGCGGCCATGAATCGTGATAACACCGCTTAACAACATTTTACTCTTGGCACGGCCGACTTGGCCGATCAAGCTTTTCAAAAACTCTTTTTCAGTACTCTCAGGCAGAACGTCTTTGCTTTGGGGCGCCATGAGCAAGATGCGCCGGCCCATCGCCGTTTTGGGCCAATATTTGAAGCCCAGCACGACCGCCGTCGGAAGTCCCGCGATGGCCCCCAACAAAACCAACGCCCCCACCAATGCATTTTCGTAAAACCCCATTACAATGGCTGCCAACACCGATACGGCCGAGAGGAAACCCAAAATGCCGGCCGATGGAAAGAAGACTTCCATGACGGCCAGGCAGGTTCCCAGCAGCAGTAGCAGTATGGCCCAAACCCAAAGGTCCATGGGGGTAGTGGTTAGTAGTTAGTGGATAGTGAGTTTTCAGTCTTACGATTTATAGCTTATTATTCGCAGCCACGCCTCATGGGGGGGTGGACGCTGCGAAAATCATAACTAATGTTAGAATAGTAACTTGCAACGATTTCCGCAAGATTCTGCCGGACGCGGAAACCAACCCTATGGCCATGAGAATGCCTAATCCTCGACGACAGCCCGAGGCCGCCGCAAACGCTGCCAGCATCGACTGGCCGAGCGTCTTGGCCGAGCATGAACGCTGGCTGCGGACTGTTATTTGTGCCCGGGTGGGCGAGCCCCAGGCAATCGACGAGGTAATGCAGGACGTATCGATGGCGGCGGTCCGACAACAGTCGCCGCTTTCCGATCCGGCCAAGGTTGCTCCGTGGCTTTACCAGTTGGCGGTGCGGCAATCGCTGTTGTACCGCCGAAAACAGGGCCGGCGGCGAAAACTGATCGATCGTTACGCCCAACGTTTTCGGCCCAGCGATGCCGACGTCCGTCAGGCGGATCCTTTGGATTGGTTGTTGGCCGAGGAGCGCCGCACGCAGGTACATGCGGCCATGTCGCAACTGCCGAAGCGAGATGCCGAAATTTTGTTGTTGAAATATACCGAGGATTGGAGTTATCGAGCATTGGCGGAACATTTAGGCGTTAGCGAAAGCGCTGTCGAAACCCGGCTGCATCGGGCTCGACAACGATTGCGAACCCAATTGGCCGCGCTCGACGTTACGCATGCCGATGCATGAGGAGTTTGCCATGAACGCCTACGACCAAGATGAACCGATCAAAGACTCTCGCTTCGACAGATTGGTGGACGGCGAGTTAAGCGAACAAGAGCGACGCGACTTGCTTGGCCGATTGGATCAAGATCCCAACGGCTGGCGCCGCTGTGCTTTGGCTTTTCTGGAATCGCAATGTTGGAAACAAACCTTCGGCGAGACTGTCTCGCGGAGTGTTTCCTCAAAGCCGCCGTATAAGACAATTCGCACAGCACATTCGCCGTGGACCGGCCGACTCGGTGTGTTGGCCGCGATGGCAGCCAGTTTCCTGTTCGCTTTCTGGATCGGCTCACTCGTACAGCGCTCATCGGTGGATGAAATCGCGGGGCCGAGCGGCACGATGGGGCAGATTGCCTCGACAATCGCTCCAAGCACGCCGGTTCAACCGGTGATCGAACAAAATGCAAACACGGCGGGAATCATTCCGCCCAAGCAAACGCCTTCGACGCCTTGGCAAACGGTTACGGTATCCGCGCCGGCCGGCTCCGCAATCCGCGTGCCTGCACGCGAACGCGACCAAATCGATCCGCAGTGGTTGCAAAGCCTTCCGACGGCCGTGCCGGACAATGTCTTGCAAGCATTTAACCGCACCGGCCATGAAATCGAACAACACCGCGAACTGGTCCCCGTACCGTTGAACGACGGCCGGCAATTAGTCATGCCTGTCGATCAAGTTGATGTGCATTACGTGGGCGGAACGTATTAACTTTTTTTCGGAAACCTCGTTCCGAAGCTCCGGCTTCGGAACGCCTTTCAACCTATACACAAGATTCCCAAGCTGACGTTTAGACATAAGGCCGTTAAGCTCACCTTCTCTAGCATTCGTTTGTCATGATCGGAGTGAAACAATCATGTTGAAGATAATTCGTCTCCTGGGCATAGCACTGATGTTCTCCGGCACAGTGGCCTTGGCGCAGCCCGCGCCGACGGCACACCAGCCTGTTGGCCCGGGGACACATCGCGAGTATTGGCTCGGCGTCGGCTGCATGCCTGTGCCGCCGACATTGCAGGTGCAAATGCAGTTGCCAGAAAAACAAGGCCTCTTGGTCGTGGGCGTCTTGCCCGATAGTCCGGCGGCGAAAGCAGGTATTGCATTGAACGATGTAATGATGAAGGCCGCGGATGCAGCTTTGTCCACGCCTCAAGACCTTGTGCGGGCACTAGAAGCCGGCAAAGGAGGAAAGCTGAAGATCGAATTGATCCATAACGGCAAGCCGAAAACGGTGGAAGCAACCCCGATTGAGCGACCTGCCGAGGCTCGGCATCCCGGCATGGGCTTGCCTGCTCCCGATGATATGCAAACCATGATGAAATGGCTCGAAGGACTTCGCCAGGGCGGAGATTCCAACGGCGCACAACCGCCCATGCGATTCCATCTGATTCACCCCGGGGCCATCGTGCCGCAAAACGCCGCCGTGCCTCCGCCGTTGCCGCTCAATATGAGCATTGTCATCAGCAAAGAGGGCGATCAACCGGCAAAGATCATCGTCAAACAAGCGGATCAGAAATGGGAGATTACCGAAAAAGAACTCGATAAGCTGCCCGCCGACGTTCGGCCGCACGTCGAACGGATGCTCGGCCGAGCGCCCCTCGATATCGTTGGTGCTTTAGGGGTGATGGATTCGGCGTCCGAAGGCAAGGCCGTTCACTCCAGCGGTGTCGCCGTTGACAACGCCGCCGTGTTGGAACGCATGCAAAAGGAATTCAAGGATTTGAACGGCCGCATCGACCAGCTTTTGAAAGAAGTCGAGCGGTTGCGCGAACTGCAAATCCAGCCGAGTCCTGGCGGCAAATAACCGCACTTCGTCTTCAAGCCGCGTTTCAGCGTCAATCGTACTGAATCAAGCTGACTTTTGGGTACTTGACAATGCGATCGGCGCCTTTCAAGCCCGTCAACTCGATCAGAAACGAGCAGCCGACGACGCTTCCGCCGACTTTCTCGACAAGGCGGCAACAAGCTTCGACCGTTCCGCCGGTGGCCAATAGGTCATCGACCACCAAGACCTTCGCGCCGGGGGCAATCGCGTCGGCGTGAATTTCGAGCGTGTCGGTGCCGTATTCCAACTCGTAGGAAAGCGATGTGGTTTTGAACGGCAGCTTACCCGGCTTGCGGATGGGCACCAAAGCCGCATTCAACTCCAAAGCCACAGGTGCGGCAAAGATGAATCCCCGGGCCTCGGCGGCGGCAACCACGTCGATCTTTTCATGCCGGAAAGGGTTCGCCATATCGACAACCGCGCGACGAAAGGCGGCCGGGCTCCCCAGAAGCGGCGTAATGTCATAAAAAAATATCCCCGGCTTGAAATCATTCGTGCCGCGGATGTAATCGCTCAACTTCAGATCGGTGGACATGGCTTTTAATAGTGGTCAGTGGCTAGGATTTAGTGGTTAGTGGTTGTTGGCTAGGCTAAACGGCTGTGGATTATGGATTGTTGTGATAGTGTGAGATGGTCCGGAAATTCAAATATCAGGGTCGTTCACGGCCCTTGTCGGCCGCAGGCGGTATTAGACCCGGCGGTTCACGCCGGGTTGACAGACGCCGAACAAACCAGTTGTCTTCAACCCTAGGTCATGTCAGGGGCGTTTTACGCCCCTCCTGCTCCAATTTTTCCACTGTTTCTGTACTCTAATTTCCAGACAGCCTCAAATAGTGAAAACCGCCGGCCGATTGTTGTACAGCGGTATTGGGGACAGTATACTAACCGGCTGGTCGTCTAGGAATAGCCCACCGCTACATATCACACCTTTATTTGGAGAGAATGTCATGAATCGTTCTGTCGGCTTCGGTTTGTTGGTTGCTTTTTTGGGTAGTGTTGCAATTGCTTCCGCGCTGGCCGACGAAGGCAAGGCGAAAGACTCGGCCCAAGGCACCTTGCGGCATGTCGTTTTGTTCAAGTTCAAGGACGACACGACGCCCGAGCAGGTTAAGGCCGTTGAAGACGCTTTCCGGGCGCTGCCGAAGAAAATCCCGACCATTGCCGGTTTTGAATGGGGAACGAACAACAGCCCCGAAAACTTGGCCCAGGGATTCACCCACTGCTTCTTCCTCACGTTCAAAAGCGAGGCCGATCGCGCGGTTTATCTGCCGCATCCGGCTCATAAAGCGTTCGGCAAGCTGCTCCATCCGTATCTCGACAAGGTATTGGTCGTGGATTACTGGACAAAGCAGTAGCGGAATCG
>CAYWGR010000096.1:0-21793 GCA_964458015.1 uncultured Planctomycetaceae bacterium
GGAACCGTCATCCTGAGCGAAGCGAAGGATCTCATTGGCGTATTGGGACTTGCATAGGCTCACGGAGATTCTTCGCTTCGCTCAGAATGACCGCTTTTGGCGACTTTGCAGTTCTCCTGGGAAGTGCCCAAAACTTGCGATTGCCCGGGAAAACGGCTATGATGAGTGTCGCCTATCCCGTGCAAACCCAGCCTGCTTTACGATCCGCCAATTCGCCCTACCCCCGCCTTGCGAGCCCCGCCATGAAAACACGATTGGTTTTTATTGCTGTTTTTTCATCGTTCGTTTTTTCCAAGACCGTTTATGCGGAATCACCTGCAACAAGCAAGTGGCTCGCAGCCTGGGCCAATCCGCCGGCGTCGGATCGTCCGCTGCAAATCACCCACGGCATAGGCTCGCATGTGGCGATGCCGGAAGGGATGCCGCAGGTCACGAACACACAAGGGCCCGACGCTTTTTTGGTCGAGCAGTTGTCGCGCTACAAAGAATGCGGGCTAGGCGGAGTCGTCTGTAATGTGTCATTCCAAAACTATCTGCAATCGGAAGAAAATTGGAAGACCCTAAGCAAGGCCATTGAAGCGTTATCGAAGCTTGGCCTCACGGCGTGGATTTACGACGAAAACGGCTACCCTAGCGGTTCGGCGGGCGGCTTGGTGCTCAAGGAAAACCGCGACTACGAGGCCGTGGAGCTAACCTACGATCCATCGCGGTCCGATCCCTTCCAACTGCGGCCGGCCTATGAATTTACACATGCCAGCAACAACTATGCGGCCGCGCGGCGTTATATCAATCTGATCGACGATCGCGCAGTTCGCTGCTTTTTAGCGAAGACGCATGAGGCCTATCGTCAACATCTCGGTGCCCAATTTGGTACGACGATCCGAGCGACCTTTACGGATGAGCCGTCGTTGATGGCCGTCCATTTAGGGCAAATTCCCGAAGAAGCACGCAAGAAGGTGCCTGTGGCGGATCCGCTCGATCCCACGGTGAAACCGCTGGCGGCCGTGCCGTGGTGCTATGATCTGCCTGCTCGGTTTCAAGAGCGTTACAAGCGAGATTTGCTGCCGTTGCGGCGTAGCTTGTTCACAGGCAACACGCCGGAAGACCGCGAAACGCGCCGCCAGTTTTGGGCTCTTATTGCCGACCTGACGGCCGAGCGATATTTCGGCGCTATTCAAAAGTGGTGTGCCGACAATCATCTTGCATCGTCCGGCCATACTCTTTGCGAAGAATCACCGTTGCATCACGTGCCGCTAGAAGGCAACGGCCTAAAAATGCTTGGTCGCATGGATATTCCGGGCCTCGATATCCTTACGTCCGATCCCGAAGCGGTCATCCACAGCGATTGGCTGACGGCCGCGCTACCGGCCTCGGCAGCGGTGCTGAACGGTCGCCGTCGCGTGATGACCGAGGTGAGTGATTTTTCACAAACGCAAAGCGGCCAAGGGCCGGCTTCACTGGCCGACATGCAAGCGACGGCAGCTTGGCAAGCCGCCTGGGGCGTCACCGAATTCACGCTCTATTATTCGCCTTCTCAACGTCGCATCGAACAATACAAAGCCTACTGCGATTTCGTCGGCCGGTTGAATGCGCTTTTAAAGCCCGCCGACTTAGACACGCAGGTGTTGCTCTATTATCCTATTCACGATCTCTGGGCGGAATATCTGCCCATGGCCGATCGTTTGCAACTGGAATCGCAATCGCCCAAAGCACAAGAGCTTGTCCGCTCGTTCACACAGCTTGGTCAATCGCTCCAACGGCTGCAGATTCCTTTTACGCTCGTGGATCATGAAAATCTGGCCGGTGCAAAAGTGGATGGCAAGGGCAATCTTGTGATCCGAGATCATGCATTCCGCGCCCTTGTTTTGCCGCAGGGTGTGGAGCTGCCCGCCGAGGCTGCCCACATTGTCGAGCAGTTTCGGCAACGGCAAGGCCGCGTACTCGCCGGCCCGTGGGACAATGCCAAATTGCAAGGCCCTGCCCTGGTCGAAGCTTTGCAGCCAGCCAACCGGTTGGCGCCGGAATGCCCCACGATTGCATTGGGTCGGTTTGCTCGCGAAGGGCGGACGATTTTGCTGGTGGTCAACGTGGGTCGGCAGGCCTACGAGGGCACTCTTTCGGTTGGGCAAACTGGGCAATGGCGGGTTTTTAATCCGGCAGATGCCACTGTTGGAGACGCTAAAATGGCCGCAAATGACCAGATTCGGCTAACCTTGACGCCGCGGCAAACCCTTTTGTTTGTACAGGATGCGCCCTAACGCACAAGATCCACCGATGTTTACGGCGCTCTGCTTCTGGCTTTTACGGCGATTTTGTCTAAAATGAATCGCATCTCCGTGTATATTTTGTTATTCATGCTATAACCGCATTCACGAAAGGAAGTCCATGAAACACACACTTTTGTTACTGGTCGTTGCATCGGCCTCGGCGCTGGCTTGGGCGCAAAGCAGCCCCCCAAGCGGCACGCAACCTTATCAACCTGTCGTGCCGCCTCCTTCCGTTACGAACTACGGCGGATACCCCGGTTACAGCACGGGCGGTGGAACTCCGGCTGGATCCGCGATGAACGGCATGGCAAATGTCATTAGCGCGAAGGGCGACTATAACCTCGCCACGTCCGCGGCCGCCGTCAACATGACCCAGGCCGAACGCAATGAAATTCAGAATCGCCAATTGTGGACCAACGCATACTTCGACATGCGGGCGACCAACCGCGCGGCACGCGCCGCCGAGCGCGGCCCCAATCCCACGATGGCCCAATTGGTGCGCATCGCTCAAGAGGGCGTGCCGAAACAAATCAGCCCCAGCCAATTGGATCCTATCAGCGGCGCGATTACTTGGCCGACCTTGCTGAAGACCGATCGCTATGCCGCGGGCCGTACCGAGCTCGAACAGCTCTTGACCAAGCGCGCCACGAGCGGCGATCTCGATTACTCGGATCAATCCAAAGTTCGACAAACGATCGACACGATGTTCGCCGAACTGAAAGGTCAAATCCGCGAGGTTCCAACCGCCGATTATCTGGCCTCGAAAAACTTCCTGCAAAGTATGGCCTATACCGTGGTTAAGGCCCAATTGAACTGATCCGCCGGCGGTTTCTGAACAAACATTTCACACGTATTATCGCTAAGAAGGATTTCTCCATGAATATCAATGTTCGACGCTTCTGCTTGTTATGCCTTGCCGGCGGATGGCTGATCTCGGCCGTCGCCGCGGCGGGCGAGCCGTCGGTTGCGGATCTGATCGGATCCCTGAAAAACGCCGACGAAGCCGTTCGCGAGAATGCTATTGAGCAGTTGGGCGGCATGGGCGACAAGGCCGCCGCGGCCGTTGCCCCGTTGACCGAAGCTCTGCAAGACAAATCGGTAAATATCCGAGCCCACGCTGCATGGGCTTTGGGCCAAATCGGCACGCCGGCCCAGTCGTCCGCCGCGGCTTTAGTGGCTTTGCTGAAAGATTCCGACGCCAAAGTGCGCGGACAAGCGATCGCGGCGTTGGGTAAAATTCGCCCCGACACGCGCAGCACTCTGCCCGAGTTCATCAAGCTTTTAGAAGATGCGGATCCGGCCGTTCGGCTTCGTGTTTTGAACGCCGTGGCCGAGGCGGGCGAAGCCGCCGTACCGGGTTTGATTAAGTCGCTGAAAAACGACAAGGCGGCCTATTGGGCCTGTTTGGTGTTGCGCGATATCGGCCCCGCCGCTTACAGCGCTGTGCCCGCCTTGACCGAAAAACTTTTGGCCCCTCAGCCGGAAGTTCGGCGTGAAGCCCTTTTGGCCCTGGCCGCGATCGGCAGCAATGCCGCCTCGGCCTCGGCGAAAATCGCCGCCTTGCTGGACGACGAACAGCTCAAGACCCCGGCCACTTATGCCTTGGTGCGCGTCGGCCACGTATCCGCCGATGCCGAGGCAAAGATCCGGGCCAATGCGAAAAGCCAGGATAAATTCCTGAGCACCACTAGCATGTGGGCGTTGGCCATGCTGCATCCTTCCGACAAGCAACTTCGCAAGGAAGCCGCCGAGGCGTTGGTCGAAGGGCTGAAAAGCCAGGATTCGCTAATTCGCGTGACCTCCGCTCGAGGCTTGGCTGCCTTGCCGCCGGCTCCGGATATCACGATCCCGATTTTCGAGAAGGCATTCAAGGACGCGGATGACGCCACGATTCGCCATGCATTGGATGCTTTGGTCAGCCTTGGCCCGACCGCCGTGCCGCGGTTGATCGAAGCCCTGAAGCATACGGGCGTTCGCGTTGAAGTTGCCTCGATGCTCGGCCGCATGGGCGCTAACGCGGCCCCGGCTACCGAAGCGTTGGCTCCCTTGCTTTTGGACAAGGATCCGAGCGACGACAAGTATGTCCTCTTGGCGTTGGCGAAAATCGGTCCAGGCGCCAAGGCCGCCGTTCCGACTTTGGTCGAGGTGCTCAAGAAGGGCGACAGTCCCGAAGTTCACGGCATCATTTACGCCCTGGGAAGCATTGGTCCCGACGCTGCACCTGCCGTGGCGTTGATTGAGGCCAATCTAAAGAGTGACGACGTTTCCTTGGCATTGATCAGTGCGTGGGCTCTCGCGAAGATCCAGCCTGCATCCTCGGAATTGGCCGCGAAAACGGTTCCCGTGTTGATCGCGGGGCTTTCTTCGCCGATCCCGCAATTTCGCCAAGGCGCCGCCGAGGCCCTCGGTGAATTGGGTTCGCTGGCCAAGGAAGCCGTTCCGGCTTTGCAAAAAGCGCTGAACGACGACGAGCCCTCGGTTCGCCGTGCGGCCGTTCATGCCATCCGCTGCATCAACGGGACCACCGGCGTGCGTCGCGGCGGTCCGTTGCGTGGCATCCTCAAGAGAAACTAACTTATGAGAACCCCGCAGAAGGAATAATCCTAGCGGAACAATCCTGGTTCCCAAGCTCCGGCTTGGGAACCTCGAATGTGTTCTCAGCGGCGTTCCGAAGCCGGAGCTTCGGAACGAGATAATAAAAAACGGGGCCATGCCGACCCAAAAAGTAGGCATGGCCCCTTGCGTTTTCTTGTGTTCTATTCCAGCCGGATGGATTTGATCTCGACGGTCACGCCTTCCTTTGCTGCCGGATCGAATCGCAGGGAGGTGATGCAGCCGCCCCAGTTTGGGTTTTTGGCTACCTCGAAAACGTAGCTGTGCCATTGGCCGTCGCCGATGGTGTCAACTAGCACGCTGGCCTCTCCGGTCACTCCGGAACCGGTGGTGGACCAGAACAATTGTGCGGAACCGGCCGGCCGGTTCACTCGCATTTGGACGATCGCTTTTGAATAGCGACTTGCACGGACTTCCATCGCCGGCGAAACGACGGCGGGATCGTTCGTCGTGGTTACGCCCTGCAAAAGACCGTTATGAACGCCAAGATCATCGAAGCCCATAATGCCGTTCCAGGCCGATAGCCCATCGCCCGACCAAGCAGTTTGACGCAACATGGCTTGATTTTGCGTCAGCAATTTTCCCCTGGCTGCACGATACCAAGAATCCAGAGGTCCGCGGCCGACATCTTCCGGCGCGATATCGATGTGCTGTTTGGGGCCTTCACAGAATGTATCGCGGATCACGTCGAGGTACGAAAAACCGTAGCCTCGCGTCGGCTCGATGTAATGTCCTTCGCCCAGCTCGTTCCAGCAGCAAAAAATAGCTGTATTCTTATCGGGGCCGGAAGTCGGCGAGGCATCCATCACCTTTTTGGCCCGTTGGCAAAGGTCGCGGAATTTTTCCGGCGTATTGTCGGCCCAGAAGAATTGCGACGATTTCCAGGGGCGCGAATCCCAGCCCATCATCATGACGGTGATGTCGGGCAGCAGATTCAGCCCGCGTTTGAATTTCCAAAGGGCCTCTTGTTGATCGGCGAAACCTTCGGCGGGGGCGCAGACATAATCACCGACCGTCTTGAGCTTGGCCGGCGGAATCCAGCCGTTGCCGTAGGCCGACGTGGCGTCCCAACCTTCGCGTGCCACGGCTTCCAGGGCCGGCTTGTCTTGTGATTGCACGCACGCAACCAAGTATAGCCCGCCCAGTCCCCGGCGTTTGCATTCAGCCCGCATCCGATCGAGCGCTTTGCGGACGTTTTCGCTGCCTTTGAGTTGATCTCGCAAATTCGACGGCACCCAAACGTAAAGGACCGGCCGGCCGTCGATACGGATATACGAGGGGTTGGAAAAATAGTTGTCGATCCAGAACGGCAGCACATTTTTCATCAAGTCCTCTTCCGAGGCAACGCCTTGCGCACAACCGTTTTCCCACATGATGCCGAACTTGATCATCGACAGATATCGGGCCTTCAATAGTCCATCGTGCAATGCATGGCCCAGCGATTGCTTTACCGGCTCGTTGACGCTGTTGCGATACCAGCAATAAACAACGCCCGAAATGCCGTGCTCGAGCATGTATTTAATCTGCCAGTCGGCCACCTCGGGCGTGCCTTCGTCGTACCAGCCGATCACCGGTTTGCGTTCGGGCCACGGTTCGAGCAATTTCCAGCCGTAATGCGTGCCGTGTTTCCACAAGGCGCAATAGTGCGTCCAAAGCGTGTATTTGGTTTTGGCGGGCACGGGCACCGGCACATAGTTTGCCTTTTCGGCGGGCAATGCCGCGTGAAATTCAATTGTTTGCGAGTAGGACGCCGGTTCCTTGAGTCCTTCACCGGCGACGCTTACGCGAAATGCGCCGGCACAGGGCCGCGCGGCCTCGACATCCCAAACGGCTTCCGTTTCGCCGCGATGATCGAGCGAGGCGATGGTTTGCGAAGCAGCAGACTTTAGCCGCACGCCGTCTGGAATAGCCAAGGTCGCCGTCAGGTTTTTGGCCGCACCGGCCGGGTTGCGCATTCGCACCGTGATTCGCTCTGGCCGCTGGGCCCGCGGTAATGTGGATTCTGAAAAAACTCGGTCGATCTGGATTTCCGGCAGACCCTGTGGTTCTTCGACCACGTTGAGATATTCAAGCTGTGCGGTAGCGCCATCGACGTCCGAAGGGGCAAGCCCCAAGGCCAGCAGGTTTCCGCTCCAACCGTTCCAGGTCCAGGCGTCGAGAACATAGGTATGCGGCTTTTGATCCGCAAAAATCTGCAAGGGAATTTGGCCCGCGCCCTTGGTGGTAATGAAAGTCAGCGTAGCCCGGCTGCCCTTATCAACCGACATCCTGAGGCTTACATAATCTTTCTTATCAATGTTCGCCCCCAGACGATTATTGAGCATAAGCGATTGCGGCGTTTTTGTGCCGACAACCAATCGTTTGTCGGCCACGTTCAACGTAGCGCCGGCTCGGGCGGTCCAGCCGTCGAGGCTCGTGCCGGCCGTAAAATCGAAGGTTGTTGCAGTGGTCGTCGCCGCGTCGAGCTTCGACACTTCCAGTGCATCGCACATGATTTCTTGCGAAGACAACGCCCGGCGATAGATCTTTACATATTCGACCGCGCCCTGAAGTCCGCCGATCACAAGCGGTTTATCGTTGGCCGCCGGGGGATTGCCGCCGCGCAACAGCGAAGTCGGCAAACCGTCGATCCAAAGGAACGAATGGGTGCCGTTCCAAACGGCCGCTAGATGATGCCATGCGCCGGCAGTTGGGGCGAAGGCGCCGACACGCGGCTCCCATTGGCCGTTGGTAAACGGGAAGAACGAAATCCGACCGCCTTCCTGGGGCGGATCCAAACGTAAATCATATTGTCCTTCCTTGCGAACGATCGTCTGGTAGCCGGTCAGGGCCGAAAACTTCACCTTTGCCACGATGCTGAATCCGCGTTGCAGATTAAGCTCCGGGGCGGAGGGAATCTGAATGTTCTGCTGACCATCCAACAGCAACACGGTTTTGCCGTTTTCAACGGCGGTTTTGGGATTTGAAACCTGGGCATTGTGTCCATGTCCCGAAAGATCGGCGGCCGAGCCTGACGCCGAGTCGAATCGCCAATGACCGACCAAGCCTTCTTCGGCAGCCATGCTAGAAAGAGCCGCCCCCAAAACAACCGTTACGGCAAGTAGAGCAGCGCGCATGAGATTTTCTCCAAGGTATGTGGCAGGCAGCCGAAACAGCAAACCATCCGGCTGCGACGGGAGGGTAGGTGCAAAACGGCGGGAAGGGCAAAATCCAGCGACTTTTCCCAACCGCTAGACTACCGCAAATCAGGGGCGTAATCAAGATTTGGCCTCGCTTTTACGCACCGACCAGCATAAACCAGAGTCCAACGGGCTTGCTCGCCAAGTTGCCGACGATTATCATGGAATCCTTTAGCCACCAAGGGTTTGCGCATCATGGCCATGGATCTTCATCATCTTCGCAATATCGGGGTTATCGCCCACATCGATGCCGGCAAAACCACCGTCACCGAGAGGATGCTTTTTTATAGCGGCTTCAGCCATCGCGTGGGCGAGGTCGATAAAGGCACCACCGTGACCGACTACGACCCCGAGGAGCAGGAACGCGGCATCACGATCAATGCCGCCTCGGTCACGTTCCCTTGGCGCGACGTTGAAGTCAATCTGATCGATACCCCCGGCCACGTGGATTTTACGGCCGAAGTTGAGCGCAGCTTGCGCGTGCTTGACGGCGGCGTGGTGGTCTTCAGCGCTCGCGAAGGCGTCGAGGCCCAAAGCGAGACCGTATGGCATCAGGCCGACAAGTATCACGTGCCGCGCATCGCGTTGATCAATAAGATGGACCGCGAAGGAGCCGACTACTTCGGCACGCTCGACGAAATCCGCGACCGGCTCAATTGCCGACCGATCCCCGTCAATTTGCCGATTGGCGCCGGACCGCCGCATGTGAAGGAAGCGTTCCGCGGGCTGATCGACTTGGTCACGATGCGCATGGTGACGTTTGCCGGCGAAAAAGGCTCGGAAATCGCCGAGGCTGATATTCCCGCCGATCTGCACGACGAGGCTGAACTGTGGCACAGCCAGATGCTCGACCAGCTTTCGATGTTCAGTGATGAGTTGACTGAGTTGATGCTTGCCGAGGAGCCCGTGCCGGTCGAGTTGATCCGCAAAGTGCTGCGAGAGGCAACGGTCCACAACCTGGCGGTGCCGGTGCTTTGCGGTTCGGCCCTGGACGGCATCGGCGTGCAACCGGTGCTTGATGCCGTGGCGTTCTATCTGCCCAGCCCGGCCGATGTTCCGCCGGTTGAGGGCACGGACCTGAAGAAGACCGATAAAAAGCTGATTCGTAAGCCTGACCCCGACGAACCGTTTTGCGGCCTGGTATTCAAAATCCAAGCCGACCGGCATGGCGACTTGCACTACGTGCGCATCTATTCCGGCACGTTGAAAGCCAATAGCCGCGTATTGAATCCCGGGAAGAATCAGAAAGAAAACGTTCCGCAAATTTGGCGCATCCAGGCCGACCATCGCACCCAAGTCGAATCGGCCTCGGCCGGCGACATCATCGGCATCGTCGGCCTGCGTCATTCGGTTACCGGCGACACGCTTTGCAGCACGCAAGACCCCATTTCACTTGAATCCATCGAATTCCCCGAAACTGTTATCTCGATGGCTATCGAGCCTGAAACATCGCTCGAACGCAAGAAGCTGGCCGATGTGCTCGATATGATGAAGCGCCAGGATCCCACTTTCCGCGCGCGCGAAAACGAGGAAACCGGCCAGACCTTGATCAGCGGCATGGGCGAGCTGCACTTGGAAGTCATCAAACACCGTTTGCTCCGCGATTTCAAACTGAACGTTCGCGTTCACAAGCCGAGAGTCAGCTATCGCGAAACCATCGAGCGTTCGGTCGAAGTGTGGGGCGAATGCCACCGCAACCTTGGCGGGCAAATGCTCTCGGCCAAAGTGCATATCCGGATGGAACCGTTCGGCAAAGGCGCGAAGCCGGTCGTGGTGGTGGTTGTTCCAGGTATAGCCCTGCCTGAAGAATTTTTAACGCCCGCGGTCGAAGTCCTTTCCGAGCGCGGTGACGGCGGCGGCTCGCTCGGTTTCCCGCTGATGCACGTTAAAATCACCGTTTTGGGCGGTGAAGTTCACGAAACCGGCTCGAACGAACTGGCTTTCCGCTATGCTGCCGGCGACGCCTTTGAGAAAGCCTTGCGTGAGGCCGGCATTGTGCTTTTGGAGCCGATCATGCGGCTTGAAGTGACTGTGCCCGAGGAACATTTGGGCGATATCATGGGCGACCTGCAACAGCGTCGCGCCATCATCGTTCGCACGCATGTGCGCGGCCGCAACACGGTGATCGAAGCCCACGCCCCGTTGGCCAGTCTTTTCGGATATTCCAGCGCGATGCGCGGCCTCAGCCAAGGCCGTGCCACCTGCACCATGGAACCCCACAGCTACGGCCCTGCGCCGGCGGATGTGCTGGGTGGGTTTATGTAATGTAATTAACGAGGGATAGTGCCGCTACTCATATTCGTTCTGATTCGCGTCGGATGGAACAACAATGGGTGCTTGGCTTGATACCGAAACAAAGATGTTGTTGCAACGATCTCCCCCCGAGAAACTTGCACCGCCCAATACATCAACATTTGCTCTTGTTCTGCTGGCTGCGCAACGAGTAAACCGAGAACGGCTCATATCGGCAGTGGAGCGTATCCGAGAGGCATCGCGAGACGAAGCAGCGAAAATTCTTGAGCATTCGCTTCCAATTATGGTCAAGCGAGGACTGTCTTACGAAGATGCGATGCTAGGGCAGTTTGAGCTAATCACCTGTGATGCGATCTCTGCTTTTTTGTCGGATGAAGTTGTAGACAACGCATCGGAGAGTTATTTGGCTGAGCTATATGAGAACGTCTGCCGCAGTTCAGAGTTTGAACGCATTCCCGTGCGAATTGATTCCTTGCCTGTCGATGAAAAGGGCAAGGAATTCATGATTCGCTTCATCGGCGCAGTGGATTGTCATTTTCCTCTGAAATTGACAGCGATGAAGAAAAAAGCCAGAATCATGGAACATTGGGCTGTGAAGATTGGCGGCCAAATTACATTAGGATAACAGCCCCTCCATCGTTTTCGGACCACACCACATGACTTCACAACACGGCCGCGTGCCTGCAAAAGTTTCTTCCGATGTTCCTATCGAAACCGTGTACCAACAGCGGGTCGAGCAATTCTCGGCGGCTGAAAAGTGGTTTGCACGGCGGGAACGGATGGTGATGAATCTGCGCGTGGTGACGTTCGTCGCGGCCGTGGTGCTGTTCGTGGCAGGCTGGAATAGCGAACACTTCGCTTGGTGGTGCTCGGGCGGGATCGCGTTGCTTGGCGGTTTTGTCGTGGCGGTGAACTACCATGATTATGTCCGCCGCCAGTTGCAGCGCAACAGCCTGTTGCGACAAATCAACCAACAGGCAATCGCCCGACTGCATCGCGATTGGGCCGGCCTGCCCGAAACGCAAATCACCGTGCCGCCGCAATACCGTGCAACAGCCGACGATCTCGATCTGTTCGGCCATGCCTCGTTGTTTCATCTGTTGAACTTGGCCGGCACGCTCTTCGGAAAAAGAATCTTGCGCGATTGGCTCTTGGAGCCTGCAAAACCTGAAGATATTGGCCGAAGGCAGCAGGCCGTCGCTGAGCTTGCACCGTACCTGGACTTGCGCCAAACCTTAATGCTCGAAGGACGCTTGCTGGCCGACGGAGGCAATCGAGCGGAATCCTTCGTGGATTGGGCGGAAGGCTGTCCCTGGTTGCTCTTGCGTCCCTGGCTGCTTTGGCTGTGCCGAAGCCTTTCGACGTCTGCCCTTGCGATTCCCATTCTCACGTTCTGCGGCGTTTTGCCGGCCGAATTGGGCGGCGTCGCCTTTTTTGCCGTGATATGCTTGAATACGCTCGTACTCGCTTCGTTCGGCGGAAAGGTTCATGGCATTTTCTCGTTGCTGGGCTTGCGATGCGACGAAGCAAAGCAGTATATCCGCATGTTCGCGTTGATGTACTCGATGCCGGCCTCGAACACGGAATTGGACATTGTTAAACAAGACGCCACGCAGCTAGGCGGCGGCGTATTGCAGGGCATGCGTCATTTGAATCGCATTGCGGCCCTGGCCAAGATTCCCCACAATCCGCTCGTCATCTTTTTTGTTTATCTGCCGTTGCAGTTTGGGTTTCTTTATGATTTCCACATCTTGAACCTGTTGGAAATCTGGCAAACCTACTATGGCAAGTACGTTCGTCGCTGGTTCCTGGCGTTGGGCAAGTTCGAGGCCCTCAATTCACTGGCCGGACTCGCCGCCGATCATCCAAGCTGGACAATGCCCGAGATTGATCCGACGTTCGACCGTTTCGAGGCTCGCCGGCTCGGGCACCCGCTCTTACCAACGAAGACATGCACAACGAACGACGTGGAAGTCGGGCCGGCCGGTTCTTTCCTGCTCGTCTCCGGTTCGAACATGTCGGGCAAGAGCACGCTGCTGCGAGCGGTGGGCGTCAACACAGCCCTTGCCCAGGCAGGTGCGCCCGTTTGTGCCGAACAGCTTCGGATGCCCCCGGTCACGTTGGCCACGAGCATGCGCATCCGCGATTCCCTCGAAGCCGGCGTATCCTTCTATATGGCCGAATTGATGCGATTGAAGGAGATCGTCGATCTTGCCCGCAATGGCGACTTGCCGAAAGATCGTCCTCTGCTCTATCTGCTCGATGAAATCCTGCTCGGCACGAATTCGAAAGAGCGGCATATCGCTGTCTCGCGGGTGTTGCAGCATCTGTTGCATCACGGCGCTATCGGGGCCATTTCGACGCACGATCTGGAATTAGCCACAAGCGAAGAGCTGGCCGGGGTATGCCGTTGCGTTCATTTTTGCGAAACCTTGCACGATTCCGACGCCGAGCAGCCCATGACGTTTGACTACAAGCTTCGTCCCGGCATCGCAACGACCACCAATGCCTTAAAGCTATTGGAAATCGTAGGGCTGGATAAACGTTCAGCCGGACCGAAAATCTACTGATTGCGACTGATCAATAATCCAGTTCAGAATTGCTTACGCATCGAATTGTCGAATTCGCTTCGTAATTTCCTCATGCGAGACCTCGCCTCCCTCTTCGCTGTCCTGGCTAAGAGCAAGTTCCGCAGCCGGTTTCGGCTGGGGGGGGTAGATCAAACGTATCAGGCTAAAAAAACTCTTCCTTTGGTCTGAAACATCGGCATCTTTTTTTGTTTTGAACTATTGCGGTAGAAAACAAAAACCGATATACTGCCTAAGTGCATTAGTTAGCTAATGCAGTTAAAGGAAAACATGCAGATTGATCCGGGCAGCCACATACCGATCTACCTACAGATTGCCGATGGAATCCGCGCGGCTATTGCTGCTGGTGTTTATCGGTCTGGCGAGGTGCTGCCGTCTTTGCGGGTAATGGCCACCGAGCTCCACGTCAATCCTAATACCGTGCAACGGGCCTACGATGAATTAGAGCGGGCGGGAGTGATTTATTCGCAGCGGGGCCGAGGACTTTTTGTCGCAGAGCGAGGCACGGCATTTGCGCAGTCTCTGGCAGGCGACAGCGTCCGCAGGGCTTTTCATGAAGCAATTCGCATAGGCCGGGTTTCCGGCATGACGGCCGAAGAGATTCAGGATATCTTCCGTGCAGCCCTTAAATGTACCAATCAGGAGAGGAGCAAATAACCATGATCGCTCCAACCAACAATGGTCCAGCCATCGAACTGACCGGCCTTTGCAAACGATACGGCCGCACTCTGGCGGTAAACAATCTGTCTTTAACGATTCCGCGCGGCAGCACCTTTGGCCTGATTGGCCCCAACGGAGCTGGTAAGAGTACGACCATCAAGATGCTCATGGGAATGGTTTCGATCACATCCGGCGAGGCGCGAGTGTTGGGCATTCCTATCAATGACGATCCGATAGAGGTCAAGCAGCGGGTTGGTTATGTGCCCGAGATACATCACATTTATCGCTGGATGCGTGTCAGCGAGGTTATCGGCTTCTGCAAGTCATGTTATCGCTCTTGGAACGACGAGACGTGCCGGGAAATGATCGATTTGTTTGGTCTTGCACCTGAGCAGAAAGTAAAACACCTTTCAAAAGGAATGCAGACGAAACTGGCTCTCTTGCTGGCGGTCTCGCACGACCCCGATCTCCTGTTGCTGGACGAACCGCTATCGGGCTTGGATCCAATCGCCCGAGAGGATTTCCTGGACGGTGTGTTGCGCACAATCTGCGATCGAGGGCAAACGGTGCTCATATCGAGCCACATGCTCGACGACGTGCGGCGACTTGCCGATACTGTAGGCATTGTTAATGAGGGGCGACTCTTATTGCAGGGCAACATCGATGCCTTGCTGACATCGACGAAACGCATTTGCGCCACCCTCCGCGACGGTTTCCGGCCCAAGGAAACACCGGATGGAACGATCTGGCAACGCATTCAAGGACGTGAATGGACGATCACCGTGCGGGATTTTTTGCCTGAAAAGGTGCAATGGATCCAAGCTATGGACGGCGTTGAAAACGTTACCGTGGCGGACCTGGGGTTGGAGGAACTGTTCAAGGACATTATTCGAGGACAAAGGGCATCGCAATGAAGTGGTTACTGTGGAAAGACTATCGTCACAACCAATTAATTGTGTTCACGGGACTTTTTCTGCTAGCTGTGCCATATATGATCGGCCTTTGCGCCGTATGTCGAGAGATGTACATTTGGGACTACTCCTTGGACCACCCCGCCATGCGTTGGAAATCGCTTTTTGCATGCTCAAGTATCTATAGCCTCTTCCTTGCGCAGCTAACGATTGCTTTGATTGGCGGCAACGCAATTGCCGGCGAGCGAGTGGATCGATCGGCGGAGTTTTTAGCGGCATTGCCAATTACACGAAGAAAAAATCTTGCCAGCAAGCTTCTTCTTGCGTTGGTCATTATTGGGACAATTTGGCTAACCGCCGGCGTGGCTTTCTTATGCACCGGAGATTGTATGGAGCCGGGCTTGGAGCATGAATTTGTACGGGATGTGCTTGCAAACACCGCAATCGTAGCGTTGGCTTTCTTTTGTGTTGCGTGGTTTCTGTCGTCGTTTTTGCCCAGTGCGGCAATCGCCGTGTGCGGCGGACTTGTAACACCGCTAATTGCCGCTACCGGCCCATATTTTGTCGTATTCCTTCTTGGTTATCCAGACAACGTTATTAATTACACCCGTTGTTTTCAAGTTATTTGCCTTACTCTTTCTCCGATATGTTTTGTGATCGGCACTTGGCATTATTTACAGCGGGTGGAACCATGATGATGTTTCGCCATGTAAAACATGAAATCGGGAGAGGAGAAGTAATTTTGGCGGGCGCTATGCATTTTTCTCATGCGAGACTTTGATTCTCTCTTCACCGCCCTGGCTAAGAGCAAGTTCCGCAGCCGGTTTCGGCTGGGGGTGAAAGATCGAGTGTATCTGGCGGAAAAAACGTTGCCGGCGGTTTTGGAGCATGGGCGGCAGTTTATTCTGGAGCGGCTAGCACTGGCCGAGCCGAAAACCCGGTGAATCGCTGTTCCCAAAATGGGAACTTTGTGGTATAATTCCAACAGTATCAGGTGGGAATGATTGGGAATCAGCATGCGTATTATTGCCAAAACGGCTCTGCGGATTTTCTGGGAAAAATATCCCGATGCCGAACAGCCGTTGAAGGCTTGGCATGCCGAAGCAAGATCGGCCAATTGGAAATCGCCTGCCGATGTCAAGGACAAGTACCGTTCTGCAAGCATATTGCAGGGCAGTCGAGTGGTTTTCAATATTGGTGGAAACAAATATCGGCTGGTTGTGAAGATCAATTATTTTTATCATGTCGTTTACATTCGATTTCTAGGAACCCATCGACAATACGACCGTATTGATGCGGAGGCTATATGATTGCAAAAAGGCTTATCAAAACCCGGCAAGAATATCGATCCGCCCTATTGCGAGTCGAAAGACTTATGGACGCCAGGCCCGGAAGCGCCGAAGGCGATGAGCTTGAATTTCTGTCGGCTCTGATCGAAATCTACGAAGAACAACATGCCCCCGTTCCGCCGCCAGACCCCATCGAAGCCATACGTTTCCGTATGGAACAGGAAAATCTCCGACCGCAAGATTTGGTTCCTTTCTTGGGCAGCCGTAGTCGAGTATCCGAAGTTCTCAATAGAAAGAGACCTCTGACTCTCATGATGATTCGTCGGCTCCGCGACGGTCTTGGCATCCCCGCGGACCTGCTGCTGGGCGAAGCGAAAGCCATCCCCTAGTCTGCAATGCGAGATCTTGATTCTCTCTTCACCGGCCTGGCTAAGAGCAAGTTCCGCAGCCGGTTTCGGTTGGGGGTGAAGGATCGGGCGTATTTGGCGGAAAAAACGTTACCGACGGTTTTGGAGCATGGGCGGCAGTTCATTCTAGAACGGCTCGCACCGGCCGAGCCGAAAAATGACGGCCGGCAAACGCCCATGCGCGGTCATCCGATTTTTGTGGCCCAGCACGCCACGGCCACGTGCTGTCGCGGCTGTTTGCAGAAATGGCACCAGATCCCGCGCGGGAAACCGCTCACCGAAGAGCAGATCGAGCATATTCTCGCACTCCTCGCCCATTGGCTCGCAGGACAACAAGGCGGACCGATGGAGGTCAAAATCAAGAAGAACACCCAACGAACGAACCAGCAGACGAAGTGGCTTTTCTGATGTTCTTCGACAAGGCGGGCCATCGTTTCGCTCGACCCCGCCCTACGGTTTTTTTGGGCCAATGCCCCCTCGTGGTGGTGTGTTTTTGATTCGGCCAGGAATTCTTCTCCACTTTACCGTTGAGGCCACAGAAGATGCTCATTTTAACAAGACAGACCCCCTCGTTGTGGTTATATTTTAGCTGTTTTTCGATCTCCTAGTCGAAAAAAAGGAAAAGTGGCGACGGCATGACTTGTCAGGCGTCCGATGAATAGTTAAATTACGAGTTTCCCCTGCCCCGGCAGTTGTGCGAGTATGACATGCAACAGATGAAAACCTTTATGGCCCGGCCCGACTCGATCGAGCCAAAGTGGTGGCTGGTTGATGCCAGCGACAAAGTGGTTGGGCGCTTGGCCAGCGACTTGGCAATGGTATTGATGGGCAAGAATCGGCCCACCTACACCCCTCACGTCGATAACGGCGATTACGTCGTCGTGATCAACGCCGACAAGATCGCGTTGACCGGCAAAAAATGGGAGCAAAAGGAATACGCTCATTATACGGGCTATCCCGGCCTTAGGATTGAGACGGCCGGCAAGTTGCGCCAACGTCGTCCGGAGTTGATCCTCCGCGAGGCGGTGCGTCGCATGTTGCCCAAGAACAAGTTGGCCTTCAAGACGCTGAGCAAGTTGAAGATCTACGCCGGCAGCGAGCATCCTCATCAGGCTCAGTTGCCCGAATTGAAACAAGGATTAGTGCTCCATGGCAGTAGTTGCTAGCAACGATATTCTCGGTACGGGACGTCGTAAGACCTCGGTCGCGCGTGTGCGCATTCGTCCAGGCAGCGGCAAGATCCGCATCAACAATCGCGATTTCGAGGAATACTTCCACAGCGTCCGGCAGCAAGCCTCGCTGTTGGCCCCGCTCGAACAAACGGGCAAGCGGGCCGAGCTCGACGTGGTTATTCTCGTCGATGGCGGCGGAATCACCGGTCAGGCCGACGCCTGTAAGCTGGGCATTGCCCGCGCGTTGAAGAAGTCGGACGAGCAATTGGCCGACGGTCTTCGCGACACCGGCATGTTGACCCGCGACGGCCGCATGAAAGAACGCAAGAAGTACGGCCTCCGCGGCGCACGGCGCGGTACGCAGTTCTCGAAGCGTTAATCGCCCGATCGCAATCAGAAATACGCCTATCGGCATACACCATGCCCACGCTTGTCGTGGGCATGTTTTTTTATCGGCTATCTCGATCGTGGAGTAGGCGTCTCGCCTGCATGGTCCCCGGCAGCGTTTTACGTTGCCGAATGTGTTCTGAGAGGCCGTTACTGCTCTTTTTTCTCTTCCTTGCCGGCATAGAATCGAGCAAGGTTGATGCCGCCTCGAAGTTCTTCTTCAAGCAGCTTGAGCCGGGTCTCTAGGCGTTCGACATGCCGCTGCAATGCGGGCAAGAGATAGCGTTGCGTTTCCTCGACCTGCGGCCGAGGCACGCCAGGATAGCTTAAGTGGCGCTGAAGGGCCGCGAATAAGTAGAGTGGATCCTTCCGCCGATTGGCCAACGCGATCCGCCCCTCTTTCTCGCCGAACAAGATCGGCTTTTCATCCTTCTGTTGTTTTTGGCGATAAAATTCGCTGCGAACGTAGATCATGTCGGCAAGATCCACCAACCCAATCTGGCGCCGCAAGGTCAAGATCCACTCTCGCCAGTTCTCGTCATACAGGGGGTCGTTGGCCACGGCATCGAGTCCTCGATCATAGCCAAGCCGATTGCGGCAAATCGCCTCGAATTGGTATAAGAACTCACCCTGCGGCGTAGGCCCCTTAGCGCGATATTCGGCCTCGCGTTGCAGAATTTCCAGCGCGACGCGGAAATCGAAGCGGCCCTCGGCCTTTTCCGCCTCGCCGATCACATAGGTCTGAAAGGGCGTGAAATAGTGCGGTAGCCGCTCCATGGCCGTTGCAAACCCGCCGGTCAGCCGCAATTCGCCCGCCATGAATTGCACGGCATACGGCAGCATCGTGGTCGTTAAAACCTCCTGGCTCAAGGCGTCCAGCAGGTCTTGGGTCGACATGTCCTGCTGCATCCGCTCGCGGAGAGTGTGAAAAAAGTAGGCCTGTTCGACGTATTCCTCACGATCCAGCATGGTTTCAGGCCTCCCGCAGCGTCGGTTTTTCATGTATGATGGGGGTATTCTAACCCCAAATGGTGTCTTCCGTGAATCCCTCTGATGAAAACTTGGCGGCCGTCGTTGCACGGCATCAAATCGACTTGCCCCCGGCCCAAATTGCCTTGCTCGAACGCTACTGCCAGTTGCTTTGGGATTGGAACACAAAAATCAATCTCACGCGGCACACCGACTACGAGAAATTCGTCACCCGCGACCTGATCGACAGCTTGGCATTTTTGCCTTTTCTGCAACAGGGCGAAAAGGTTCTCGACGTAGGCACCGGCGGCGGCGTGCCGGGCATTATCCTGGCGATCGTTCGCCCTGACTTGCGCATCTCGCTTTCGGAATCGGTGGGCAAGAAGGCGAAGGTCGTGGCCGACATTGTGGAAAAGCTCGGCCTAAAAACGCCCGTCATCAACGCCCGCGCGGAAGATATCTTATCGGCCGAACATTTCGACACGCTCGTAATTCGGGCCGTGGCGAAGCTGAAGAAGCTGCTCGAATGGTTCAAGCCGCACTGGCAATCGTTTGACCGGCTGCTCGTGCTCAAAGGACCATCGTGGGTTGACGAGCGCGGCGAAGCACGTCATTTCGGTCTATTTCACGATCTCGCATTACGGAAGTTGGCTTCGTATCCGTTGGCCGGCACCGATTCGGAAAGCGTACTGTTGCAGATCAACCGCAAAGAAAAGTACGCGTAAAAAATTGCCAGTGCTTATTAGCGGTCTTTTGGATTTCGGGGCGCCGACGGCTGGAAGGGCGGGGCATCAGATGCGCCAGTCAATCAGTTCGAGCAGCACAAAAACCAGGAACATGAATCCCGTGATCCAGAGAACGACGCGGCCTGCATGGATCAAAAGCGGCCGCATTTGTTCGTGCCGCGTGGCCGCATAAACCAAGCTAATCGCAATGATGGCCGGCAGGGCATACCACAAGTCGTTATTCCAAACGCGGGAAATGTCGGCCAAGAGAAGGTTGAACATAATCGAAGATTTCTTCCTGGACAGACTACATTACGTTACAGGCTCGGCTTCTGAAACCGACTTCTCCGGCTCGCCAGGCACAGGCCCCGCCCAGGCGTCGTAAATCGCAAGGATGTTCAACAGCCCGGCCACCATTGTGAAGAAGCCAGCAAGCTCGAAGTAGCGAGCCAACAGCCGGTGCAAATCGCCGGGGGTCGGCTGGTCGATGTTCGGATCCTGGCGATTTGCGGAAGGCGAGGCCGGCAACCGTGGCGGGGCCATGAATCCGTTCCACCATACCTTCCGATAGTTGCTCATTCGATGAGCCTGGATCAGGGCGGGCAGAGCCGGCAATCCGACGCCTACCTGGCAAAGATACGACAATCGTTGATCGCCGGGCCGCCACGAAAAATAAACGGCCCGGCCATAGCCGATCGTGCCGTTGCCATCGGGACACTTTTGACTGCTGCCGCCAAGATAAAGGCCATACACGAAAAGGCCCATGATGCAGACGAAATACAGGATGGCTTTCGCCCGGCGTCCCTGATACCAATGGCCTAGCCCCGGCACAAGCCAAGCCAGAAATGCGGCCAGAGGGGCATCTTTCAAATCCACATGCTCTTGCGAGGACTGTTCCGAGTGGTCTGCTTCCATCACCCTATTGTAGTCCTTGCCGACAGTGGGAACAGAGGGGGCAAAACAGCGGCAAAACGGCAAGCCGCCCCCTGCAAGTCATCGCGAGAACCGCTTGCTCGTCTCTTACTCGGCAATCACTAGGCCGGTGCGCCGACTACGTGAATCCGGCGACCGCCGCGATCGAACTGCACATGGCCGTCGATCAGGGCAAAGAGCGTGAAATCGCTCCCTTGGCCAACCCCCTTGCCGGGGTGGAATTTATTGCCGACTTGGCGGACCAGAATGTTGCCCGCGCGAACTTGTTCACCGCCGAATCGCTTCACGCCGCGGCGTTGAGCATTCGAATCACGTCCGTTTCGGCTGGAACCTTGACCTTTTTTATGTGCCATGACAACACTCTCTCCGCAAAAATGATCCAATATCCGCACGACCGATGCGGCATAATATCTTGATTGCTAAGGGGTTACGTCTACCGTAACGAAATCGGTCGGCTCTTGGCTATTCGCCGTGAACCTCTCTTTTTAACGGTAAACCCACTCGTAGTCAACCCCGCCGGGAACCCCGTAGCGGATTTCCTCTTCATGCTCATAATATTGGTCGCCGGGGCGCCAAAAGTTGAGCTTGAGAGTCTTGCGATAGAGTTTTCGCCCCTGAAGCGTCGAATCGCCAGGCTTGTACTCGCCCGGCTGATCCTTCCAACGGTAGGAATTGGTCAATCCGAACACATAGGTCGAAAAACGCACGATCCGCGGATCGACGTCTTCCCAGGTTGCAACGCCCCAGAGCGTCTCGCCGACGGCGATCTCGCGGCACATCTCGACGGTCGTTAAGAACTTCCGCTTGGGATCCTCGCGCATCCGAATCGGTTCCAACGCCACGGGAATCACGCGGTCGGGATAGGCCTTCGTGAATCCCTCGTCTTCCTTCATGCGTTGATGGCCTTCCAGAACAAACTCGGGCACGAAGCGAACCGGACGATCCACGGTTTTCACTTCATAGAGAGATCGCTTGTCGGTCGTTTCGTAGGAAAGCTTCACGTCTTCCGTCGGACACATCACTTTGCCCGAATTCGTTACATTGTAAACCATGTACCAAATCAGCTTTCGTTCCATGCGGCCGCCCGCTTGCGGAACATCGACCCAAATCATGCGCATCGGCTTGAATTCATACTTCAAGACCCAAACGTCATGCCGGAATGCAATATCTTTGGCCCAATCGAACTTAGGATCGACGGCCAAAAGCCCCACGACATCGTGACGGCTGACCGATTCACTCAGCTTCCGCATTGGATCAATCGAAATGAGAACGCCCGGCGCGAGTTTGCGATAAGGCGATTTGACCGAGAGCGACTTCGAGTCGTTTTTCTTTTCGTCCGTTTTTTTCTCGTCAGCCTTGGCAGGCTTTTCAGGCGCTGGTTTCGCCTCTTGGCCATGCACCGAAGTGCAAGCAAAAACGATTGCAGAAACGGCCAGCCAC
>CAYWGR010000097.1:0-5796 GCA_964458015.1 uncultured Planctomycetaceae bacterium
CCTTCTTGTCGGATACATCTTCCCAGATTTCCCAGACGTCGATCTCCACCTGAGCCAAAATCTCTTCAAACACGGCAAGCCAAATTTCTGTAAATGTCTCGACGATATCCCGAATTAGGTCTGGCTCTTCGTGATACCAGATGAAGATGTTTTCGTAGCCGAGCAAGTGTGCCAAAGTGCCGAAGAAACCCTGCGGATAGCCGCCGATGGCCAGCGGATAGTCGCGGTTTCGATACTCCTCGACCCGTTGCGGCCAATTTAAGGGGAAGCGACCGGCGACGTGCTTTGAATTCAATCGCTCGTCCTTAAGCCGGTTCCAACTTTCCCAACCGGTAATGGGCCATTCGTAGGCCGTAGGAATTGTGGCCTCTTCCTTTAAGAAGACACGTTTTACGCTGTCGATGTCGCGGTACTTCAATAACCGATCGTTCTCTTCGAGGACCTTCACCTCGAACATCGGATCGAAAAGCAGATTTACATCCACTAGGCGAAGTTGCTGATCCATGCCAAAATGGTTGCAAACGTCGGTATCGACGGGAAATCCCTGAGTGGGCCAATAGAGGGCGCCGCCCATCACGGCTATCCCTTTCGGCAGCGCGCCATTGCCGCGACTCGTCCATGCTGGAATATAGAGCGACGAAGCCGGCGTGGTTGCTTGAGTGGGCAACACAGGATACTGGTTTTGAGGCAACCCCTCGGCATACCACTTTTCGACTGTTTCACCCCAATACCCGAACTCCCACTTCAACGTGGAAACAGCCGGATTGAAATTGCAAACTTCCAAAAAACGTTCGCGTGTATTCATGATTGGTCATTTCGAATGCTTATAGAGCGCAACGGCTGTTTGTTTCACCGGAATGTTCGGCTGCCAGGTCGTCACGCCGCGGGCGATCGGTGTTTTGCCGTCTAGCTCGTAAAGATCGACCGGCTGGGCGAAATGCACAACGGTCGGGGCGTCGGTAATGCGATGAACGGTCGCCACACCGCAGCCGATGAAGGTGGCCTGGCCTGGCGTGCCATACGTGGTTACGCCGGCCGTTCGGACCTTTTTGTATAGTTCAGTTGCGTCGATCCTTCCACGAACCCACCACGTTGCATGTCGCCCAGCAGTCAATGTGTCGCGGAGTTGCTTGGTCGCCGTGCAATAGTCTGCTGAACCGCAACCGGCGATTGCCGTGTCGTCAATCTCCTGGATCACCAGCAGCTTTCCGGCTTTTTGGATCTTGGCCTTGATCGCCTCGATCTGCCGTCGTTCAATCGTCGGCGTGTGTGCCAAGACATAGACCTTGTAATCAGGCAACTTGTCGGATAGCAGGTCGTCGAGGAAATAGCTGTCATAAGGGATGCCACTAGTGGCCATCACGTCAATCAGCGGTCGTTGCGAATCGGACACACTATACCAGACGCGCCAATGGTCGGCGTTCCCGAGGTCGCCGACGGCCTTTCGCCAGCCAGAAGCTTCGTCAAAGAACACGGCAACTTCCTTGGTGGCTGGCGGCGCATGGGGCGAATGTGCCCAGGCCATGATTTTCGCTGCCTCGCCAACTACGCGTTCGACGCACGGCGTGTGGTACCAGTTGTTCATATCGTAGAACCAGGAGCAGATTCCGTAGGAGGCCGTTTTGCCGGCCTCTCGCAAGATTTGCATCCGGAACTCCTCGTCGGTCTTTGGCACGATGTCGCCTTCGCCGCATGGGGCCACGCCGACCGGACGATGATCCCATTCCATGATGCGAACACGACCGTGAAGCCCGTAGGTCGACCAGATGCCGTTAAAATGGCCAGGGCGACCCAAGTGACGCGCGGGATCGTAGTCGGTCGTGGCAGCCAGCGCGTCCATGCTGCTTGTGTTAGAGAGGATTCGCGACGTGCCGTAGATGTTGCACATGTCGCCCGAAGTGGCGTCGGCATGCCACCCCATGACGATGACCGGCTTGCCCATGCCTTTCTTGAGACACTCGGCGAATTGATTCAACAGGCGAGCAAGCGATTCGGCGCGCAGGTAACGCAGCACATCTATTGCGTGACGTTCTGGTGTGAGATCGTCGCGCAGATAGAGATGTTTTCCCGAAGGAATCTGACTGTCTTTCAACAATGCCGCGTTGTCGAACGTTACCTGCGGATCGCCCCAAGCGGTGCGCAATTGCGCAATGTTGTTGGAATATATTTCGCGCAACCAATGGCGGAAGTCAGCGTGATTGCCGGGCGAGGTGTCGAGTTGGCGCCAGTTGTAGGTGCCGGTCGCCTCGATGCGCCCGTTGGTAATAAACTGTCCATCGCCGGCTCCGCACAAATGAAAGCCGACGACGACTTTACCCAGGGGGCTGCTTCGTAAGAATTGCCCAAGACTGGCGAGATTGTCGAGAACCGCTTTGCGATATTGATCGGACCCGAACGAGCCGAAGTCGCCCCGGCCGGTTGTTTCCTGAAGGACCAGTTCCTCGGGATGCGCCTTGCGCCATGCAGGACTTGGGTCCACGTTCAGAAACAGTAGTACGTAACCGGCCTTGTCTTGCTCGATCACCTTGGCGATTGCCGCAGCAACCTCGGCTTCCTTCGCCTTGTCCACCGAATATCCCGGTCCCAGTTGGAGCATCTTTGTCGAGTGCAGATGCACGGATGCGCGAGCGAAAAGGTCGTAGAACTCGCCCCAGATGGTCAGATGAATAAGCGAAGTGGCATAGCCGTCCGACATGACGAAACTGTGTTTGCCATCGACGATTCGAGTTGTCGCGCCGACAGCCGGCCGCGCATCAAGCGTGGCGGCATGGATGAATGTTTCTCCAAGACCAAAGACGATTGCCATCGCGATCAAAACATTTTCACCACGACTCATGATGGAATTCTCCTGGGTTTGCTATTGGCGAGGGCTCTTTGATGCCAACGGCGCCCCTTGACGTCGTCGGTGGTGTCGATTGTTGCATCTATTGGGCGAAGGCAATCGACTTTTCAGCTCGAACTGGTTCAGGTTTGCCGCTGCGAAACACACGGACTTTAATCGTACATGGGGTTTGTAAAGCGACCGGATTTGTGTAGAGCGGAGAGGTCGCCGACGGTTCCGTGCCATCGAGCGTATAACGCACCTCAACGGGGTCTTGACATTCTAACAGCAACAACCGGAACGTGTCTCCCGCCTTAAGCGGATGGAACGGCAACAGGATAACCAGCCGATCCTTGTCGAGGAGCCAATCGGGAAAATCCGAGGATGGTCCAAACCGCACATTCGCGAAGAATTTGCGTTGAACGTCCTCGGGCGAAGAGTTTTGGATGAAGACATTGTTTATATTCTTGCAGAAGTTCACTTGAACATCGGCATTCGAAACGGCCAACGGTCCAGGACCGGCATTGACGAATACATTATCATGGTAGTGAATGAAACTGCCGTGGTAGACCTTTCCGCCGATCCCGACGCCCAGGTTGTCGTAGATTTGATAGTTGGCGGCGCCGTCGTCCATGCAAATGCCGTGTTGCGGCCACGGCGAATAGCCGAGCCTCGTGTCGGAAAAACGATTATAGCGTATGAACGATGTTTCACGGGCATCTTTGGTGATTTCCTCCCACGTTCCGTAGGAATGTTCGGGAGCTTCGTGCGGTTTCATGTCCGGCATGATGTACCAACGGTGGTTGACATGTTGGCACCAATGGGAGTCTCGGCCCCAAACATTGATTGGCCCATGGTCGGCAGTCTCGCGGACGCCGTCATGGACATCGTTGAACTCGATGACGTGCCCGCCGTAGAGAGAGTTGTTGATGTTGATGCAGGCGCGCGGCCCATTGAAGACGCTATTGTGAATCATGCGTACTCTTAGGGCGTTGGCGACAAAAATCCCCGGACTGTGCTTGCCCACCACGCCAAAATCGCGGATCAAACAATTGGAAACCTCGCAATCGACGGGCATATCGTCTTCGGATAGATCATCCCAACCCCACCAGTTGACAAATCCACATTTCGGGCAAACCATCCGGTTATCGGCGCGATAATTATCCTTGCCGACGAAACAAACGCCGCTTTCACCAACGTCGGCCACGCGGCAGTTGGTGATCTTTACCCGCCGGGCACGGCAATTGACGAAACATGCGTTGCCGAAGTTGCCTTCCAGCGAACACCGATCGATGTGGATGTCTTCGGCTCCCTCGATGAACACGGCGCCTTCTCGACAAATCGAGGTATCGCCCATGCCCGCGCTCGAGTAGGGTTTGAAGTATGTCGATGCTCCGTGGGCGATCCACATGCCACGCAATGTGATGTTTCGCACGGGTATTTCATTGGTTCCCTTGAATTCGACGATCCGCTGCAACAATGCCGGCTCGACCACGGCCTCGGCCATATTCATTCCGACAGGAGGGATGTAGTAGAGCTTGCCCTCGCGGCTGTCGCAGTACCACTCGCCCGGCGAGTCAAGTTCCTCGAATACGTTTTCAACAAAGTACGGCATCCTTGGATAGATGGCCGGATTGTATACTTCCATGTACGGATAGAATACCTGCTGATGGCCGCCTTCGCCCAGCAGTAACGAATTCCGGTTGTAGTCGATGCCACGAATGCGCCATAGCGCACTCCAGAATGGGACTGCGTTGAAATCTGTCCGCACAAAGCTGAAAAGTATAGCTTCCTCCGGATGGCTCCACTTTTTCTTGGTGAAGGCGGCCGGATCGTATTCCAACTCCTTGCACGGGCGCACGGGCCTCGTCTTATGATTTAGCGCGGGGACGGAATCCAGTTCCAGCTCCTTATACTGGCGCACATGCTCCATGGCTTTCACAAAGGCATAGCCCGTCGGCTGCGGAATGCGGCTGTCGCCATTGGGCCAGCGTGCGCGAATCTGTCGCTTGCCGTTGACGAACAGTTCCGAAAAGTTCAGCTTGCCTCCTTTGGCTTCAGGAACATCGCAAACAAAGATGCCGTCCTTGTAGGGTTTCCAGGAGCATTGCAGGCGAACGCCGCCGCTGATGGTGACCGTGCCTTCCTTTTCAGCTTGATAGGTAATGGGTGCAGCTTTCGTACCCGAATCGTCGGGGTCAAAAGCGAGTGTTTTGCCAAGATAGTAGGTTCCGGGTTTGAGCCAGACCGTGATCGGTGATTGGGCGGTCGGTTTGAGCGTTCGGACCTGTTGCCGCGCCTTGTCGATGGTTGCCAGGGGGCGGTCCGCAGTTCCCGGGTTGCTGTCGTTTCCCGCCGGCGACACATACAGACATATGTCGGCTGCATGGACATTCGACCGACACATTGACAGAGCGAAAAAAATCGTCAGACAGAAAGGGGCAAAACGTGGATGAATGTATGTTCGAACGTTCTTCATCGTTAGTTCCTCGAAGGCATGATGTTGAGAAAGGCGGGAAGGGAAGATGGCTATAGTCGCCGGCATCTGCACGGTATCCAAGCCGGCAGACTTCAGGCGTTTTGTGATTGCGTCTAAAACTTACTGGAGTCAATCGTGTGGCCGTCCTTGCGATTGGCCAGATTACCGTGCGTTGTCATTTCAATCGCATAGGAGATCGAACGAACCGAGCCGTCGCAAAAGGCCATATTGAAGCCGTTGGCATGGGCACTGCCGAAACCGTAGTACCAGGAATAACTGGGTCGGTCTTGGCCAACCCAGCCAGATGCAACCCGGAGCGTATCGCAATTGATCGACACATATGCACAGTCGTCGTCACCCCCGTCGTTTCCATCCTCGTAGTGAAGCGGGTCGAGCGATTTTTCGCCAATCAGATACGTATTGCTCAACCCGTCGAGGATGCCGGCGGCCGAGAGCTGGCTCTTTTCAAAAAAGACGCCGGTGAAACTCTCCGGCG
>CAYWGR010000097.1:5806-21142 GCA_964458015.1 uncultured Planctomycetaceae bacterium
GCACGGGCACGAATTTCTCGCGCCTCCGTGCGTCCGGTGAGCCGCTCTCCGGCGACGGTTGATCTCCGGCGTTTCCGGCATAATCACTTTTGACGGCCGTCGTGACACCGGGACATTCCGGCACGCGGTCCGAGTGGGGGCGATTGCCTGGCGATCGTCGCGACGGGCAGTTCATCCAAGCCAGCGGCGTTTGGACTCGTCGGGCAATCGCGTCGCTCTTTTCCGAGCCGCTTTTGCCCGCGCCGAGCATGTAGAGCGGTTGCTGTTCCATGAAGGGCAGAATGTTGAACGCCCAGCCGCCTGGCTGCGAGGCGCCGACACCAAGATCGGGATCGCCGACGTAGTGCCAGGGCCAGCCGCCCGTGGGAAGAAAGCCGTGTGCCTCCTCGTGTCCCAGACAGCCGAGTGCCATTTGCTTGAGATTGTTTTGACACTGCACTTGTCTCGCTGCCTCGCGTGCCGCCTGCACAGCAGGCAATAGAAGGGAAATTAGGATGCCGATGATCGTAATCACCGTCAATAATTCGACTAAAGTAAAGGCGAATTTGGGATTTGAGATCATGGATTTGCAGATTTGACGTCTTCGGTCCATACCACGATCCTTTTGAGGATATGCCTCATCACGCATCTCGAAAATTTAAATCCTACATCAACAAATCTAAAAGCTATCGCCGCTTTTGCCATGCATAAGCAAGCAAACCAAGGAGGCCTGTCATCAGTAGCGCAATCGTGCCTGGCTCGGGAACATAGGCTGTTGAGAGGCCATATTTTTCCGCCATGTAGTATCCTACCGCATTCCGTTCGGTTTCCGTGAGCGCGCGGTCGTAGACGACGATCTCTGCAAGCAGTCCTTGCCAAACACGGACATCCGATCCCGCGCCTGGGAAGTAACCTCCCAGCGAAGTGCTGGACATAGTCTTGACGCTACTGCGGTCCGCTTCCAGAATGCCTGCCGTATTGATGGCCTGAACAAGCGAGAGCGTCCCATTGACGTACATGCCGGAGGAGGCCGCAAAATCGCCTGTCTCGCCTCCGGTGTACCACTCGTCGGCAGGTACGTGGGTCGAAGGATCCGCCCACTTGCGACGGATGCCAAAATCAGCGCCCGGCAGCCCCCACATGCCATCCACCGAGTAGCTTGCCGAGACGCCTGTCGTGATGGTGACGGCAAAAATCGTTTGAGCCGAGGTCGACGTGGCAAGCGTCAATGCGTTCATCGCGGAACCGCCGAACTGGACGGCGGGCAGACCGTTGAACTCGGCAACGCTGGAAACCCAGGTTGCGGTCGGCGCGGTCGTGTTGGTAAAGTCGTTGTGTGTCGAACTCTGATCGGCCCAACTGGTTACATAACCATTATTGACACTCACTCCCTGAGCTGCATCCAGGTGGTACACCAGCCCATCGATAGCGTCGATAACCGTGGCTTTGGCCAATCCACCGGAGCTAAACAAAATCAAAACGGTTAAAAGCATTCGTGTCTTCATATGCATTCACTCCCAAAGGATCGTTTATAAAAGTTTTTCGGCGACATGCCGAATGTCCGATATGCCATCGTCTCAATAGGATCTGCGAGGCGCCGGCGGCGGACGGGCGGCACACAACGCATGACAACGACGGACGGCGATCATGGCTTTTCATCTTTCTTCATTAAGGTTTCACGAATGGGCGACGCCGCTTGGCCGGTTGGCGACCCGATGACATCAATTTCCCGATAAAGTATCCATGGTCGGTCAGGATCCGGCGGATTCTGGATTTTCTGGTCATAGAAAGTGAATCGGATTCGATCGACGTGGGTTGCAAGCGGAGTATCTGCTGATAGACGATTCCTGACATGACTGCGTGCTTCCCAAAAACCATCATCCCGCAATATTCTTCCGTCGACATCAATAACCAGATCGGAAAGCCAGCCGTTCTGCCCAACTTGCGAGAACTGGACTTTGAATTTCTGGCCGATTCGGTACCAGGGACCGCCGGTGTAAACATCGATCGAGCCAATCGTGTAACCCTGCTTGTTCACGCGAGTGTCGAGCGCAAAGGTAATGCTCTTGCCGTTGCGAATCGAGAGGCTGTAGAGGGATCCGCCTTGATGTGTCTCGCCGGGACCGTACAGTGTTCCATCAGACAACGCGGAAAGTGTCTGGAAACCAAACGGCGTGGGACTGGCATCGTTCGTACTCACGTTTACCAAACTGGTTTGCAGTAGATCATTCCGCGCGACAGTAAACGACCCTTCCGGCATGTTTGTAGACCAATCGACAACCACGTCTCTTCGAGCAGTCGATTGTGGAATGACTCGCACGAAATGGTCGGCGGCCGCGGGCAATGTCAAAATCTGTTGGCTTCCAGGTTCGAGCCGGGCAGCACTCTTTTCACTTTCCGCAACCAACCGCATCCGACTTGCTCCGCCCAATGCGGTCAAGTCGACTTGTCCACTCAGCACATGCACCTCGAACGCGCCATTCCCTTGCACTTCAACACCAAACTCGGTGCCCAGATCGGTCACAACGGCATTCGGCGTCCGAATGCAGAAGGGATTAGGGATTGGGGATTGGGGATTGGAAATTTGGGATTTGTTGATTTGGGATTTGGGATTTGCTTCACTGGGCACTGACCACTGACCACTGGCCACTTTCTTCTCCAGCTTCCCTGTTAGTTTTCCGAGTGATAAATACCCACCATTCGCCTCCACCTCATACGCCACAGGCCCCTGCAAAATGACCTTGGCTCCGGTGTCGTAGGTGATTTCCATCAAGCCGGAAGCCAAAACATATTTGCGACCGAGTAGAACATTAGCGCCGTTAAAGGTCTCGGTGTTCGGATCAGCCCACTTGCAGTCGACCATGCCGGTGATCTTGCCAACGACTTTCAAAGTCGGATCGAAAGTTGTTTTTGAAGGCAAGGATGAAGAATCCCGAGCAATTTTATCCGGGCTGGATACATAGATCATCGAAGCAAACCATAAACCAAGGCCTGTCAGTACGGTTCCAATCAGAAGCGAGAACGGCAATTCCTGTGAGAAAAAGCCGATTGTGCCGTGGAGAGTGGAGGAAATGAAACCCTGGGAAGCAGCAGGCACGGACACTAGAGGCGTCGTCCCATCGATCGGAATTTCAGCGTCACTAACATCCGGGACTTCCGTATCGAAAGTGTTTTTTCCAAATGCATTTTTAATTGCATCATTTGCTTGCAATTCCATTTCCAACAGGATATGCATCCTGCAGTAGTCCCAGTATTGACGACGGGATGCCTTTTCGGCCAGCAGAAGGGAGTCCAACTCAACGAAATCGTTCCGAGAAGCGACCTCATCGCATACCGCCTCGGCAAGATCCAACAGGCGGTCGATATTGATGGCGGAGTCACTCATGGGCTTCCCTCCTCAGGATGCTCCTGACGACTCACTTCCATTTGAATGCATTTGAGTAACCAACGCCGAATTCGCTTCAACGAATTACATACGCTGGGCTGAGGCCGTTGCAGTTGGCCCGCTATTTCACGACTACCTAACTCATCAACGTAACGGAGCTGGAGCAGCTCCTCATCCGCCGGGCTGAGCTTCTGCCGACAAAGACGCATGGCAACAAGATAGAGATCGGCCTCGTGATTTTCAGCCTCGATGATAGTTTCAGCAAGGGCATCCATTAACTCCTCGCTGACATAATTGGAGGATTTCTTCTTTTGTCGGAGATGTGTGCGCACTACGAACTTGGCCGTCTGGCGCGCCCAGGAAAAGAAGCTGGTGCCGGGCTGAAACGAATCAAACTTCCGCCAAAGAACCAGACAGACGGACTGGAGTACGTCGCGAGCATCTTCTCGGTTTCTGGCTATTGCAAAGATATATGCGTAGAGTTGGCTGTGGTGGCGAGCAACCAGATCAGAGAACAGATTGTGGCGATCTTGTATGTCCATAGGCGAAGTCCAGCCACACCACCCACTGCTTCCCCACGAAGCATATCCAACACTTCCGTAACAATTCTCTCTGTAGACAAATGCAGGCTAGAGGCAACTTTTCACCCAAAAAATCCGAATATTCTTCATCTTGCTGAAACGCGAGCCGTAAACTATATCAGCACCAAGACTTACAGTGTCTTTTTGCTTATCTCTTTTATAGTACCCACGCGATGACGCACCTGTCCAATTTTTGCCCTGAAAATTCACGGCGGTACGCGGCGCCAAGGATACTGCGGCCACTCTGGCGGTTGCTATAAGTCACTGACCGTCAATAGTTTATGCCATTTCCGGTCAGTTGTCTTCGAGCGATCGCATCACCGCGGAACCCCGATTGTCGAACGGTCAGAATCCGGAAACCATGCTCCGCTAGGAACATGCCCATGCTTGCGTCATTAGCATTGTTCGCGGCAAGCAGTTCGACTGTGATGGTTTCAGGAGGTGTGTCGCCGAAAGAAGGGAATCGAGCGTCTACGCTATGGAGCCATCAGCGCGCACGGCTAGTGCCTTCCTAGGGAACCCCTTGCAATTTCATAATCAGCGCCATTGAATTAGGAGGGTTGGGGCAGGAGCATGTGTCGCTTGAGTGATCCTATGGCAATTATTCAGGATGACCAAAGCAAACAAGCCATCACTAATTGGCAATCTGGATCGACGTGAAGAGGTCGGCTAGTTGCTTTCTATTCGGGTCTGCCGAGCTTGCATAGGCCGCCATGCGTTTTGCAAAGCCATTGTATAGCCGCAGAGCGGTGTTCTCGTAGAACCGGTCGATAGCCTCGCGTTTCTTTGGCGTCATGGGACGGAAATAGCCTTCTGTCGGCTGGACTGCTTGCCGCTGCCGAGCAGCTTCGATTGCAGCGAGAGTCTCGCGAACAAAGGCCCGCTCGTAGATTGCCTCGGGAGTTGTTGAAGTGATGGCTCGCTCCATGGCTGTCAGAACCTTGTACGGCTTCGTAAGCGCGGCGGGAATATCCGGCAGCGCTGTCGAGACCGGGGACTGTTGGACAACAGCGGATTGCGATTGCGCCATGACAGGTTCTGCCCAACCGCCTTCGGTGACGATTTCGATGTTGGCCGAGTCCGGCAATTCATCGTAGAGAAGGGCTACGGCGTCAGGCGATTCGATTTTGTGCATCTTGCCGTTGACCGAGACTGCACCGATTTTCGGCCCGCCGTTACGGCAGGAAAGATAAAGCATTTTACTGCCGAACCGGACAGGCTGCTTCTGTACGTATTCGGTAATGGAGCCGGGAATGCGTGGACGCAGAATCAGCCGGTCAAAACGATACTGGTAATCAAACAGTCCACGAACCGTGGCGGCGGGAATGGCGAAGTTATCAACCATGATGGCGACGCCGCCAACTTGATTGGCGCCGGTATCCGACCACACATTATGCGTGTTTTCACCCCATTGCGACCACGGAGCGTCCATGCGAAAGTCCTTGGCCCACTTCATGGCCCGCGTGGCCGAGCGGCGGACGTCTTCGAATTTGCCGAGCCGGTAGTACATCAAAATCGCCCGACCTTCCTCCGATCCCCATGCTCCGCCGTTGGTGTGATGGCCGTAGGGACTGTCGGCTACATTGCGATTACCGTAGTTCCAATGTGTGTCGTCCAAACCGGGATAGTTGGTAATGAGGAAGTCGAACGGGCGCAGGCCGGGAGTGGCCGCGATCTGACGGTAGATTTTCACCGCGGCCGCGTCATCGACGATGCGCAATGCGACCGCGTCTGCGTTGGGCAGAGCTCCGAAATAGCCGAACGACTTATGCCCCATCACACCATGTTTCGTTCCGTCGGGCTCGATGAAGCGGACGAGATATCCCTCCGGGGTAAGGAGCTGATCGAGTGACTTGCGGCTGATCTCCCAGCGTTTTTCGTATTCTTTCTGTTTATTGGCATCGCCGACGAAGCGGAAAAATTCGACCATTCGTTCCAACGCTGCGCAATACTCCACCGCAAGCACGGAAAGGTAGGCTTTGCCATACGTTCCATCGGGTTTACGATAGCCTGTATAGTCGCTGCCCTGCATCGTGGCGCAGGGGCCGGCCAGGAGCAGTCCGTTTTTGGGGTCTCGCCGAGATTCCAAGAATGCCGACGCTTTTTCCATCTTGGGAAGGTATTCTAGGATCGTCGCTTTGTCGCGTTTGACGAGCAACAATTCGGCCTGAAGCATGATTCCTGCCGCGGTTGACGTCAACGACCAATCTCCCTGTAGATAGTTGCCTTCCCCAACGACGTGTTCGCACCCCGAAATACCGCCTGGTGTTGCACACTCGGGCATAACGCCTTCCGGCGCCGGATTGGGAATTTTGCTATAGGCAATCGTCGGCGGCATGTGGCCAAACCGATCCACGGTCTTTCCATCCGCCTGACCGTCGTACCACATTTTGTTGCTCTGTTCCAATACACCGAAGAACGGTTCCGGTAAGAATGGCAGTGAACAATAGGCGAATCCATGCGAATTGCTTACCCACCATCCATTCCAGTTCGCGCCCTCGGCAAAGGTGTCCCAATCGGGTCGGTACAGCATCGACACGCTGGGAACATTGGGGTTTGGATGGAAGAATGCAAAGGATTCGTCGATCAAACGCAGGAACTCCACATCGCCGGCGCCTTGGCAGTATTTGCCCTCATATTGGTTTGGCGAGGCTGCCGCAAAGGCCGACAGAACGGCGATCCATGCAAGCGTCAACAATGTGCGGAATAGCCGGATCATGAATCATCTCCTCAGGGGCTTATTTGTTGCAAATATAATTGGACTACTTCACTTCGAACGTGCCGTGCAGCCGGATGTCTTCGGCGGCGGAGCCCACCATGATTTCGATCGTGTCCGGCTCCACGACTCGCTTCATATCCATGTTCCACACAGCAAGCTCGGCGGCGGGGATTGAGAACTCAACGCGGCGCGTCGTCCCTGGTTCCAACGAGATTTTCTGGAAGCGAATCAGTCGTTTCAGCGGTGTTACCGTCGAACTGCATTTGTGACGGTAATACACCTGGACGACCTCTTTCCCCTCGCGCTGGCCCGTGTTGCTTACGGCCACGCTCAGTCGGGCTGTCCCATCGGTCGAAATCGTTGGAGTGTCGATGCGCAAATTGGAATAGCCGAATGTCGTGTAGCTCAGTCCATATCCGAAACTCCATAACGGAGCAGGCGAGGAGAATACGTAATCTCGGCCGGGCTTCTCGGGCGTGCCAGGGCGCAAATAGAAACCTCGCTGAGCGGGAAGATAATCATAGACCGTCGGGATGTGTCCGGCGCTCTGCGCCACGGAGACCGGTAGGCGGCCGGACGGATTTACACGGCCGAACAGGATGTCAGCGATGGCGTGGCCTTGCTCTTCGCCCGGATAGAACGCGCTCAGGATGGCCGGAATGTGTTCCTTGATCCACGGCACGCTGTAGGGACGGCCGTGCAGCATGATGACAATCGTCGGCTTACCAACGGCGTGAACCGCCTTGAGTAAATCCATCTGCACACCCGGCGGAATCGGGTCGGAAACGTCGTAGCCTTCACCTACGGTGCCGGTCGATGGCAACGAAGGATCCTCCCAGCCGACTCCGCTGAGTATCATACTTGTATCACCGATGACGACGATGGATAGATCGCTCTTTTTCGCAGCTTCAACAGCCTGCGGAAATCCCTCCTTCGAGAGTGCAACGAGATCGCATCCTTTGGCATAGTTCAACTGCACCTTATCGCCGACCAGCTCGCGTAGCCCACTCAAGACTGTTATGCCATGCTTGTTGCTTTTGCTCCAACAATAATCGCCAAACTGGACCTGATCGGCATTGGGGCCGATCACGGCGACGGACTTCAGCTTCGAGGCGTCGAGGGGCAATAGGTGATCGTTGTTCTTCAGCAGAATAAGCGATTCTTCGGCAATTCGCCGTGATAGGGCAATGTGTTCGGCCGTGTGGACATGTTTGTCAATCTGTTCCTCGGGCGGTGGGACTCGTTTGCCGTCGAACAGCCCGGTGACGAATTTTGCTCTCAGCACGCGAGCGACCGCATGGTCGAGTTCCTGCTGCGAGATCGATCCGTCGCGAAGCGACTCGGGCAACGTGGCAAATCCCGCGTCGGTTGGAGCCTCGACGTCAACGCCGGCTCGCAGTGCCATTTCGCCGGCCTGTTTTGCATTTTTTGCGACGTGGTGCAGATTGGCGTTCATCCATACGCCGCCCCAATCGGAAATAACAAATCCCTGAAATCCCCACTCGTCGCGCAACACCGTGGTGAGCAGCCAGCGATTGGCATGTGCTGGAACGCCGTCCATGGAATTGTACGACGGCATGACCGACCAGACGTGCGCCTCCTTGACGGCAGCTTCATGGGGCATCAAGTATAGCGACCGGAGTTCTCGTTGGCCGAGCGATGCCGGCGAGATGTTGATCCCCGCCGTCGGAGCGCAATAGCCCGCCATGACCTTCGACATACAGAGCATCTTGTCTCGTGCCAGCGACTTGCTTGCATCGTCGCCTTGCATGCCTTGAATGTAGGCGACCACCAGACGCGTGGTTAGATAGGGGCATTCGCTGAAACATTCCTCGACGCGACCCCATCGGGCATCGCGAGCCAACTCGAGCATCGGGGCCAGTGCCTGATCCAATCCGATGGCGCTGCCCTCCTTGGCAATGGCCGAGGCCATCTGTTTGACGAGTTCCGGGTTCCACGTTGCCCCTTGGGCGATCGTTTGTGGAAAGATCGTAGCGCCCTGCGAGAGGATCCCGTGCAATGTCTCGGAAATCGACAGAAACGGAATGCCAAGCCGCGTCTTCTGCCGCGCATACTGCTGACAAACGCGGGCACGCATGGCATAGTCGGCGCACGGACTGCCGAAACGCGGATCCAAAATACCGTAACTAAGCCCCTTGAACCGCTTGTCGAGCCACTCCGACGAGATTTGTTCCTTGGTCAGATCCTCAACAGAAATCAGCCTTAGTTGAGCGACCTTTTCCTCAACAGTCATGCGGCCAAGCAAATCCTTGATGCGATCCTCGATCGGAACACTAGGGTCTTGGTAGGCTTTTTCCGCTGCTCTGCCCGTAAAGACGCCGGTAAAAATAAGAACCAGCGCCAGGTCCGGCCGGTTTATGTGAAAATGTCGAGTAGGCATAATGTGGTTTCGTTCCGTAAGTGTGTTTCGTATTCCCTGTTGCTCTTCCTTTGTTTGGGAGAGTGTTCCAAGGTACAATCGTGAAACGCGCTATCAAGGCCGCCGAGCGCGTCGGATTCGCAGATTTGGCAGATCCATCTCCTTGGATCACGTAGGTGTCTTCTCCGGTTGGTTGCCAGCAGGGAGACTACTGTTCAGCAGGTTGTCGATAAGCATCAGCAACTGGTCGGCGTTACCGCTCAGCAACGAATTGGAACCACCCCAGCCAATAATGCTGCAAGAGGTCACGACCAGCGTACCCTTGCCGATTTTCTTGGTCAGCAACGTGGAATAGAGCTCGCCATTCTGTTTTTTCACGGACACCCAATTCTCCCATTGCTCGGGATACGCGGGTTGATGCCCGTTGGAGGGCATCTGCCGGTTCTTCAACAATGATGCTATGTCGTTGGGATACGTCAACCACTTGGCGGTGCGCGGCTGCTGCGGCTCCAGCTTGGGATCGACATCCCAGCCCGACCATCGCAGGTCGAGTTTCGGAGATTCGAAGTAGTGTTGCAGCGGCAGGGGGCCACTGGAGGTGAGTATCACAATCGCCCCTTGTTCGAGTTTTTTGAGCAACTGCTCGCGATAGAAGGAAAGTGGAAACGTTGAAGGCGTGTGGCTGACGATAATCACCTGTGCGTTGTCGGCAACTTTCATGAAGGATGTTTCGTCGGCCATGCACATCACGGTGTATCCGCCTTTGAAGATCTCGTCGCTCATCTCGGCAACGAGGCGCATGGGAAAGGAACATGGGCGGCAAGAGAAACCGACGGTTACGTTTCGCTCTCGTTCGACAAACCGCAACGGCGCGAAGGCGTTCCAATTCCACAGAATTTCTGCATTGGGAAACCCTCCGGTGGAAAAATCTTTTCGTTTGCCGCACGAACGGCATGCGCTGAAGCTCCACTGACCGGCGTCGCGCGGCGAGCCGCCAAGCTCGGCAAACGGAATGGCAATCTCGTAGGTGTAGCCTGCGGCGTCGCGCGTCACGCGAGCGTCCCATTTCGGATTCCATGACACGTCGCGCGTGCCGGTCACGTCGGTGGCGTCGTAGCGCGACCCCCGCGGAGTCACGGAAAACTGGCGAAACCGCGCAACACGGATATCAGCCGGCGAGCAGATAAACAGGGTGACGGATTCATCCTCGCGGAAAATCGCTTCCGCATCGTGTTGCCGCTCCACGACTTCCAGACGGTCGATGTGCGGATCGCGGCAAGAGACGCGCACGTAGAGATTCGTCGGATCGTAATTCATCTCCAACGTGGTCGGATAGGTCGATTGGTTTGCCGCTGCGGCCAAATCCGGCAGCTTTACGGCTCCCGTGAAACCGCCCGAAGCAGAGCGGCGGGGCACGGCCAATTTCACCTGTGCGGCCTGATCTTTGCGATACACAGTGCACCAGTCCTCGAAAAACTGTTTCTCCTCTGCGATCTGGCCAAGAATCTGCTTGCGACGGACCGAATCGGCCATTGCGCCCGCGGCGGCCTCTGCCCTTTGAAATAGGGATTTCATACGTTCGATTCGCTCATGATGGAGTAATTTCTCGGCGACGCCGACGTTGCCGATACCGTAGTGCACCAGATGGATGTCCATGTTCGTCCACGCCTTGGACATCTCGATGAAGTAGCGGCTCATCTCTCCGCCGGCCGCGGCAAAGGCATGGTTGCAGTAATCGCCTATCAATGTGTCAACATCCGAGTCCGGCTTGGTGAGCGTTTCGGCATAGATGTAGTAGCCGAGCCGCTGGCGATTGTAAAGGGTCACTCCACCCTGGGCGCTGGAGGGTGTCTGCGGCAGCACCGTCATACCATTTCCAGTAATGAATACATTGTTGTTGCGGGGATTCATCTCCGGCATGACGAAGACAAGTTTCATCTGTTGGAATCTCCGCATCTGATCACCCAACATGTGGTAGAACGGCAGCATCACGGTCGATGGAAGAAACGCATCGAACTCATAGCCATAGATGCCGATCTTGATGCCCTTCTTCTGCCATGTATCGAGGCGGGCCAGTGAAGTCTGATTGCACGGACAATCCAGTGGGTGGACGTAGCAGCGGTCGTAGTGGCAATACTCGACGAAATCGAGTCCGCTTAGATCGCATTGAGGCGGCGGAAAATGATAGCCCTCATACGCAATCGAGGCGACTTTCAAGCGAGGATACTGGCTCTTGAGTCGGGCCGCTAGTCGCGACAAAAAACCAAACCACAAATCGGGGATCGACAATTTCGAGCACGCCGGGCATTGGCAATAGTTGCGGTTGTCGGAAGGAAAGAGGCTTAAAATCTCCATTTCCGGATGCTCGCGGCACACTTTCATGAAACTGTCAAGAACCAGGTCGAATGTGCGAGGATCGCTCCAACAAATCTGATCGACGATCCGCTTGCCATCACGCAGGGCAAATCGTTCGGGCTCGCTTTTGAATAATTCCGGCGGCAAGGTGGCATTGTGGTTGGAAAACATGATGTGCATACCTCTCACACGACGCTCTTGAATCGACTCGGGCTTCATGCCTTGATCGGATCGCAGAATATTGAGCTTGTGGCGGCTCATCCACGTTTCCGTCTCCCGATCGGCGCCGCCCCAGACACCGCATAAGTGAAATCCGCGATATTGGATCGTTGCCCGCCAGTCGAGTTTCACGCCTTCGACGTTCAACTTCTGTAGGTGCGGAACAAATTCGCCGTCGGATCCGGCCCAAAGCCAACGCACGCCGCAGCTCTCCTGCAAAAACGTATAAACCGCGTACAATGCGCTGCGGGGATTGTTGCCGACTAGCCACAGGTAGTCTGTTCCGCCGCGAACCGCTAGTTGATCGGTCTCGGCATCGCCGAGCCCCCACTCCTTTTCGTGTGATCGAAACAACTCGACGGATTGCGGAGTGCCGATCGCAATGTTCCCTTTTCCGGCGGCCACGGCTCCGGTTTTTTCGATCGGCAGCTTGACGCCGCTTATCAGTTCCAAATAGTGTTGCAATTCGCTAGCGGCCAGCTCTTCGGTCGGATCGGGCGTAGTCGGCAGAACGATTTTCCAAGTTGAATCCAAGTCGCTCGCCGCAGTAGGGCTCGCTACGAAAATCAACAGCAGGAACAACGATTTATGAAGTCGATTCAGCATGGATCTCTCTCTGTATTGATCGTGTGGATGAAAAAAATGACAACATGCGAACACTGGATTTGGCAACGGGGAAGGAACACGGCGGGAACGCTGAAAGCTAGGGTCGAGTCTTGATCTTCTTGACCATAAGCCAACTCGGCGCACTTAGGGGGGGCGGTGTGTTATTCAATCTTGCATTATTCGTCCTCGATCATTTCATAGTGTCTCCCTGGAACAGTTTCTTGTGCAAATTATCGGGCAGATGCAACTCAAAACGCATCGGCCGAGATTGGCTCGCTGTCGGCCGAGGCCATCAGACGGTCCCAAACGGACAGGGCATCGGATGAACTTCGCGTGATTTGAATGAAGTCACCGATCCAATGGACACTGCCGTCGGCAAAACAAAGATTAGCGCCGCCTGCGTGCATGCTGCATACCCGCTGCTGATTGGTGCCCGAGCCTGGATAGGCGGTCATATTCAGGTCGGCCAGCGAGGGACAATTGTCCCAGGAGGAACAACCATAGGCAGCGGCCAATTTATCGGCGTAGCGTGCGTTGTCGGCGGCGATGGAGGGATTGTTCGTGCCGGGCGTGTCGGTGGCGGGCCAGCCATGTGCCCAAAGGCTGCTCGACGCGTCCCCTTTGGCCCAGGTGCCGCGATCATCCAATTCGGCCACCCCGGCACGGATTTCACCCAACAGCGCGGTGTTGCTGGCCCCGTCGCGGATTTGCGCCATCGTGACCGAAATATTCGCTCCCATCACGCCCCGCATCCGACTGTTCTGCCACGACGAGTGTGGGCCGACGCTTTGCCAACGATCGTCGATTTCGTTGTAATTCATGGGCCCCGAGCAGGCGTTGGCGGCATAGTTGCCTCGTGCCCAGCCGTCGCCGATACTGGTGTCGCCGGCCTTCGATCCGCTGAACGGCACCTGATTGAAGCTATCACTGGGACAGAGCAAGATCGGCAGACGCGTGCCGCGGAAAATTGCGTTGGCGTTATCCGTCAAATACGCGGTGCGATCACAGTTGTCGTAAAGCATTTGCATTTCCAAGTATGGCAGTACCAACGCGACCCAGTTCGGCCGCAGATGGGCCGTATTGTAATAGGGCAATGTGATCAGATCCGCGGTATCCCACTGCGAGGATGGTGGAAAAATCGAATTTGCCGATTCATATTGCAACACGGCCAACGCAACTTGTTTGATGTTGTTGCTACACTGCAGTCGCCGCGCAGCCTCTCTTGCTGCTTGAACGGCCGGCAAAAGCAACGAGATCAAAATGCCGATAATCGTAATGACGACCAATAGCTCGATAAGCGTAAAACCCTGTAGGGTTTTTGGGATTCTGGGATTTCGGGATTTGGAAAGTTCATTAGGTCTGCGCATAACATCTTCCCAAATTTTATAAATCACAAATCCTAGATCACCAAATCCCAAACCTATCGCTTCTTCCGCCAGGCATAGGCCAACAGGCCGATCATGCCAGTAACGAGTAATGCAACTGTACTTGGTTCCGGTGTGGCGGTAAGCTGCACGTTGTCGAAATGCCCTTGAATGCCCCAGCTAACCAGTTCCACTCGAAGGTAATTGCCCAAACCTGCGGGATTGGAGTCCGTCTCGAATGTCGCGGTCCAGAGCTGCCATTCTCCTTGGGACATCCAAGGACAGATGTAGGAGGCTTTGGATAGCCGATTCACGCCATATTCGCTGCCATAACCAAGATGGATTTCGCCTCCGCCAAAACTAAGATCGTTCCGAGCGCCCACATACACGGATAGCGTATAGGTCGTATCGGCTGCAAGCTTAGTATTGAGAACCTGATAGAAGTAACCGCTGTTGGCGTACACAGCTTGCTTGCCATCGGGCATCGAATCGAGCTTGTCGTTGTAATCGATGTTTTCATAGCCAGTGGTGTCGCCGCCCATCCATGAGTCTGGGAGACCGCCAGTCGCACTGATTGTCAACAGGGGGTTTTCAAAACTCGCGTTCTCGATTGGAATAATCATGTCGGCCTGGGCCAAACCTATCGAGGTCAACATCATAATCACTGCTGCTGCAACGATCTTTTTCGAATTGCTCATCACCATGACAAATACTCTTTCTGCCGCAAGGGCAAATTGGGGTTATAAGGCCTTGCCTGCCGGTACCTCCGGCGATGACAATATGCCTTGGCTATTGATCGTATTCTTTGGCAGGCTTAACCTGTTTTCAGTTGTTGTGGATCGCCCAATCACGTCGATTTCTCGATACACGCATCCCGGGCGTTGGTTCAAATTTATGAGTTCGATTGTGTCATAGAATGTGAATCGGATCCGGCTGACATGGATGGCCAGAGGCTCGCCGACGATGCGGTTTTGAATGCGGCTTCGGGCCTCCCAGAACCCTTTGTCCTGGAGCGCGGAATGATCATAAGACACCACCGGCAGCCAGCTTTCATGGCCGACTTGTGAAAATTCGACCTTGTATTTCTGGCCCGCCCGCATCCAAAAATAGCCGGTATACAGATCAATGGCGTTGATCGTGTATCCTTCACGATTTTGGGTCGTGTCAAGCACAAACGTGAGGCTTTTGCCGTCACGAGGCGTATAACTAAATTTGTTGCTGTCGATATTTACGTCTTCATTATTTGGCCCGTATAACGTGCCGTCAAACAGCCTCGATGGTGTAGCGCTGAGTTCGTATCTCGGCGGTTCAGGATCGTCGTTGATGACCTCTGCCAGGCTGGTCTGGAGCAAGTCATCCTTTGCCGGAGAGAGCGAACCTTGCGGCCGCATTCCGGACCACTCGACGACAGCGCCGGCGCGTAGCGATGGCTTTGGCAACACGTAGACGAATTGCTTTGCGTTGCTGTGCAATGTAGTAATCTTCCGTGTGCCTGCCTCGATACGGGCGGCATTCCGGGAACCATCTGCTTGAAGGCAAACGTGGTTTGCGTCTTCATTGGCCACAACATCGACCGCTCCGGTCTTCACATGAATCACGGAATCGCCTTCCTTGGTCACCTCGACGCCAAATTCGGTGCCGAGATCGGTAACCGTGGCGGTAGGAGTGTGGATGACGAAGGGATTAGGGATTAGGGATTGGGGATTGGAAATTTGGGATTTGTTGATTTGGGATTTGGGATTTGCTTC
>CAYWGR010000098.1:0-20923 GCA_964458015.1 uncultured Planctomycetaceae bacterium
ACAATTGCGGTTATACGAACGGTCAAGCGGCCACCGGCGTAGTTTATCTTTTGAGCACCACGACAATGGCCGCGATTCGCGACGGATCGAGCAATACGTATTTAGCCGGCGAAAAATCGCTAAGCCCCGATTACTACACGACGGGCACTCCGGGCGGCGACGATCAAGGCTGGATCGAAGGTTTCGACTTCGACATCTGCCGCATGGCCAGCGAAAGCTATCTGCCGATGCAAGACACGCCCGGCACCGAAAACGGCGGCACCTTCGGCAGCGCCCATGCCGCCGGCTTCAACATGGCGTTCTGCGACGGCTCGGTCCGCTCGATCAGCTATTCGATCGATGCGGTCACGCACGCCAGCCTCGGCAGCCGTAAGGACGGCGTGGCCGTTGACAGCAGCAAGTTCTAACGTACTTGCCTCACGCGGATTTGGATTTATCAAAGTGTCCGCAAAGACTTCGACCCGCAGGGTCGCTTGAAAATAGCCCAGCGATTCATCGCTGGGACGAGAAACAAGGCATTCCGATTTCGTCCCGTAGGGACGATGGAAGTTTTTCCCATCACCTTCAACCGTCCCTACGGGACGTGATGGTCCAATAATATGTCCTTCGGCCCCAGCAGTGAACTGCTGGGCTATTGTCGCATGCCCCTATGGGCAAAGCCTCGTTCGGCATAAATCACGTCGCTTGCGAGGCACTACTGGTATTTCGTCTCCTGTCCCAAGGGAGAGAAAATGGATATGGCCAGTCGATTTGGCTGGTTCTTTAGGTCTGGAATTTTCGGCATCCAGCCCTCACCCTAACCCTCTCCCAAAAGGAGAGGGAACTTCTTATGGGGTAGCAGAATGGCCGTTACCGCCGATAGGTGCTGCTTGGCGGACGTGCAATCACGTCGGATTTCTCGCCGTCGGGCAATGTAAGCTGCGTGCCGGGTGTTAGGTAGTTGAAATCCTTGCCCAGCACATCGCGATTCAACTCGTAAATCTCGGCCCAACGCGACGCCTTGCCAAGTTCGTAGCGGGCGATATTGAACAGCGTATCACCCTCGGCAACCGTGTAGGTGCGGCCGCCGAACGAGCCTCGCGTGCTGACGGTCGAGGCGCGAGATTGGCTTTGTATGGCCTCGCGACGGCTCGATTTCGGGCACAAATCAGGATACGATTTTTCGAGATCCGCAAGCTCAGGCGCGAATATCAAAGCGCCCGGACGAAGACGTTCTTCGCTCACGCCTTTCTCACTGTTGTGTTGGGCCAAGGCTTTGAAATACGCGCCCATGCCGTAAAGCTTTTCGGAAATCGTCCAGTAGCTATCGTTCGGCTGCACCTCGTACTTGCCATCGTCGCGTCGCTGCGGCGGATTGTTGTACAAAGAAGCGGCCGGACGACGCGGTTTCATGCCGGCATGACGCGGCTCGGGCGGCATCTCGCGGCGATAATCGTCATTTCCGAATTGAGGTTGAGAAGCGGGCATGGCCGACAAAGAGCGATCGCGCATCGCCCTCGAGGGTTGCGGCGCCACGGGATCCTCCAACCGCGAACGTTCACGATAAGGCGGCAAAGCCGGCGGCGCTTCAATCGTGGCAAAACCGTCGTCCGAATCCTGGGAAGACTTTGAACGATGCGACCCAAGCGATCTGCTCTCGCGGATTTCCGCCCTCGAGCCCCGCAACGGCTCGTCGCCCGGTATGCCGTTCTTGCCGAGATCTCGCGGCGACGGAGGATCCATCGCATAACGATCCTGCGAGTCCGTCCGCGGCGGTTTGGGCGGATCGGGCATGAACGTCGGCGGCGCGCTCATCGGCGCATTGCCGCTTAAGGTTCGTTTCGATTCGTGACGATCCGAACTCGTTTTCCAGCGGTCCAGATCGATTGAGGCCGATTTCGGCGGCTTGTCGGACGAGGCTTTGGCCGATACGAGGGTCGGCGGAGATCCGAAGGATCTTGGCCGAGTATCCTTCAGCATCGGTTCATTCTTCGGATCCAAGAGAGGCTTGTGTGTCCCGGGGCCCGGCTCCGCGGCAATCGGCTTGGGCTCCTCGCCCGAGCCCATCAGACGCATCGCCACGACGACGCCGAAGACGACCAGCAGGATGCCGATAACCGCAACGCCGATTTTGGCTTCCTTGCCTAATCGCGATTTTGCAACCGTGGTTTCCGACTGCTCAGGTTCCTGAGCCTCGTCCTGATAATTGTCCTTATAAGCATCCTTGCTCACGTTATAGCCTCCTTAATGTTTGCTATCTCTTTTCCGCCACGCGCAACTTGGCGCTGCGCGAGCGTGGATTGTTCGCCGTTTCCTCGTCGTCGGGTCGAATCGGCCGACGGGTCAACACTTTCAAATGCTCGTTCGCCAGAAACGCCTCTTTCACTCGCCGATCCTCGAGCGAATGAAAACTAATTATGGCCATCCGGCCTCCCGTCCGCAAACAGCCGGGAATTCGACGCAATGCGATCTCCAGCGATTTCAGTTCGTCGTTCACGGCAATGCGCAACGCTTGAAACGTCCGAGTGGCTTTGTCGATCCGCTGCCCGCCGGGTATGTTGGGCACCACGCCGCGAACGATTTCAGCCAGATCGGCGGATGTTTCGATCGGCCGATCCTCGCGCCGAGCGACGATCGCCCGGGCAATACGCCAACTGAATCGCTCTTCTCCGTAACTCGATATCAGTTGGGCCAAATGTTCCGCACTTAACCGGTTGATCAATCGGCGCGCCGGCTCGCCCTCGTCTGGATCAAAACGCAAATCCAACGGACCATCGGCCGAAAAGCTGAATCCTCGGTCCCGGTCGGCCAACTGGTCGCTCGACAAACCAAGATCCAACACGACGCCGTCCACTTCGCGAATTTTCAGTTGTTCGAGCACTTCCGGCAGATCGCAAAAATTGGCCTGGGCCAATCGAACCGGCAGCCCCTTTAGCTTCTTCTCGGCGGCATCAATAGCGGCGGGGTCGCGGTCGATGCCGATCACTAATCCGTTCGGCTTCACGGCAGCCGCCAAAACCTGGGTGTGGCCGCCGCCGCCAAGCGTGCCGTCGACCAGCACCATGCCCGGCTGCGGAGCCAACCAGTGGACTACTTGCTCCAGTAAAACGGACACGTGAACCGACGACGGCTCGGTCATATTATGTTTATTGCTGCTCAGGTTAATAATGTCAGGTAGTGCTGGGCCGAAAACTCCTGTTTACCGGGCTTCCCGTTGGTCGCCCTCCCAACATTGCTTATCTGAGACCCAACAGAATGCCATATGTCGAAATCGAAATGACGAACGCCAAAAAACACCCCACCTCAGGCACATCCATGCGCCTGTGTGAGGCTGAGTGTTTGCGGTCAGCGCACCGTTTTTCGACGGCACGGCTTCCCGCAATTTCGCAACGGACAGACTTCCTTGACTCCCCGTCCGCAAGAACCTGCGTTGCCCTCGCGTGAGCAAAGCCTCCGGCGCGGATCCGGTGGCCGCAGATCGGCGCCCTGGTTCTTACGCGTAGCGAATCAAACGGACGGACAAACATGCTCCTTTACTGAAAAGCGGCCTCGGCAATGTCGTCATATCGTCCTTGCCTTTCGGCTAAATACGACTTCCATCGGTCCGCTGCCCATACTTCCACATGATCTTGCACGCCCAGTAACACCACTTCTTTTTCCAACCGGGCAAGTTCGGCCAACTCGGGCGGAATTCGAACGCGTCCTTGCGAATCAAACTCCACCCGCTGCGCTCGTGCGTAGAACAACCGGTTGAACGTCCGCACATCCTGCCGCGTTGGCGACGCCTGGGCCAAACGATCGGCCAAGCGGGCAAATGCTTCCTCCGTGTACAATGCCAACGACTGATCGGTTCCGGGGGCGATGTAAACTGCCGGCCGGCTGTCTCCCTCCGACGCTTCGCGAAGACGTTTCGGGATAGCCACCCGCAGCTTGTCGTCGATCGAGCGGCTATAAGCGCCGGTCAGCAGCATATTTCACCACAATTCCCCACTGGCCCCCACAAAATCCCAAAGATAGCGTTTTCGGATGTTCGAGACAAGCCATTTTTTTTCGCCCCCATACGATCTTGGATCATTCCAATTTTCGTAGCTCCTAATGCCTTCAATACTTCCGACGCAAATAATCGTCGTAAGTCTCAAAAATATTTTTCCCACGCCACCTTTCATTTCGCCACAAGAGATTCCCAAAGGTCTTCGTAGGCTGTAATCATCCGAGAAAGCGTGTAATTTTCCTCCACGCGACGACGGTTTTGCTCGCCTACGAACGCTGCCTCGATAGGATCTTCGATAAAACCAACCAGCTTGCTGACAAAGGCTTGCGTATCGCCATAGGACACAGTTTGCCGCGACCAACTGGGGCCCAACAACTCTCGAACGCCTTCTACATCGGTGGCAACCACCGGCCGTCGACCGGCCATGGCCTCTAGCACAACGTTGGGCATCCCTTCCCACGCCGACGGAAGCACTAAAACCGCGGAAGCCGCTAATATCTCAGGGATATCCGCTCGCCAACCGGCAAAATGCACATGCTGGGTAATGCCGGCAACTTCACATGCCTCCTTCAAGCTGTTTTCCAGCGGGCCTTCGCCCACAATCAACAATTCAGCGTCAGGGCATTGCTTCAACCATATCGGCGCGGTCTCGATCAACCACTGCACGCCCTTTTGAGGCTCCAGCCGACCGATAAAGGTCGCTACGCGCTGCTTTGGGGCAATGCCCAAGGTTGTTAAATCAGCCGGTTGGCAATTTGCGAAAAGCTCTAAGTCGATTCCGTTGGGGATGACCACGATTTTTGTCGCCGGCACCCCAGTCTGCATGGCCGAAAAATTCGCTACGGCGTGGCTCACGCAAACGTAACGGTCTACCTTGCTTTGAGTTAGACGATCTAGCCAAAGATGCCAATGCTTTTCGCGCTCTGCTACACGAATGCCCGAAAGAACAACCCCGACGCCCGCTCGGCGTGCTGCTATTCGACCAAGTATATTCGCATGAAAAAGAAAAGTTTGTACAATCTGGGGCGACTGGGCGGTCAACAAACGCTTCAGACAACCTTCTACTCGCAGAAATTGCCAGATCCCGCGCCCATCGAGACAATGAACCTCGATGCCGGCCGCCTCAAGTCGTGGTAAGCAAGAGGCTTGCTCGCGCGTCGGTCGTGGGCCAAGACAATAGACTACCGGCTCAAACCGCTGACGGTCGATATTCAAGGCCAAGTGCATCAAGCAGCGTTCGGCGCCGCCAAGGTCGAGATCCGTAATGCAGAGGGCAATTTTGATTTTGGCCATGACTGTAAACCGCCGAATGGACAACGTCTTGCAAGACGGCTGGCCCCCTGCAATTTTCCGGGCAACGGGCTTATACTCGTTTGTGTCTAGGGGGTAAAGCTCAGCTTGCGGAAGGAATCGACATCATGTCGGAATTAGACCAATACGATTACGATCTGCCAAAAGATCTCATTGCCCAATCGCCGGCTGTTTGCCGCACCGATGCAAGGTTGCTGGTTGTCGATCGCAAGCAGAAGTCGTTGGAACATAAGCACATCCGCGATTTGCCCGAGATTCTGCGGAAGCACGATTGTTTGGTCATCAACGACACCCGAGTTGTGCCTGCCCGACTGGTCGGTCGTCGCCACACCACCGGCGGCCACTGGGAAGGGCTTTTTCTCGAAGTGAGCCCCGATGGGTTATGGCGGGTTATGTGTAAGACCCGCGGGAAGCTGAAGCCGGGCGATACGATCAATCTGCTGAACGCCCAAGGGCAGGAAGAGATCCAACTTAGCCTTGGCACAAAACAAGATGATGGCACCTGGATTGCCCGGCCGTTGGCTACCGACGACGCATTTGCCCTGTTGGATCGCGTTGGCCGCGTGCCGTTGCCGCCTTATATCCGCAAAGGCAAGATGGTCGAGCGAGATCGAGAGCAGTATCAAACCGTTTACGCCCAAGTGCCGGGCGCCGTGGCAGCCCCGACGGCCGGCCTGCATTTCACAAGCACTCTGCTTGCCCGACTGGCCGAGCAAGGCGTTGAATTGTGTGCATTAACGCTCCATGTCGGCCCCGGCACGTTTCGCCCCATTACGGCCGAATCGCTGGCCGAGCATCCCATGCACTCGGAATGGGGGGAAGTTGCCCAAAAAACGATCGAACGGATCGAGGCATGTCGCCGTCGGGGGGGGCGAGTTGTCGCCGTCGGAACCACTTCCGTCCGCCTGCTCGAAACGGCAGCCGCCGGCGGAACGTTGAAGCCATTTTCCGGCCATACCGATCTTTTCATCCGCCCGCCCTATCAATTCCGCATTGTCGATGTTTTGCTGACCAATTTTCACCTTCCCCGCACGACATTGCTGGTTTTGGTGCGTACTTTTGGCGGTGACGAGCTTATCCGCCATGCCTATGAAGAGGCGATTCGTCAAGAATACCGGTTTTACAGCTACGGGGATGCCATGTTGATCCTCTGAAGTAGGAACCACCCAAGAAAATTGCCGGGGGCTTGCCGACGGCCGTCTTCATGGTATCCTTAGCCATAGAAGTTCTTTTGTGGCAAGGATAATCGACGTGTCGATATCTGTTTGTGGCAAAAGGCCTTGGAGAGGTGGCTGAGTGGTCGAAAGCGCCGGTTTGCTAAATCGGTGACGGGGAAACTCGTCCGCAGGTTCGAATCCTGTCCTCTCCGCTGATGGGGGGTTGCCAAGCAGCCCCATTCTCGCCGAGAACAACCTAAACCCTTATCTATCAGACGGTTCCGCTGACACCGGCGAGAATGGAAAAGATCAGGCGGGAACGTCCAGCGCCGCATTTAGCGCCTCAACAGCGCCGCATTTAGCGCCGCCCTCTGACGCCGTTCAGGATGCTTCTTTGCAAATCTTGATGTCCGCTTGGCCCCATCTTGGGCCGGACGCCAAACGTCGGATCATGGCCGTCATCCGCACCGAGGATGAGAAGACTCGGAGCCAAGCGACCACACCGGGTGGCAGATAGTACAGTCCGCCGGATGATGGCCATCTTTGCCAACGGGTGCCCGAGAAGCAGAGGCCGCGACCTGATGCCAAGACCCCGGAAGGTTGGGGTCGCATCAGAAGCCATCACCGGAACGCCAGCGGTAGCGGCCAAGAAGGCCCTAGGGCGCTGACTCGATCAGACGGCCTTGGAGCGATTTTCCCTGCCGTGCAGTGCTGCGCCCCCAACAAGAGGGGCACCGAAGGGCTGACCGGGGATCGTGCAGCGATGACCGACCACCAGCAAGAGCTCCATGACATGCTGCTCCGTTCCCAAGAACGGAGGCGGCAAGAAAATCGCAGAAGCGTTCACCTGTGGAGTTTGTGCTTGAGTGTGGCTGGTGGTACGAGCCGTGCGAAGTGCCAGAAGGCATTGCTGCGCGAATCAGAAGCATATCAAACAACGTCGGCAAAACGATGGGTTGGTTGCGGTCGTGATGGGGCGAAGCACCGCAAATCTTCTATTGCCAATCGAATGGTTGTGCCGGCAATCATGTCAGCACATTGTTCCATCAACGACCTCAGTTGCAACGGCTCGGTGGCGGCTCGAATGTTGACCAACATTATGGCTTCAGGGTATGAACCTTCAATGGTGCCCCGAAAATACGGTTCTACCTCGTTGCCCGTGAGATTGGCGACCAGACTGGTGTTGCCGGCAGCCAAGTGCAGCTTCAAATGGGCAATTTCCGCCGATGAGTTCTCGAACTGCCGTTGCATCTCCAGCATGAAAGCTGCGCAAAAGGTTTTCCAATTGGTGGTCGAATCGCCACTGATTCTGATCGTGGCGTTGAGCCAGCCGAGGGCCGCTTCTCCCTCTGCATATTCATCGTAGTCTACGGTCGTAATCGTTCGGCCGGCGACACTTGTCGCCATGACGTAATCGAGCCAAGCATCAACACCGTCGCCATTGAGTGCCGAAGTGGAAATGACCGTGGCTTGCGGAAAGTTCTGTCGGAGCGATGCTTGTACGTTGGCCAATTCGTCGCTGGACAACAAATCGGCTTTGTTCAAGACGATAATGTCCGCCTCCTCCAGTTGCTTTTCGTAGATGTACATCACGTTTTCTGGAAAACGAGCCAACACCGCACTCTGAAGCGACTCCCGCAGCCGGTTCAACGTCTGCACTTGTTTCGCATCTACCAAAACGGAGAACGGGGCCAAGTGAAAGCGATTTGGATGAAACTTCTTGAGGGGTTGAAGCACGGTGGCCGACAAATCGGTGCAACTTCCCACGGGTTCACCGAGAAGTACATCGGGGGTGCCTGCCTCCATCAGACGATTCATTGCCGCCAGGAGGTCGCCAAAATGACAACAGAAGCATCCACCGCTCACTTCCTCAACCGCCGCTTGAGACTCTTTAAGGATGGCCGTGTCTACAAGCCCTGGGGCTTGGTCGTTGGTTATCAAGCCAACCCGCTTGCCGCGTTGAACAAGCTGACTGCTCGCTTGGGCCAGGAGCGTTGTTTTTCCCGCCCCCAAGAAGCCACCTACCAAAATGACCTGTGTTGTCCGCATTGTCACCATCCCATCCAGAACTGTGTGATCGACCGCTTTCGGCTTAACGCCAGTATCAGATGTCATGCCCATGATCTTGCTCCTCGTTGTGTGGGTTGCGCAAGTCGATCACATTCATTTCACTGGGGCTTTGCGGCGACGCTTCGGCTTGTTGGCCGCAGCCGACTTGGCCACCTTCAACAGTGTCGTGATCGTCTTATGATAACCATTCAAGGTTTCAATCCAACGATCCAAGCACGCCTTGCCCGCCGTGGTGATTTCGTACAGTCGTTTGGCGTGGCCTTTGCCGGGCGTATCCCATGAAGAAATCACCAGCCCCTTGGACTCCATGCTCTTCAGGAATCGGTAGATGCCCGACACATCCGGCTTAACTCCGGCGAAGTTTGGCATCTTGGCAATTTTCTCGGCAATCCCGTAGCCGTGAGCCGGTTCTTTGGCCAACACCGCTAGAATGGCAGGCTGAATCAGCTTGTCGAGCGTAAGACCCGAACAGGGACAATTTGCGAATTCGACCATAGACCACTTCCATTATATGTTTATGTCCTATATCCTACATAGCTGAGTGTGGCAGACAGCAAAAAGTCTGTCAAGTAGTGTTCTCTGCATTCAGGAATGCCGCCCAATGACTTCGGACCAGCACACAAACGCAAAAAAGTACATCGCCGAAGTCCTTGGCTCCTTCTGCCTGGTATTCTCCGGCACTGGAGCCATCGTCATCAACGATGTATCCGGTGGCACCGTTACCCATGTCGGTATCGCCTTGACCTTTGGGCTGATCGTCATGTCGATGATCTATGCCATTGGCGATGTTTCCGGGGCACACATGAATCCCGCTGTCACCGTGGGATTTTGGTATGCCAAACGATTTCCCGGACGGTTGGTGGCCCCGTACATCATAAGCCAAGTCCTCGGGGCGTTTTTGGCGAGCGGATTGCTGAGGGCGATGTTTGTGTCCCATGTTTCCTTGGGGGCGACCTTGCCTGCGGGTTCATCCCTGCAATCCTTCCTTTTGGAAACTGTCTTGACCGCAATGTTGATGTTTGTGATTCTGGCCGTATCCAGTGGAGCGAAAGAAAAGGGACTGATGGCCGGCATTGCCATCGGCGGGCTAATCAGCCTGGAAGCACTCTTTGCGGGTCCGATTTGCGGGGCTTCGATGAATCCGGCTCGTTCCCTTGCTCCTGCAGTTATATCGGGCAGCTTGGCTCATTTGTGGATTTACTTGATCGCACCATCGCTTGGTGCGGTAATCGGCGTACTTTGCTGCCGAGTGGTGCATCCGTGCGGGTGCTGTACTACCAACACAGCTAACCCCGAATGACGTGCGTGACAATTCTAAACTTGACCTTGTTGGCTAATTCCAAACGGACATTGGAAGTCTAGGGCGTGTATCCTCGCAAGTGTGAACATCACTGAACGGTCTCGGAGGCATAATTGTGTTGTTGCCAGAACGACTTACCAGGATTGTTTCGTCGGCTTTGGATGGGCATGGGCCAACGAAGGATGACTGCTGCTATCTTTTAAGGTTTCCAGAGCGATCCTTGGAGGCAGGATTCCTCATGGCGGCGGCCGATGGAGTCACTCGACGGCGATTCGGCAATCAAGCGATGCTGCTGGGGCAGATTGGGATCGAAACGGCCCCTTGCCCCGGCAATTGCGGCTTTTGTGTTTTTGGAGAGGGGCATACAACGTTCGGGAGAACGAGGCTTTCTCGGGAGGAGATTGCGGAAAAGGCCCGAGCGTTCACGACCGCCGGCGATCTATACGCCATCTTTCTTATGGCGATGCACGACTTCGATTTCTATAATTTTCTCGGAATCATTGAAGATGTTCGGACGTGTGTCTCCCCGAAAACTCAGATCGTGGTCAACATCGGAGATTTTGACCGTCTTCAGGCCAAAAAGCTCCGCGACGCCGGCGTTCATGGGGCCTATCATGTCTGCCGCCTTCGGGAAGGAGCAGATACGGCGCTCTCTCCCGATCAGCGAAAGGCCACTTTCCGCACCATCCGCGACGCGGGTCTTGATTTCTATTACTGTTGCGAACCCATTGGACCAGAGCATACGCCCGAGGAACTGGTGGAGCAAATGTTTCTGGGCATCGAGTACGGATGTTTCCAACATGCGGCCATGCGGAGAGTGTGGGTTCCTGGACTTCCCGTGAGTAACCGGGGACAGATTACGGAACTGCGGCTTGCCCAAGTCGTGGCTGTCGTGGCAATCGCCACGCTCGGCTGCAAAGAAACCAAAAACATTGCCGTCCATGAGCCGAACCTGATTGGACTGACTTCTGGAGCGAACGTGGTTTATGCCGAGACCGGCGCGAACCCTCGGGACACCGTGGCGGACACTGCCGCCAATCGTGGACTTGATATGGTTGGAGCCAGGAAAATGCTCTACGAGGCGGGTTTTACCGCCTTGAGCCTTGGCGACGGTTCCACGGTGTCTTTGGACTTGGAGTATCTTGGCTGCAATCTGGAGTAAGACTCACCGCATCGCCCCTTAAACTGACTGCGCAACAGAATTGCCAATCGAAGCTCGTCAATAGGCGTTTGGTTGATAGGCTTGGCGGCATTTTTCATAGGCGACGTTGATTAAGGCAACCACAGTCTTCGGTTTTTCCTGGCTTCTGCCATCCAGGGCATCGTCGAGTTCGCCAAGAAGCCGCCGGAGCGATTTGGCGGAATCCCGTTGATCGCAAGTGATATGCCATTGCCGAAGGTAGACGCCGATTTCCAGTTTGCGGGCCAGATCATCCCAGATATGCAACTGCCGTTCCGCCTGCTTTTTGTCACCGGAAAGAGCAGCACACAACGCATCAGCTCGAACAACGCGCATATCCTCAAAGACTTCGTGGGCATCTGGATAAACGATGTAGCAGCCAACAATACTCAGAGCAACGGCGACCAAAAGGACGCAGATGCCGAGAACCGGAGCAGGCAGCGGACGATTGAAGATGCCTGCAGACGCATCGTTTTTGGCAACAATCGCCGGTTGCCGCCGCAACCAGTCCTCGGCATGTTGCTTTGGGTCAAACCATCGCAGCATTGTTCCACAGATGACAAGCGCGAGCAACGCCAAGAGAGCCGCCCGTTGGTCGATACTGATTTTCTCGCTCAGCATGGCAATGATATTTGGCGGCACTGCGTGGCCGTCGGTGCCAAACGGCGAAGTGAAGGCATCGAAGACATGCGTGTGGTTGGCTTCGGCCTGACCTTCCAGATAGAGCGGCCTTTCTGCGACATAGCCGAGGCCGAGCACCACTAGCTCCAGCGTAAGAAACCATACACATGTTGCGCGAGGGCCAAAAGTCTTCCACGTCCAGGCAATCAGTCCGGCATTGACCCCGGTCCCAATCGTCAGCAGGGCGAATGCAGCCCCGACGGAATTGCCGTGATTGAACATCGAGCCAAGTTGCATCATCACGTTGGTTGGCGTCACGTAGATGAACGGTCCAACGATTGCCATAATGAGCGGTGCCAGAGGATTCGAGTGGTTCAGACTCGATTGGAGACAGCCGCGCGGCAACAGCGAGGCTATTACGCCCATGCCCAACAGGCCGATGCCGCAGTAGATCATCGTCGAGTCGGTGCAATGCCTTGCGGCGGTCACGAGCACCGCCAACCATCGCTTCAATCCTGGAGCAATCGGTGGCAGGTCCGGTTCGTGTTGCGAACATGCCGGGAGCCATCGGTCCCAGACGATTCCAAGAATGGAAATCACCACGAGCGATCCAAAGGCAAACGACAAAATGACAATCGGGGCCGAGAGCGTCAGTCCGTAGAGCAGCGACAGCGGATTGAACAGCGGGGCCGCCAGCGCAAACGCCAGGATGACGCCGCCCGAGATGCCCACTCGACGAAGCTCTCGAATAATCGGGATCACCCCCAAGGAACAGACGGGCAACAACATGCCCAAGCCCCAGGCTTGCGGCAACGATCGCCATGTGTTCGAGCCGTACAAGCGGCGCGTGCCGGTTGTGCCGAGCAATTGTCGGAAAACGCCAGCGATCAATAGTCCGCACAACAACGATGGGGCCGCCTGGGCCGTCGCTTCGATGATCCGAAAAACAGCCCCCCAGACAATTGCCGACAACATGCTATTTTCTCCGAGGCTTCACTCCGGTTGGAACCGGCACGGACTGAATGATTTCTTCGATGATCTTTTGGGATGACTCGAATCGCCCGGAAAGCCGAACGGCCAGAACGGGCTGGGCCACCTCTTGGATGTCGTCTGGCGTGACAAATCCGCGCCGGCGAAGATGCGCCCACGCCTGGGCGACACGCTGCCAGATCAACAACCCACGCGGACTCAGCCCGAGGGATACATCGGCGTGGTTGCGGGTCGCCGCAGCAAGGTCCACGAGGTACTCGTGAATCGTTGGATCGACGGCCACTTGCGCGACGTGCTCTTGCAGGTGGTGCAATTCCGCCAGTTGCACGACCGGCTCCGGTGTCGTCTGTTTCGCTGCCGACTCGCCGACATTGGCCTGTAACATCTCCAATTCGCTTTGGCGATTGGGATAGCCAATGTGCAATTTGAGTGCGAAACGATCGAGCTGTGCCTCGGGCAGCGGGTACGTTCCGTGGCTTTCCACCGGGTTTTGCGTGGCAATGACGAAAAACGTCTCCGGCAGCCGACGGCACTTGCTATCGACGGTGACTTGACGTTCGGCCATCGCCTCGAACAGCGCGCTTTGCGTTCGCGGCGTTGCACGGTTGATTTCATCGGCCAGAAGCACGTCGGCGAACACCGGCCCATCGACGAACTCGAACTCGCGGGTTTGCTGATTGAAGATGTTGAAGCCGGTAATGTCGTTCGGCAGCAGGTCGGGCGTGCATTGCACGCGGGCGAAAACGCCGCCCACCGCATGGGCCAACGCCTTGGCGAGCGTCGTCTTGCCAAGGCCCGGCAGGTCTTCGATCAGCAAATGCCCTCGCGCCAACAGACAGGCCAAAACGTATTCGATTACGTCCGACTTTCCGCACAGCGACGTATTCAACACATCGCGCAAGGCGTCGATCGTCGCCTGATATTCGCAGGGCGCTGCGTGCGCGTGGCTATTGCGATTATGACAAGCATTCATTTCAATGGTCGGCGGCATGAGTATGATTCCGAGTTGATTGTTTTCCGGGAGAGGCAAAGCCTAGCACGGCATTGGCGAAGTGACCAATACTGGACTGTCCAGCGGCACACGTCGCGGACTTCCTGCGTCGTCCATGCGGGCGGATGCTGTTTCACGGAGACTGGAGCATAGAAACACCAATCTGCCATCGCCGCAAATCGTTGTTGCATGGATTGCGTGGCGTTACCGTCGATGATGACGCCGTACCAATGTGTGGGCGTAATGAAGGTCGGGCGAGGGCATCCTGCCCAGTGACTGCGACAATCAAGCAGATAGATAGTTGCCCAAATGCAAGCGTCCGCCGAGCGGGCGGCCGTAATAGTCCACAGACACTGCAATGCGCGGTCCAGAATCGGTCGGCGATGGCAAAATAGGATGACCAACCCAATACAGCCGACGGCCAATGAGGTGGCGTTTTGCCAACACCAAAGCCAGACTGCCCGCAGCATGGCAAGACACTGTTGTGCGATTGTGACCGGCGGAGAGAGAACCTCGTAGCCGGGCGTGGCCTCGACCGTCGCCCAGCAGCCGCTGCCGAGTTCCACTTCCGCCCAAAAATGCACGTCGCGGGCCAACACCGGCGTGTGCCGGGATCGTGAGTCGTAGCTGTCGGGGCTTGCGTAGAAGCCACTTACGACCCGAGTCGGGTATCCCAAGTGCCGTAGAATGACGGCCGATGCAGACGCAAACGAATAGTCCGGCCCTTGACGTGAATCGAACAGAAAATGCGCGCCGGAATCGTCGCATCCGGTGGGCACAACCGCATCCGGGGCATATTCAAATTCTTGACGCAAGTGCGTCACAACGGCCGAGACCTGCTCCCATCCTGGTTTCGCGTCGCCGGCCCAACGTTTCGCCAATTGAGTGATTTCAGCCGTCCGATCGTTCTGCGGAACAGCCAGCAGGGCGTCCGGTTGTTTCGGCAGACAATCCACCGGCTGACGGTGCAGCTCCCGTAGTTGCTCCGCGCTCGGCAACTGCGACACCATGCGGACTACCGTAAGTGGCGGTATCTTTTCGCGGGTCATCTGGATCACATCGCCTTCGGCCCATGCAAAGAAATCAGCCCGGTCGATCTTGTCGATGTGAAGCCGGGCAAGACGCGGCGGGGCTGGAATGTGGTTCGTGTCCAGATGTACGATTTTGATGACGTGGAGGTCGGTGTGCGTGGGCTGCGAGAACACTGCGGCTAGCCCCATCGAAATCCACGGTTTCTTATTCTCAGACTGAACGCACAATGGCGGCTTCCGTTGTTGTTCGACGGGATCGGGCCGACACGTCCACGTCGTCCCGTCAAACGTCTCGAATGTCTGAACCCGCAAGTGGAGCGGTGTGCGGCCGGCGATGTACAATAGCGCCGGCGAATTCTGATCGTTGAGCTTCTTCTGTTTGCTTTTCGGCGGCCGGTTTCGCAGCGTGGAAAACTCGCGGCTGATTTTTCGGCTTTCGGCCCATTTCTGCTCTTGTTTCGGCGACGTGCGTGGATTATCGAGGGCAACTGCCCGTTCGAGCTTTTTGAGTTTTCGCGGCTCGCCATACATATCGTTGAAAACGTCATAAAGGCTCGCTTCGTCGGAACTCAAGAACACGTCGCTTTCCACCGGGCCGACGCTCGCGGCATCTTCCGTGCCGTTGACCAAGGCGTCACCGTCGTTCAAGCCCGCTCGGGCGAATGGATCGTAATCGCCCGTGCCGCCGGAGGTTCCAAACCATCCGGCAATGGCCGTTGTGGCGCTCGCGCCGAACAACGCCGTTCCGCTCAGGGCCGGGACAAGCATGAGAAGAATCGCGGCTATTGCTGCGCCCAAAGATAGCATCAATCTCCGACGTTTTAGAACGGACGGAATGCGACGCCTGCTCTCCGTGGCAAAATGCCCTTTCAAGCCGCTCCAGTACAGAATGGCCAACCACCATGCGCCGACGAAGCAGTACGCAGCCGTCAGCGTCCAAGTCCAACGGTCTTCGGCCATCGCTGACGCGAAGACAACCACGAACAGACTCAACAGGCCAGCCAATCGCAAATGTCCGCGATAGAATGAGGTAGCCATCGTCGCCAGCATGAAGTTACGAAGCCATACACATAGATGGAACTCGTAGGCTTGTCCCAGACCGAGCCAAGTTTGCATTGCCCATTCCGCCGCTGACGGTATGACGGTAAACAGCAATAAGCACGCCATGAACCAGCCGGGATGTTTGTCGTCGTCGATCCCCCCTCCTTTTGGAGCAGGACGAGAGCATTCGTGTCTTGCCAAAAGCCGCCGCAAACTGAATGTAGCAAGAATGACGCCCCCGGTAAGAACGCCCGCCGGCACGCTCAGCGATTGGGCATTGAACCTTGCGCTTTCCAACACCGCGCAGGCGAGAAGCACGAGCAGATCGCCGCACCGTCGAACCGCGATGTTGCGATGCGATTTACGTTGCACGGCACACATCCTCCCACTGGCTGCGCACCGATTCGATGTCATTGCCGACGAGAATGCAACGTTGTAGTGTCGTCTTCCAGCCGCCATGTCGGCGACGGGCCGTGTGCTGGTCGGCGGTTATGACAATCTCGAACATGCCGTGCAGCCGATCAAATCGCCGCTTGCCGACTTGCGTGGAGACCGTTCTGCAAGGAAGCCCGTTCTCGGGAATCATTGCCAGGCGGTCCAATACTTGTTCCAGCCCGCGATTGTCCGGCGACACGCAAAGTACCGCCTCGTCGTCGCAATACTCCAGCCGGGCGTGTTGTCGGTGGAGCGTTTCGCAAATGCTTGCCGCCGCGCGGATCGTGTGTTCCAAGATGTTATCGTGGAAAGAGTCCTCAGTGAAACCGCCACGAAGATCAGCGACGATTCGCACAGCAGGCCGCGTGGATGCCTGACGCTCGCAGACAATGAGCCGGTTGTGCCGCGCCGTCTGCGGCCAGTGAATCCGCCGGAGCGTGTCGCCGCGACGATACGGCCGGACGCCCAGGCAATCGCCGGCATCGCCGGAGCGGCAGTCGGCCAATTCGAGACCGGTCTGATCGAAGCCGGCGTCCGGCACGATTGAGGAAATCGCGTACCGATGCGGCCACGCCACTAGTTGGTCTTCAACCATCACCACGCGCCGCGATTGCCAAAGGCCGAAGGGGAAGCCGGTGACAAGAAAGGCATCGCCCGTAGGATAGCGGCCTCGACACGGCGGCACGAATTCCCATGTAAAAACGCTTTCGGACCATGCCGACAGCATTGCCAGCGCAGTTTCGATGGGCGGCTGATCTCGACATGCTTTGTCCAAAGCACTCCGATGAAATCCGCCAACAATCGCCAGTCCCCAAAGCGGCCAAGGCCAACGATTCACCAGCGTCATTGTCACCGTGACCGGCTCGCCCTCCGTGGTGCGCGATTCCGAGAAGCTCAGACGACAGGCGACTCCACGCAGGGCAAGCCAGGGCCAAATCAGACCAAGCAGAATCACACACGCAATGCCTGCCGAGAGCCAAAGGCCCATCGGCTGCATGACCAGTCCAAATAGAAACGTTGCGAGGGCTGCCAATCCGAGCCACGTCACCGGCAGCCGCGTCCATCGCAGGTAGGGACGCAGAGCCGGAAAGAAGTCTCGGCCCAGCCAATGCTGGAAGCGTTCGTCGCGGGCTAGCACGATTGTGGTTCCTCTTGCTGTTTGTGACGACGCCGATGGATGCAAGACATGATCGCCGCCGTCAGCCCGCCCATGATGCCCATTGTGCCGACGCCCAGGGCACAGCCGAATTGTCCGCAGCAGGGGCACATCGTCGATGCGGCGAACAGGCCGGTAGCACCGACGCTCCAGCCCAGCAGTTGCGGGATCGCTGTAAGGATGGAGGACCAACACCGCGACGGCTTTTGCAAAAACTTCCGAATCGGCCGAATGTCATTTTCGGAAATATCGCACGGCTGGGCGGCAATAACCCAACGCCGGGCGCTGCCGTCCTCGCATTGAAGGTGGATTTCGGTGGATTCGCCGTTCGATGTGGGGAAGATTGTGACGCCGACCCGCCTTGGCGAACGAACGGCTTCGAGCATAAGTCGCCGAATCGTCGGACTCACCCGCGTCGTGCTGTCTGCAATCATGGTCATGGCGCTATACCTTATTTCAAACAGGAGAGAAGTGCTTTTTCACATTCGTGCCAATCGCACGGGGCCTCGGCGATCGCTTCCAGTCGGCTGTCGCGTCGATAGGCAATCGGCTCCATTCGCGTTTCCGACTGGACACGATTGACCAGAATCCATTCCTCGCCGATGCGAAACACTCCCTTGAGCCGCACGACATCAAAACGGTCGAACAGAGTATCGAGCAGCCGATCTTCATCGAAAACGTCATCCGGCGAGAAAATCCAACCGCAGGCATGATGATCGTTCGCGGCATTCACAGCGCGGTAGGGCTTGCCAGGAGCAAGCATTCTGACCGATAAATTGTCCGCTGAATGGGAGTGTTCCGAACCGTGGTGATGATGGTGTGCGTGCAATTCGGCGAAAAGCGGCGTCCGCAATGGATCGGAAGCAATATCGAGCCAATCCGGGTTCAAGTTGCCTTGTTGCGTCGTGACAACCATCGCCTTGGCCGGAAAGAGCGAGCCGGCCCAATCGACGCACGCAGCGACAGTCGTTTTGTCGGCCAGATCGCTCTTGTTGACCACGATCACGTCGGATAGGTGCGATTGATCGCAAAAAGTCCGATTGTTTTCGGCGATCGCCTTCCGAAAATGCCTCGGATCGACCAGACAGATTGTTGCTCGAAGATCGAGCAAGCCGTGGAATTCGTGACTCCGCAGCGAATCGAGCATCCGCCAAGGATGGCCAAGTCCAGTCGGTTCGATCAGCAACCGGCTGATGTCGGACGATTGCACAAGCCTTCGCACTGCGTCTTGCATTGAGACGCCCGCCGTGCAACAGATGCAACCGCCGGAGACTTCGCGGACAACGATGTTGCCGTCTTGCCGGTCGGCAAACGGGATTTGGTCGATGGCAACGTCGCCAAACTCGTTCACCAGCACTCCCCAGCGTTCACCCGGCGAGCGTTGCCGAAGCAGGTCGAGGATGGCGGTGGTTTTGCCGACCCCCAGAAACCCAGTAATGATGTTCGTTGGAATCATAGTAATGAATCAAGGATGAAAGGTATGGAATGACCTGCACGAGGCTACCGTTGGCATTTCGGCGCTGGATGGAGTGTGCGGCAATGCAACACGTCACATCAACGACGATACCCAACAAGGAACCGACAAAGATTCGTCGAGATTGCGCTGCCGCAACGGTTGCCGCACAGAATCACACGCCTTGCGAAACATCGCATCACCGTTGGCATAACGGGGAGACACGGAATCACACGACGTTGCATTCGGAACGGATCATAACCGTCGGAAAAGCGAACCGACGCTAAGCTATAGACAAGACCGACGGAGGACCGCGAGGAAAGCTCTCTCGATGGTCCGGCCTTGGAAGAAGAATGCCGATGTCGCCCACCACGCCCGTCAAGGGCTGGATGCCGATGCAAAGCACATTGCACGTCACAACGATCTGGTGTCCGTTGGCGTACCACCAATGACAGATCGGGCAACTGTGCGAATCGCCCAAACAAGAGTCGCCGTGGACACTGCTCTCGGCGTGATGCTCGGCTTCATGTGCGCCGCCGCAATGGCTCAAAAACGCGGTTTCGTGTTCGCGTGAGCAAGATTCGGCATCATGGCCGTGCGTGCAGCCAGTGAGGACATGCAACCCAGCGCTGCCCGCCGCCGCAATCAGCCCATGCAGGGCCAGCAGAAAAACAGCGACGGATTGGACCAGATTGCGTCTCATCAAGACACCGAACAGGGATGGAAACCGCCACAAATCCAGTATCCATCATAATCGGTCTTGTTGAGATTTGCAAGTGAAACACACGCCTTTTGAGGGTTAGAAATGGGTTAAGTGGCGTCAATTGCGGTTAATCAGAACAGTGTAAAGAATGACATATCCAGAGGGCTTGCGCAGCCTCTCGAATTGTCATGCCTTACTCGCTGACATCAATTTGGCCGCGACAGACACCGCTGTGCAAGTTGATGGCCGAATGAGATGCGTTGTGACGCTATCGCCGGTCTGTTCAAGAACACGGTGGCGAAGGAAAATCGGCAAAGGCATTTCCACCAACGGCGACGGCGACAACACGGAACGTATTCGATGGGTTTGGTTTGAGGATGCCTTGCGGGCTATTGGGGGTCAGCGGCCCAATGACTGTTAGAACTGCCCAACGCGGGGCGGCAACAATCTGCGTTGGCACGACATCACGGCCGATGCACTCGGAACGCCAGCGGTCAGCCTGCTCTTTCGGCAAGCCAGCCAACTCAGCCAGCCTTGCACCTCGTTCATCACACAAATCGAGCACGAGAATGACTGGATCGTCTAAACCTTGCGTCAAGGCGTTTTCGTAGGCGAACTCGATCCGCTCCCGATTGTGCAGAAGCAAATGACGGCGCTGCTCGGCCGCATGCAGCCTTTGCACAGGATTCGGCATGGGAGATTCGCCGGGCGGCAGTCGAATCACGTCGCTTTTCCCTCGCTTCCATTCGTTGAGGTTGGCTTTGCGCCCGACGCCGCCTTCTGTGACCGATCCACATACGTGGTGTGAAGCAGATGGTGCGAGAGATGTCCCAGCGGCTCGTGGAGGAAGTCTTTGTAGAGCTGTTCCACCTCGGGATTGAGGTGTGACTTACGCAACGCCTGTTGACGGTCGTCGCTGTTGACGCCGCCGGTGCGGGCCTTGCGCGTGAATGTGTTCGTTGGAATCAACTGGCCACCGCCGCCAATGCAGCCGCCTTCACAGGCCATGAACTCGATGAAGTGATACTTCGAGAACTCGCCGCCCTGACGGACTGATTCGCAAATCTTCTTGGCGTTCGACAATCCGTGGGCAACGGCCACCTTCACTTCGATTCCACCGACCGGAATCGTTGCCGTCTTGACGCCTTCGAGCGTTCCGAGGCTGTCGAATGTGAGCGTTTTCAGCGGCTCCTTGGTAATCACTTCGTAGGCCGTGCGAAGTGCGGCTTCCATGACACCGCCGGTTCGCCCGAAAATCGGCGCGGCCCCGGTGTATTGGCCCAACAGCGGATCGTGCTGTTCTTCTGGCATCGCAGCCAAGTCGATACGGCCCATCTTCAGTAACTTGGCTGCTTCACGGCTGGTCAACACGGCATCGACATCTTGGAAATGATCCGTTTCTTCGATTTTGCCCTTCTCCAGCCAATACCGACGGGCCGAATCCATCTCCTCGCGGGCACATTCAATCTTCTTGGCTGTGCAGGGCATGATCGACACGACGAACATTTTGCGTG
>CAYWGR010000099.1:0-20253 GCA_964458015.1 uncultured Planctomycetaceae bacterium
GTGAATCCGTTCGAGCCGCCATCGGCCGGCAACGCTCCCGGTGGCGATTCGGAAAATCCATTCGAGAGCGGTTCCCAACTGCCGCTGCCCATCCCTGGCATCAAAATGCAGAAGGTGACGGAAAAATATTCGGAACTTTCTAATGATCCTGAGTGGGTCATTGTGCGCGACGTCACAGTGGGGGGGGTTATTCGATTGGCCAATGGGCCGTTGAAACGCACCTATAGCGGCAAGGCCCCTTCGCTGTGCCCTACGTGAGTGAAATAATTCGGGTCATGGTGTCCATGACCGATCAGCGTCTGCTTGCTTGCCTCAGAATATTTTCAAACCTCCCCACGGGAGGCATATCGGGCATCTTGACAACTACCTCCCCGTGGTGGTATGCTTAGGCTCTGTTTTGTTTTGCCCTTCGCTTGTCCGCAGTTCTGGTCGGGGGATCATGACGATGAAGCGCGCTGTGGCAATCGGTCTGTGCATTGTGCTCGTGGGCACTTTATCGCTGGCTGCGCCGAGAACCTGGAAAAGTAGCAATGGCCGATTTAAGATCGATGCTGAACTGCTCGATTTCAAAGACGGCAAAGCCCAACTCAAAAAAGGCGATGGCACGATTATCGACGTGCCTTTGCTCTCGCTCTGCGCGGAAGATCAGAAGTTCGTCAAAGAGCAGATGCCGGGCGTCGAGCAAGAGAACTTTCGGCCGGGCGCGGAATATCGCGAATGGAAAAGCAAAAACGGCAAGTTCAGCGCCTTGGCGGAATTCATGCATTGCGTCGACGGCGAGGTGCAGTTGCGAAAGCCCGACGGCTCGGAACTTTCGGTCGAGAAAAAACTCTTGAGTGCCGCCGACCAGCGTTGGATTGCCGAGGAGTTGCGACGGCTGCACGAGGAGGACGCCGACTCGAAATCGGAGGAAAAGAGCGACAAATCGGAGAAGAATGGCAAGTCGGACAAGAAAGAAAAAGACAAGTCCGCTTCTCAAGAGGTTACCGGCCCGATCGACGATCAAGATATCCTGATGAAGTTGGTTCGTTTGGAACAGAACGGGAAGGGCAAAAAGAAATCACGAGCCAAAGGCGGCATACCGTCGGATTATATTTATCGCCTGACGGCTCCGCAGCAGTTTTTCCTTCAGCTTAGCAAGGGCAATGCCAATAACGAGACGGACTTTCAGAACGCCGTAAAAACGCAACCCAAGTACAACGCACCGATCCCCTTACGCGGGTTGGCCAAGCTCGGCTCCGGAAGTTATTGCTTTGCGCTGGATTTGGCGAAATCGCAAAGCACCGGCTACGACCGTCTGTACTTCGATGCCAACGGCGACGGCGATTTGACGGACGACAAACCGATCGAAGCTTCCTCGGTGACGACGCCGAGCCCTGGAATCGTGCAATCGCAGTTTCCTGCGGTGGATGTCACGCTCGACGTGGAGGGAAAGAAGCTGAATTATTCATTCGTGATGAATGCCATTTGCCGCCGGACGGGCAATGATGCCTATGCGACCGCATCGTTGTATTCCGCCGTGGTGCGCGAAGGAAGTATTACGCAGGGCACGAAGCAAACCAAGCTTCTGCTGGTCGATCACAACAGCAACGGGCGCTTTGACGACTCGATCACCATCAAACCCGGCGGTACGCCCGCCGAGGGTGATTTGCTGCTGGTCAATCCGAACCCTAAAAACAATCTCTCGGCCGACGCCACGATGGGGCGCGACCGCAACTTCGTCAGCAAGACCGTCTGCCTGGGCAAGGATTTCTATAAGATGGAAGTCACGCCTTCCGGCGAAAGCGTGAAGCTGACGCCGACGAAACTGGACTTGGGCAACGTTACGAATGGGAGCCCCGGCTACCGCGCCGTTCTGTTTTGCGAGGATTTCGGCGTTCTCATGCTCGGCGGTATGAAGGACCAAAAAATCCCGCTGCCGGCCGGCGAGTGGAAAGTGCTTAATTACACGATTGATACCGGCGGAGCGGGCACCTCGGTGACGGCCACCTTCGGCGATGAGCCTTCGGTGGTGTCGGTGGAAAAGGGCAAGACCGTCAAGTTGCCCTTCGGTGCGCCGTACCATGCCGTCGTGACGGCTCGGCGGACCAATGCCTCGCAAGTTTCGCTGTCGTTGGCCATTTCGGGGGTCGGCGGTGAGCGATGCACCAGCTTCTACATCAACAAGTCCCGGCCGCCCAAACCGCTGTTTATCGTCAAGGACAAAGACGGTAAAATGGTTCACCAGGGCAGTTTCGAGTATGGATGAGGTTTCACGTGCCGGTACTCGTGGCGAGTACCATCCGAATTATCAGGTGCGTTCCAAGTATTCGTCCAGCTTAACGCCGGCCCCTTCGCCGTCGATAACAGCAAACCGAGTGAAATCAACCTTTGATGCGACCGTGTGGAGGTGACTGGTTCCTGGTGGTGCCCCTGGTCTTCAAAATCAGTGTGGGGTTCGTAAGAGTCCCGGGTGGGTTCGATTCCCATTCACCTCCGCCATTTTAATATGCCTTGCACGGTTAGAAATGAGACATTTTTCCCGGGATGGAGCACTGTCGCATTTCAAACCGCGTACAGTATAATTCTGGGCGGGTATGGAAAAAAAGAAGTCCGTCTTATCGGCGGGTAAAATTGCACGGCAGCGCATGTGGGTGCAGGCGGGCTTTTTGCTGGCTTGGCTCGATCCACTGGCGTTGCGCATGCACACGGTCTGCTCGCCGGTGTTTCATTGCTATTCTTGTCCCTTGGCCACGTTCGCTTGTCCGATCGGCGTATTGGCCAATTTCAGTGCGATCCAGTTGGCGCCCTTTGCGACATTAGGGATGTTAGTGGTTGTAGGGGCGCTGCTCGGCAGTTTCGTATGTGGCTGGATGTGCCCGTTCGGATTCCTGCAAGACATCATTGCCTGGATTCCCACCCCCAAATTTACACTGCCTGCCTGGGCAAGCAGCTTTCGCTATGTGGTGTTGCTCGTGTTCGTTCTGGCGATTCCTTACTTTTTCGGCGAGGAAAGCCCGTTGTTTTTCTGCCGTCTGTGTCCGGCCGGAGCGATCGAAGCGGCGTTGCCCAATGTTGTGCGCACGGCCGCGGCGGGCGAACCGATCGCTTGGCCCACGGCGACGAAAATCGTCATTCTGGTCGTATTTTTGGCGGCTGCCCTTTTTACGTGGCGGCCGTGGTGTACGTTGTTTTGCCCTTTGGGGGCGATTTACGCCTTGTTCAACCGTGTTTCCTTGGTGTATTTACGATTTGAACCGAGTCGCTGCGTGCAGTGCGAGCTTTGCCGCAGCCTCTGCAAGGACGGCGGCCGAGAGGACCACCGGGTTGACGGCATGCGCTGCGTCCGCTGCTTGGAATGCACCCGATGCCATGCTTTTTCGGTGGAGACGATTTTTTCACCGCGTAGCGATTCAAGCCTAGTTGACATATCCACGAGTAAGGATAAGATCGCAAATAGCTAGAGGTTTTATGCAAACTCGAATCCCAGCCTGGTTTCCGCTCTGGTGCATCGCGATTTTCGCGATGTCGGCCATCGCGGCCGGCCGTTTGGCGGCGGCGGAACCCGGCCTGGCCAAACCTTCGGCCGAGCCGGCCAAGGGGATCTTAAAGATCGAGGGCACGGGAATCGAGCGGCTTACGTTGGCGAAGCAGAAAAATCTCCGCGAGTACGATTCGCCGATCGTACTGCAACATCCCGGTTCCAGTGTATCGCTGCCTGCCGGCAAATACATTTTGACCGAAATTCGATTGAAAAACGGCTATCAGTCTACCATTCATTGGGCGATTAGTTCATCAAACAACTATGCGGTGAGCGACTCGGAACTGTTGATGGTTTCTCCCGAGAAAGCTTGTTCAGTGAAGGGGGGCGGTCCCTTAAAGTTGTTGCCAAGTTCGAACCGATTGGGCCGGACACTTCATCTCGGCTGTCAAATCGTGGATTCAGCAGGCCATAGTTACACCAATCAAAAGCGGGATAATCCTCCCCGATTCACGGTTTTCTGCAACGGTCATGAGGTCGGCTCCGGCACATTCGAGTATGGGTGAGGCGGCACCTGTGGGTGCTCGTGGCGAGTGCCTCTCACGGTTCTGCAAGGCCCTTTAAGCATCGTGGCTTCTTCGGACCTTGGAGATCTGGGCTCCCACGAGAGCGAGCCCGTTGTTGTCGAGTGGCATTGGTATGAACACCTGCCGTATCTTTTTGGCTGGCTACTGATCCTGGCATTGCTCGTCATTGTTCGCGAAAATCGCAACGGTCAGGCTTGGACCATTCTGATTCCATCCCTGCTCCTCTACTTCGTTCTTTGGCCGTGGATCGTGCGATTGCTGGGATTAGGCTCTAGAATGGAAGATATCCTAGGCGATCCTATCCAATTGCTTATTGTTGGATGGACGGCGGTTTGGCTTGTAAGTCCGTGGCTGGCTCGGTATCGTCCCTCCGTGATTTTTCTCTTGGCGTTGGGACTGGTCCTATTGATGGGCGCGGTCTTTTATTTTGCTGTTTACCAAAGCCTGGACATGCAGCCGATACTATTTTTCTACCCGATGGCGATATTTACGTTGCTCTTGGGGATTTCACTGACGGCGCGAAGTTGCCGTGGCGTTTATCGCCCGAAGGCGTTTATGGCATGGCTTGTGCTTTGGCTGCCCATTGGAGCGGCCATAAGCCTTAGCGGCATGATGGTCGTGACAATGATGATGAATTCGTCTGTCCCAGCCCTCTCGCTCTTTTTGATCATCCTGACGGTAGGTTCGGCAATTATCGCAGGTATGCTGTATTTGCTGAATTTGCCCTACATGATTTTGGCGTTTCGTTGTCCGTTATATCGCGAGCGATTTCAAAAGATACTGCGTTTGTCGGAGCCTGCGAGATATCGAGAGCAATTTCAAAAGTTCCTGTGTTTGTCGGAGCCTGCGGTTGCAGCGGATGTTCCGACGGAACCTCGTTGTGAAGGAGAATGCCCATGAGAATGCGTGCATGTTTTTTCCTGTTGGCCTCGATGGGAATCCTGGGGGCTGTAGGATCGGCCGCCTGGGCTGAAAGCTGGCCGCTCGAACTTAAACGATTTGACGAGGGCAATCGTTCGAATGCGAGGCTCGACCACCTCTACCGCGCGTCGTATCCCCAGCATTTCTTCGTCCAGACCATCAAAGATCCCAATGGGAAGGTGCGGTTTGTGGGCGGGGAACTGACCGAGGCCACCTTCAAAAAGATCGTGAAGAAGGAGCCGAAATACGCGTGTGAGCGGCCGTTTCGCGGTGTCGCCAAGCTGGGAGGGCAGGAATTCGCCTTCGTGATCGACGCCGTGCCGCCGCCTAAGCCGGAAGTAAAGGAAACCAAGCCGGAAGCGAAGGAGGCTAAACCGGAGGAGAAAAAGAAGCCGGAGGAGGAAAAGAAGAAAGTCGAACCGCCGGCGGCCAATAAGGATTCTTCGCTTGGTCAATGGTTTGGCAAACTCTTGACTACCACTCCGCCGCCCACGTCTCCCAAAAAGCCTGAAACACCGCCGGTAACGCGTTACAATCGGCTTTACTTCGATTTCAATCACAACGGCGATTTGACCGACGACAAGCCCATCGAGTCGAAGCAAGAGGGCGAGTCGAACATCCGCGGTATGCGAGAGTATGTGGCAATTCAGTTTCCGCGGATCGAGCTTCCCCTGGAAATGGATGGCGTTAAGCTGGACTACGCCTTCTTTCTCCAGGGAGCGTCAATTTCTTCAAGCAGTTTCAGCTATGTTACGGTTTCGATAACTCCAGCCGCTTATCGAGAAGGCGATATCACGCTGGACGGCAAGAAGCATCATGTGGCCTTGCTCGATTTCAACAGTTCGGGCCGATTCGACGATGCCATCGGCTTGCATAAGAACGTCCAAGGCACCCTGGGCCAGCTTTATCCCCAACAAGGCGATGTGCTGTTGATCGATCCCGGCGATAAGCAGAGCCAGAATGAATCGCCCTACGATTTCACCGGTTCGCGATCTCGGTTGAACGTTTCGAAGACGGTCAACATCGACGGCCGCCTCTACGAACTGAAAATTACGCCGGCCGGCGATAAAATCACCCTGACGCCTTCGACCGTCGCGATGGGGAGCGTCAAAAACTCGAACGACGACTTCCAAGCGATGATCTACGGCGATCTAGGATTCATTAGTATTCGCGGGACCAAGGGCCAGACCGTGGCCGTGCCCGAGGGTGAGTGGAAGTTGCTTTCGTACACGATTACCCGGCAACCGCCGCCAAAACCCAAGGAGTCGGAAAAGAAAAAAGAGCCAGAGAAGCCAAAAGCGTCGAAGGAAGGCACGACCAACTCGCTTTCGCAGTGGTTGGGCGCGGCACTCAAGTCTTATCTCGGCGATTCTGACGTTGAGGAAGAGGAAGTAGGCGTTTTATCGATCGTTTCAGCCCAGGCAACGGCGGACTATAAGGCCGTGAAGATTGTGAAAGGCGAAACGGTCGAGCTGCCGTTCGGCCCTCCCTATAAACCGGTCGTTACAACGCCGCTTCAAGAAAGTTTCAAAACGCTCAAACACGAAAATCTGAAACAGATGCGGCATATTCCCTTGGAATTGTCGTTAGTCGGCTCGGCAGGCGAGGTTTGTACGAATCTCAGCATCAAGGGACGGCGACCGCCCAAGCCTTCGTTTACCATTACCAACGCCAAGGGCGAAGTTGTCCAACAAGGCAATTTCGAGTATGGATGAGGCTTCACCTGCCGGTACTCGTGGCGAGTACCATCGGACCCGGCCGCGGAATATCACGTTCGCGTCAAAATGGAAGGCGGTCTCTTCGAGATCGACCAAAACAACGACAGCGTTCTCAAGCTGCCCTAGACGTCTTGATTGCTTACCGCAGCATCGTGCCTTCCAACGGCGTGACGTGGCGGGCAGTGATGTGGCTGGCACGTTGCTCGGGCATGTAGCCGCGAGTGCCGGTGAGGCCGACTTTGCGGCCGACGTAGTTGTGTAGATTTACGCCCGGGGCTGGCGTAACGTAGCACTGTACGTCGCCGGCCTTGTCGACCAAGGCGTAACGGGGCGCACCGGTTTTGGGTGAAACAACCTGCGTGAGTTGGCCGACGCCGTCGAAACGATCGTCGAGATCGAATTTCGCGCTGGGGCCTTCGTCGTCACGCGGTCGGAGTTTGGCCAATATGCGGCTGGTTCGATCGGTGCGATCGCGCATTGCGAGCACAGCGTCTTGACGCCGTTTGATGTCGTCGAAGCGGGCGATCTTTTCGGCCAGCAGTCGGGCGCGGCCGCGTTCGACGGCCGTTTGCGCTTGGTCCAATAAATAGTTCGTCCGCTCGCGCAGTGAATCGAACGACCAGACCGAGGGCTCTTCGATCACCATGACCGAGAGTTCGAGTTCGATCCGCTCGAGTTCCGCGTTGAATTCCCTGTCGGACAGCGGACGTGGCCGCGAGGACCGCGTGCGGAGCGACTCCTCGCCGCGTGCCGAGGGCGGCAACGCTTCGGGCGGAATCATTGGCGGGGCGTTGGGATCGCGGGGAGGGCCGGCCATGCGGTCCTCGCGCGGATCGTGACGCGGCGGATGTGGACCGCCCGGCGCTACGGCGACGCCGTCGCGCGGATATTCGGTGCTGAGATATTTGGCCGAGACCCAGCGGAATTCGCCCGAGGGCGGAGCAATTTTGAACCAACCGCTCGCCCCTGTGCCTTGCGGCGGTTCTTCGAGAACTTCGACGGTTTCGCCTTTATGCAGGCGGACTTGGACGACTTCGCGGATGTCGCTGAAACGGCTGCCCACGCGGGCGGACACACCGTCTTCTGTGACGACGGCCAAACGGCGCTCGGTGGGACGCAAAAACCGGCTGGAGACCCAGGTGAAACTGCCGTCGACGGGCCGAATGGCGCACCATCCGCCCGGATCGAGTCGGTAGACCTCGACTTCCTGGCCGCGTTTCAGTTTTTCGGTGGGATAGTAGTTTTGGCCTGGGCCGCTGCGGACGTAGACATCGTCCGCGGCAACGGTGGTTTTGTAGGGGAACGAGGGATCCCCCTGGGCCTGGGAAGCCAGCCAGAACGAGCTGCAAATGAGTATGGAAATGGTGAGACGCATGGGAATGTCTCCCGGCCGAACGATTTTCGATGGTTCGATATTATCGCCACGATCTAAACCGCGGACTTGTAGCGAAAAACGGCGGGGGAGGCAAGTGCATTTGCCGCAGTCGGGCAAAATGGGTAGAATTGAGCCCTTCCTGCGTTCAAGAATTGCCGGAAGCAGACTGGTTTCCGGAAAGTTGTCGAGAATTATCGCACATACCGGGAGCTGTTTGGGCCCGGCTATTATTTGGGTTTTCTGATTTCCGTTCGTTATTAGCACTTTATTTCAATCGCTTACACGCACTATGCCGCGCTATAATCCCGCCGTCGTCGAGCCGAAATGGCAACAGTTTTGGGAAGAAAACCGCACGTTCGCGTGCCCCAAGCTGCCCAAAGGTCGCAAATTATATGTTTTGGATATGTTTCCCTACCCCAGCGGTAATGGGTTGCACGTCGGGCATCCGGAAGGCTACACGGCCACGGATATCGTGTGCCGTTACAACCGGATGAAGGGTACGAGCGTAATGCACCCGATGGGCTGGGACGCCTTTGGGTTGCCGGCCGAGCAACATGCCAAGAAGACGGGCACCCATCCGCGTGCAACGACCGAGAAAAATATCGACAACTTCCGCCGGCAGTTGAAGATGCTTGGTTTCTCCTACGATTGGGATCGGGAAGTGGCCACGACCGACGTGGATTACTTCCGCTGGACGCAATTTATCTTTTTGGTCCTGTTCGACACGTGGTTCGACGACGCGCAGCAGCGCGGCCGGCCGATTGCCGAGTTGCCGATTCCCGAGGAAGTGGCCGAGGAAGGTCCTGCAGCCGTCGAGCGTTACCGCGACGAGCATCGGCTGGCCTATCAGATCGAGGCACCTGTGAACTGGTGCCCGGCGCTGGGCACGGTGTTGGCAAACGAAGAAGTTATCGGCGGCCTTAGCGAACGCGGTGGGCATCCGGTCCATCGCACCCGCTTGCGTCAGTGGATGCTGCGCATCACCACCTATGCCGACCGGCTCGAAAAGGATCTTGATGGACTCAATTGGTCTGAAGGGATCAAGATGCTGCAGCGCAACTGGATCGGCCGCAGCACCGGCGCGGAAGTGGATTTTTTCATTGGTTCGTTTTTGGACGAGAATGGGAAACCATCGCAGAAAGAGTTCGACGGTTGGCTGACCGACCGCAAGCTAGCCGGCTGGCCGCGCAAGCCGAGCGATGACGTTTTGCGAATTTATACCACGCGGCCCGACACGCTTTTCGGGGCCACCTACATGGTGATCGCGCCGGAGCATCCGTTTGTCGAGCGGCTTGCTTCGCCGGAACAGGCCGAGGCGGTTCGCGAGTATTGCGAAAAGGCAGCCCGTAAGAGCGATCTTGACCGCACCGATTTGGCCAAGGAAAAGACGGGCGTTTTCACCGGTTCCTACGCGATTAACCCGGTCAACGGCAGCGCCATTCCGATTTGGGTAGCCGACTACGTATTGATCAGCTACGGCACGGGCGCGATCATGGCGGTGCCGGCCCACGACACTCGGGACTTCGAGTTCGCCAAACAATTCGATCTGCCGATCATCACAGTGGTCGATCCCGGCGAGGCGGCAGGCGAAGCCCGCAACGATCTGCTGGCCCAGCGAATTGCCTTCATCGCCGACGGCACGGCTATCAATTCCGGCCCCTACGACGGCATGTTGACGCCGGACTTCAAGCAGCAGATTGCCAAGGACTTGGTGAAAAAGGGTATCGGCCGCGCAGCGGTCAACTATAAGCTGCGCGATTGGCTGTTCAGCCGGCAGCATTTCTGGGGCGAGCCGTTCCCCATCCTGCACGAGTTGGACGCCGATGGCGCGCCGACCGGTCGGCTGAGGGCTTTGAAGCCGGAAGATTTGCCGTTGGATCTGCCGTTGGAAATGAAGTTCGACGCGAAGCACGACGAGCCGACTCCGCCGTTGGACAAAGCGCCCGAAGATTGGCTTTATGTGACGCTTGATGGAAAGAAATATAAGCGTGAAACAAACACGATGCCGCAATGGGCGGGCTCGTGTTGGTATTATCTGCGGTTCCTCGATCCGAAGAACCATAAGGCAATCATTGATCCGGCGATTGAAAAAGCGTGGATGCCGGTCGATCTCTATGTGGGCGGGGCGGAACATGCCGTTTTGCATCTGCTCTACTCGCGGTTCTGGCACAAGGTGCTTTTTGATCGCGGCTACGTGAACACCATCGAGCCGTTCCAGAAGCTGGTGAACCAAGGGATGATCTTGGGCGAGAACGGCGAGAAGATGTCGAAGAGCCGCGGCAACGTAATCAATCCCGACGAAGTGGTGAAGGAATACGGCGCAGATTCGCTGCGGCTTTACGAAATGTTCATGGGCCCGCTGGAAGCGGTGAAGCCGTGGTCGATGGACGGCGTCAGCGGCGTGCGCGGCTTTTTAGACCGCGCGTGGCGCATGATTCTCGACGACCGGACCGAGACGATGCAACTGAATGCGGCCGTGCAAGATGTCGAGCCGTCGGCCGAGCAGAATCGCATGTTGCACAAGACGATCAAAGCGATCACGAACGACTTGGAGCAAATGTCGTTCAATACGGCCATCGCCAAGATGATGGAGTTCACGAACTTTTTCATGAAGGAGGCGGTTCGGCCCAAGGCGGCGATGGAGAAGTTGGTGCTGCTGCTTGCGCCCTTTGCACCGCACATGGCCGAGGAACTTTGGGAGACGCTCGGGCACAAGACGACGCTGGCTTACGAGCCTTGGCCGACGTTTGACGAGGCGGCCATCAAGGAAGACACCGTCGAGATCCCGATTCAGATCAACGGCAAGTTGCGAGGGAAGATTTCGGTTTCGGCCGATGCCGACAAAGCGGTGTTGGAAGCGTCTGCCCGAGGCGATGCCAAAATCGCGGAACTTCTGGCCGGGAAGATCGTGGTGAAGTCGATTGTGGTGCCGGGTCGTATGGTGAATTTCGTGGTGAAGTAAGTTTGCGGAATTCGCGGGGCGGCAGGGCCGTCAACCAATGCGAGCTACCGCTCGGATGGATTCGATTCGCGCCCGTTGGTCGCTAAACCTTGTGAAAACTTCACGATCTTTGGCGTTAGTAATGCAGGGTGCGTAAAACGAATCGCAACCGCCATTTTAGATAGCCGCCCCGCCCATCAATCTCCCTGGTGGAGGGGTGCGGCAATTTTGTGGTCAAATTGGGTAAGCTGTGTTGTTTAGTTGCCCCTGGTACGGCGGCTTGGCACCAGGGTCGCCGTACCGGCGGCCGCTAGACGAGGGTTCGCCGTGCTGGTAACCGCTCAACTGTTGTGCAATCTGCGCACATTCCGGGAGCTGTTAGCTCCCGGCTAGAACTATTGTGCATTTTGCGGTCTGCGGACAAGCCGCCATAATCTTTTACTGCACCCCTGTTGGTATGGCTGCTTGACCACTACCCGGCGGCACTGGTAAAGTAATGGGTTTGGAGTTCGCGGGGGATTTTTTTATTTTCTTTCCCGTGGAATTTCTGTGCGTGCCGGTGTGCGCTGCGCGGCCGCCGGCGATTATTGGGTGTTCTAAACAGGTGTTTTTGTCAGACGCTTTTATTTTGAGGATCCTGCCGTGCCTGGAACTTGTGTGATCGGACTGCAATGGGGTGATGAGGCGAAGGGCAAGATCGTCGATCTGCTGACCGAGCAGCATGATATCGTCGTGCGTTATCAGGGCGGCGCCAACGCGGGGCATACGGTGGTGCGCGATGGGCAGACCTACAAGCTTTCGTTGGTGCCCAGCGGTATTTTCCGTCCTCAGGTGCAATGCGTTATTGCCGGCGGCGTAGTGCTGAATCCCGCCAGCCTGCTGGGTGAAATCGACGGGCTTGCCGGCCGCGGCGTCAAGATCGAGAAGAATCTGATGCTTAGCGATCGCGCCCATGTGATTTTCCCCTGGCATTTCGAGGAAGACCGCCTGTTGGACAAGCAATGCACCAGCGGCGAAGCGATCGGCACAACGATGCGCGGCATCGGGCCTTGCTATCGCGACAAGGTGGGGCGTTCGCTGGCGATTCGATTGGGCGATATGTACCGCCCCGATTTCCGTGCCCGCATCGAAGCCATCACCCAAGCAAAAAACGAGATATTCCACGGACTTGGCGCGGCGGGCGAACCGCTTAACGCGCAGAAGATTTTCGACGAGTATCACGGCTATGCCCAGCGACTGAGTCCGCATGTGGCCGATACGACGGCCTATCTGCTCGACGCGATCGAGGCCGACAAGCGAGTGCTGTTCGAGGGAGCTCAGGGCGCGTTGCTGGATATCGACCACGGCACATTCCCCTTCGTCACCAGCAGCAACAGTTCAGGCGTCGGCGTCTCGGCTGGGTCCGGCGTGCCGGGGTGTTATATCACGAAAGTGATCGGGATCATCAAAGCCTACACGACGCGCGTCGGCGGCGGGCCCTTTCCGACCGAGCAAGACAATGAAACGGGCGAGCATATCCGTCGTCGCGGCAACGAATACGGCACGGTCACGAAACGTCCGCGGCGTTGCGGTTGGTTCGATGCCGTGGCCGCACGTTATACCTCGCGTTTAAGCGGAGTCAATGTGTTGTCGGTGATGCTGCTCGACGTTTTGAGCGAGCTGCCGGAGTTGAAAATCTGCACCTCCTATGAAATCGACGGCCAGCGGATCACCGATTTTCCCAGCCATGTAGACGATTTGCGTCGAGTGGTGCCGGTGTACGAAACGGTGCCCGGCTGGCAGAAGGAAATCAGCGATGTGCGTCGCATGAGCGATTTGCCCATCAATGCCAGAAAATATCTCGACCGTTTGAGCCAATTGCTGCGCCGGCCGGTAGAGATGGTGTCGGTCGGGCCAGACCGCGAGCAGACGATCATGGCGTAAGAAATGACCAAGGGCCAATGGTCAAGGTTAAATGGCCAAGGTTCAAGGGGCCAAGATCCAGACGAAGGACTACAAAACAGCTTTCGGTGTTTTGGGATGTCGTTCGCTGCTTTTGGTTGTTTTCTGTTAGGCGATGGCCGTTTTTCTTTTCGATTGGTAGACGATGGCAGACGAATCTGGAAAAACGTTCGACGTACCGCGTGAGCGGTTGCCGCGTCATGTGGCCATTATCATGGACGGCAACGGACGTTGGGCATGTCAGCGCGGTCTGCCTCGGATCGAGGGGCACAGGCGCGGAGGCACAAGCGTTCGCGTCGTTACTGAGGAATGCGCCCGGTTGGGGATCGAGCAGCTCACGCTTTATTGCCTTTCGAGCGAGAACTGGAAACGCCCGCCCGAAGAACTTGCGTTTCTGTTGCAATTGCTGGAGCATTATCTGGTCGAGGAACGGCCGGGGATCATGGATCGCAATATCCGTGTGACATGGATCGGCCGTCGCGAAGGTTTGCCGATCAGCGTACTCAAGGAGCTCGACAAAACCGTCCGTCTAAGCGAGGGCAACACCGGCCTGTGCGTTTGCATGGCGATCAACTACGGCGGCCGGGCCGAGGTGGTCGATGCCGTGCGATGCATCGCCGAGGAAGTTCAATCGGGTGCATTGGATCCGGCGGCGATCACCGAAGAGACGATTTCCGACCGGCTTTACACGGCCGGAATGCCCGAGCCCGATTTGTTGATTCGCACGGCGGGCGAGATGCGCGTCAGCAATTTTCTCTTGTGGCAAATCAGCTATGCCGAGATTTGGGTGACCGACGTTTGCTGGCCCGATTTCGACGCATCGCAACTCCACACTGCATTGCAAAGCTACGCCGCCCGGCAACGAAAGTTCGGAGGGTTGGTGGAATAGGTTCACCGCCATGCGAACTTGCAAAATTCTCGCGATGTCCTACGATTAGGACAAACCATGAAGGCAATACGTACAACTCGCGAAAGTCCGGCCGTCGAGCGCGTGCGAACAGCTCGACGCACCATTGCCAAGGCCTGTAATTTCGATATGGACAAGCTTGGGCAGATGCTTCTGGAACGGCAAGGCAAGTCGAAACAGAAGTTTATCACGCCTACCAAGAAAATTGCTCGCGATTGACCGATATGCCGAAAAATTTCTACCGCGTTCTGGTCTTCTTATTTCTTGTTGTTTGCCCCTGTATCGAGCTAGCCGACCTAATAATTCCAAGCAGAATGGAGAATGGTTTTGTAAACGATCTGAAGGCGAATCCCATACTAGCCGCCGTGGTAATTAGCCTTCTCTTTCAACCGATTTCCGCCATCGGCTTGTGGTGTCAGAGGCGATGGGGTGTTTGGTCCCTTCTTACCGCATGGGTTTTCGGTCTTTTCATATCCCCCGTTGCCTTTTCACCCCTTATCATGCTTGTCGCAACATTTATACGGTTTTCCGAAGCCAAAACAGAACATCACAAAGTCAGTCAGCCCTGACCGCAGGAGTTTCGCCAAGACATGGATGTTCCGACGCTTAAGGATGCCCGTCGTATTACTATGGATTCGATGCGTCTGCAACATCAACATGCGCATCTGATCGGCATTGCGGGCAGTGGGATGCGGGCGATGGCGGAGGTATTGCGTGGCTGGGGATGGCGGATAACTGGGTCGGATTGCAGCGTCCCCTCACCCCCGGCCCCTCTCTCGCTTACGGGCGAGGGAAGACTCTTTCACGGCCATGCAGCCGAGCATGTTTCGCCGGAAACGGATGTGGTGATTTATAGCGATGCGGTACCGGCGGATAATGTCGAGCGGCGACGTGCCCTGGAACTGGGTATTCCAACACATAGTTATTTCGAGATGCTTGGCCGGTTCAGCCAAGAGCACCCTACCATCGCCATTGCCGGGACGCACGGCAAATCAACCACGACGGCCATGACCGCCCACATTCTGACGCAAGCAGGCCGCGATCCAACGGTGTTTTGCGGAGCTGCGCCACTGGGAAAAACCTCGGGCGGACGGGCGGGGAAAGTGGCCAGTGGCCAGTGGTTAGTGGCTAGTGATGAGAGGAGAGAGGGGAGAGTAGAAGGGAGGAGAAATAATAAGTTTCAAGCTTTCGATCAACCAGCCCTCACCCTAACCCTCTCCCAAAGAGAGAGGGGACTTGTTTCAGATAATAACCTACTTACACACAATGATCTGATGCTGGTCGAAGCCTGCGAGTATCGGGCGAACTTTCTGAAGCTTCAGCCTCGGCAGGCCGCTATCTTGAACGTAGAGCCCGACCACTTTGATTGCTATCGCTCGTTGGACGAACTCGAAAACGCTTTTCAGCAGTTTGCCTCGCGGATCCTGGCGGATGGTTTTTTGCTAATTCGACACGATTGTGCTTCCACATGCCGAGCGACGACTCAGGCTGCCTGCCGGACGGAGTCGTTTGGGTTCAGCACCGAAGCCGATTGGTCGGCTCAGGGACTGACCGAGGATTGTGGACGGTTTGCGTTCGAGGTTCGACATTTTGGCAAGCCATTTTGTGAAGTACGATTGCAGACGCCCGGCCGACATACGGTTTTGAATGCGTTGGCGGCGGCCGCGTTAGCGTCGCAGAACGGGGTCGGGGCCGAGCAAATCGCCGAGGGCTTGGGCAGTTTTGCCGGGCTGCATCGACGGCTGGAGTTGTTGGGCACGTGGAACGGCGTAACCGTGTTGGACGATTATGCCCATCACCCGACGGAAATCAGGGCCACCCTGGATACGGTGCGGCGGATGTTCCCCCGCCGTCGGGTGTGGTGTGTGTTTCAGCCCCATCAGGCCTCGCGAACGGCACGGTTACTGGACGAATTGGCCGAGAGTCTTCAAAATGCCGACAGAGTATTGGTAGCCGAGATTTTCCGTGCCCGAGAGGGCAATCCCCAGCCGGGGGAGATCACGGCAGCCGACCTAGCCCGAGAGACGGCGAAACGCGGCGTTGCGGTGTTGCCGGGTCATGGGGCGGAAGAAATCGTAAAAACCTTGGAAACCCATCTTGCCCCCGGCGACGTACTGATTACGCTAGGGGCGGGCGATGTGGCGCGTTTGCGGCCCAAGCCGAGCGGACAGGTGGCAGCCTACGGGCGGCAATAGCACGATGACGATCCATGAGGAACGATAGCTATGAGTCTGATATCCGGTTTTGAGAGCTTCGTGCGGCCGAGCGAACCGCTGGCGATGCATACGTGGTTTCAGTTGGGCGGGCCGGCCGAGTATTTTGCCGAGCCGGAAACGGTGGAGCAATTGACCGCCCTGGTGCGGCGATGCCACGAAATGGGCGTTGAAATGCGGTTGCTGGGCCAAGGATCGAACATTCTGGTGCGCGACGAGGGCGTGCCGGGGATGGTGATCCATCTTTCCGCGCCGGTGTTTTGCGAAATCTCGATCGAAGGACGAGCCCTGACGGTCGGCGGCGGCGCGCTGTTGGGCCGCGCGGTGACAACGGCCGTGCATCGCGGGCTGGCCGGCTTGGAATCGTTGATCGGCATCCCGGGCACCGTGGGCGGCGCGTTGCACGGCAACGCCGGCACACGAGGCGGCAACATCGGCCAATGGACCCTCGAGGCCAACGTAATGTCCGCGAACGGCGAAATTTCTCAGCGAAGCAGCGATGAGCTGGTATTTGGTTACCGTCAAAGCAATCTCGACGATTTGGTGATTCTCAGCGCGTGTTGTCATTTGGAAGAGGATAGCCCTCGCGAGTTGGCCCAGCGGATGCAGAGGCAGTGGATCGTCAAAAAGGCGTCGCAGCCGATGGGCCACCAGTCGGCCGGTTGCGTGTTCAAGAATCCGCGCGGCAGCAGCTCTGGAGAGTTGATCGACCGGGCCGGTCTGAAAGGCACGCGGATCGGTGGCGCCGTGGTAAGCGATCTCCATGCCAACTTCATCATCGCCGAGGCCGATTGCACAGCTCAAGACGTGCTGCGCCTGATCGACCTTGTTCGCAGCCAAGTGCGCGACCGGATGGGGATCGAATTGGAGTTGGAATTGGAAATCTGGTAATTATCCGGATGCCGAATCCATGAAAAAACTTAAATGACAGAATAGCAACGACATTGCGATTGGCATGGTAGCGATTTGTTATTCGACATTTGTTCGGCATTGAAATTTCGGCATTCGACATTCCCTTTTCTCTTATGATGAGTTCCGCCAAGAACAAAAATTCCGCATCGTCCGCTTCCGCATCGTTGCGGAATTTGTACGCATGGCTATTAGGCGGCGGGCGGCCTGTGTTGTTTTTGGTGTTGGTGGTCGGGCTGTTGGGCGGCGGAACGTATTTAACATGGCGGAAGCTTGGCTCCAAGATCCTCAACTCGGCCGAGTACCGCGTCGGCCCCGAGCAGATTGAAATCACACGGCTGCCCGGCTGGATCCATAGCGACGTGCGTGCCGAAGTGCTGCGCGATCCCGCGCTCGACGGAACGCTATCCTTGATGGACGACGACTTGACCGAGCGAATCGCAAAGGCGTTTGCCGCGCATCCCTGGGTAGCCAAAGTAGGCGCCGTAACGAAAGAGTATCCGGCGTTGGTGAAAGTGCCGTTGGTCTATCGCCGGCCAGTGTGCATGGTCGAAGTGACCGACGGCGTGTATGCGGTGGACGTCGAGGGCGTGGTGTTGCCGAGCGAGGATTTCTCGCCGGTCGAGGCCGCACGGTTTCCGCGATTAAGCGGCATTGGGCGCAAACCGATGGGGCCGGCCGGCGCACGTTGGGGCGACTCTCGGGTCATGGGCGGGGCGGAAATTGCCGCAGCCTTGGGCCCCGTTTGGGACGCCCTGAAGCTTTACCGCATTGTGCCGCTCGAAGCTGATCCGGCCGCTGTTAATGCCGAAAACAATCCCGGCCGTCGAACCATGGAACCCGTCTTCGCTCTGTACACGCGCAGCGGCACGCAAATCCTCTGGGGTTATGCACCGGGCGCAAACATGGTAGGCGAACCTGCGCCGGCGGAAAAAGTCGCCCGACTTCAGCAATACCTGGCCGAACATGATACGTTCGACCCCTCGGGCGTGCGTCAACAACCGCTCGACGTTCGCACGATGAAAAAAGCCGCAGCCATGCCGCAACAGCAGCCGTGATGCTATTTTGAAAGCAGCAGGCACCCGGCGGCATTCTTAATAAGCTCTCCGGCCCGAGGCACTAATTTTGGATCGTCGATCAAAGGATGGGCAGGAACGGCGTCGTAGCAGGACATCGTAAAGCCAGTGCCGGGCGGCGTCATCAGCTTCTCTTGCAGCGGTTTGGCAACCTCGATCTTTTGGAGACGATCCAATGTCTTGAATCGGTTGTTCGACTTCTCATAGACGACGGTCCGAACGATCAAGCCCGCTGGATAAACGCTGACCAGCTTGAATGCTTGCGGCGATGACTTACCCAAGGAAGGTGCGACGAGATACGTTTTGCCCTTTTTGTGATGTTCCATATCGACATGAAGATGTCCCTGCAAGGCGGCAAACACATTGGGGCGACGATCGATCAATTCGCGCAGGAGGGGCGCATCGAGGAATGTCGGCGGATAGATCGGCTCGTGAATGACCGCCACCGTTGGCTTATCGCGGCTTCGCTCCAAATCCCGTCCGATCCATTCCAGCGTCGGCTTGTCGAAAACCGACAGGCCTTCGTAGCGGTTGCCATGATGGATTCGGTCGGGCGCCAACAGAAGAAAATGCAGCCCGCCATAATCGAAACTGTATTGCTTGGGACCGAACACCTTGTCGAAATCCTCGGGCCAATCATCGCCGGGGATAACGACATAAGGCGTCTTCAGGTGTTCCTGCAAAAACGCTTTCAAGAATCGCTGCCGTCGCAAACCAAGCGGCTCAGGCTTAGCCGGATCGACGGGCGCGGCGGGCTGGGCGTTGTTGTCGCCCGTGAAAAGCACGAAATGCGGCTTCAATTCCGTGCTGATATATTGCAATGTCTTGGCCGTGAACTCGAGACGCGAGGGATCGAGATGCATGTCGGAGACCCATGCGAAGCTCCACAGCGGAGTTTGCGCGCCATCGAGCGGTGCAGAGGCTTTCGGCTTGCTCTTCTCGCCCGCTACGATCGCCGAAACCATGACAAAAAATAGGGCACCGAAACTGCTGCTCCATCGAATGCCATTCAAAGCCAAACCTCGTGTGATATGCATCGACAGTATCCGACTCCCAAGAACGGTCATCCCGATTCTCTCTAAAAAACAATTATGGCGAGTTGAGCAACGGCAGGAGCGGGAAAACGTTACGATTCTCCCTCCGAGGATCCGGCGGCAACGGCTTCTGCCAGAATGATCGAATCCTTGATCTCTTCACGCACGATGGGCAGATGGGCTGGGGCATCGACGCCCAGGCGGACAACCCCCGGCGCGACGCGCACCACGGTCACGGAGATGTTTTCGCCAATGAGTATTTTTTCACCGACTTTTCGCGAGAGAACCAACATGGCATGATCCCTCTCCACGCGACCGAATCAAGGCAAAACCTATCGGCCGGGCGTGCAACCCTTGCAGATGTGCCTAGTATCACAACGGTTAGTATAGCCGTGCCACAAGCGAAGCACAAGCAGGGGGGGCGCAAACTGTGAAACGGCAGTGGGTTGCGACAAATTACTTCGACACGGCCGCTCCCGAGGGGGTGGCAAGCGTCAGCCACCGTTGATACATCTTTTCGACCTTGGCCTTGTCGATTTCTCCATCCCAAAGGGCAACCCCATAGCAAAGTTTCAGCGGCTGCCCGGCCTTCAACGTGATGGGCTCTTTCCAGGCATTGAGCGTGGCCGAGAGATAAGCAAAGGGGGCCATCATGCTGAACATTTTGTTGGGATGACGCAGATTGGCCGGATGATCGAAAATGGCGACGGTCACCAGACGGCCGTCGGCCTTGGCCGTGTAGGCGCACCATTTTACGGGCGTCAGCCGTTGTCCGTTGACGTTCTCGCCGGGGTTGTCGTCGGCATTGAAAAAACGTCCGTCTTTATCCATCGAAACAAGGAATCGCATTCCGAGTCCGTAGTAGTGATGGCCCGTGATGATGGCCGAATCCTTGCCGGGCGGCGTCTGCAAACAGCAACGCCATTGGATCAACGTTGCATCCAGATCGGCGCTTCGAAACACGTCGATTGCGCGGCGTTCGATCATAAGCGGTTTTTCGGAATTGGGCCCAACCCATTCGAGCTCCTCGACAAGCCTGGCGTCTCCCAATGCGTTGACGGTCGTTGCTTTGAGTTCCGAAAGTGTTTTGTGCAACTCGCGGCCGCTGTTGGCTTCGTGCTCTTCCCAAAAATTAACGCCATCAACCGCTAGGGCATACATCAAAGCATGA
>CAYWGR010000100.1:0-20143 GCA_964458015.1 uncultured Planctomycetaceae bacterium
CACAAAATGATGCAAGGCAATAAAAGGCAAGGATTCGCATAAACGATGCGAATTGCCTGAATTTCCAAGCAAGCAGCACTAGACCGATTATTTTTCGGCTTTGCCGCCCCGCGGAACCCCAGCATAGAGGGGAAGAAAGCGGTAGTAGACCTCAAGTGTCAGGGTGGCGATGGCCGTGGTAAAAATTCGGCCTCCGTGACCGCCCCAGAGATCGTTCGTATCCCAAGAGCCGGCCTGCGGTCCTTCTTTGACCTGGCGGTTGACCAGTGCCTTACGGATGGCGTTGTTCCAATGTTCCCAGTGAGTGCCTTGCAACTGATACATGCCCAACGTGGCGTAGTACCAGTAATACAGGTTCGATTGACCTTCGCCGGGCAGTTCGCCGAGCAAGTAATCGCCGGCCTCGTTGCAGGCGGGATGTTCGCGGGCCAAGCCGAGGAACTGCCAGCAAACGAGCGCCTCGGCGGTCATCGGTCGCGAAGGTTGTTCGCCGGGGCGATAGGAAGCGTGGCCGCCGTATTGGCCGGAGGAAACGCTTTGAAGGTATCGAATAATGCCTTGGCGAGTGCTTTCCGACATGGGAATGCCGGCCAAATCCGCGCTCTTAAGGGCCATCAATTGCCAACCGAGCTGGCTGGTGTCGCCAGGGTCGCCCGGTTTATAGCGCCAGCCGCCGCCCTTCGGATCTTGGGCCGCAGCCGTGTAGGCGACAGCTCGACTGACGGCATCCCGCAGCCTGCGATCGCGCGTTAAGCCGTAAGCTTCGCTCAAGGCACAAGCGGCCATGGCGTGGGAATACATGAACTCGAACGAAGCGGCTTTGCCGCCCAGACTGCCGTCGGCCGCTTGGATTTGCATGAGGTATTCCAGACCGCGGCGAATATCGTTTCGATAGGGGCCTTCGAGATGGTTGTGGCCCGAGCCAAGGAACGCCAGCAAGGCCAAGCCGGTCATGGCGCTGTCGGCATTGGTTCCCGCGTTCAGCCGATTGCGTCCCAGCACGTTCGATTCTTTACCGGCTCCATGGGCACGAGGATCCCAACGACCGTCGGCCGCTTGATGGTCGGCCAGCCATTTCAGAGCTTTTTTCACGGCGGCTTCGGTTTCGGCCGTTCCACCATGACTTTGTGCGATGCCGGCGCGATTGGGGGCGACACGAAGCCGGTAAGCATCGGGCACGGGGCCGGCGCCACGGTTGCGGGCGATTCCCGGCAACCCAAGATCGGGTGTGCCCGAGGAAGCCAACTCCGCGCCACCCGTGCCGCTTGCGCTGCCAGTGCCGCCGACAGTTCCTTTGCCCGACAAACCCGCGATGGACGGGGCGCTCATGCGGCTCGACGCCGTGCCGACGCCGGCGGCGCCGCCTTCGTCGTAAGCAGAATCTTTCATAATGCTGCCTTCGACAACTTTCACCGGCTTGAGCCGCATCGCATTCGCGGCATCGGCCGTGGCGCTCAGTGGTGATGTCGTGTCGCTCTCGGTCATCTTCGGCAACGGAACAATCTGCTGGAGCAGCGCCACGGGCATATCGTCGGACGACGACCGCTTCGGTTGGGCGGAAGAAGCGTCATGAGTCAATCGACTAGACGATGCAATAACGGTGGGCACATTGAGCTGCGGCGCGTCGCGACGTTGGGCCGCGGGCGCTTCGATGGTTTCGGCCGATTGGTCCGACGACGTGCGGCCGGCGGCTTCGGCCACGGCGTTTGCTTTCGAGGCCAACGATTTTGCATCGGCCAGGGCTACATGTTCAAGGGCTGCATCGCCCGGCAACTTCGAGTCTTCGGTGCGGACCGTCCGTTTCGGTTCGACGGGTTTGTCGGCCTCGCCGCGATCAAGGGCCACGTCGTCCGGCCGCGCGACCGTATCGCTGGGGAAAGCTTCCCAAGGTTGATCTTTGACTTGGGTAACTTCGGAGCCCGCGCCGCCGGGCGGCAATTTGTCGTTGGGACCGTCGCCCAGCATCACATGCACGACCGGCTCGACCGTCGGCGGGATCGGCGTAATGATTTCCACGGTAGCGGCGTAGCCTGCCAACAGCAAATGTGCGAGAAGCGACATCGCCATGCACTTGCGCACCGGCTTGTATTGTCCCCAGCGCGTGTACATTAAAATCGCCAGGCCGACCGTAAAAATCGCCAAGCCAATCCAGAGCAACGCAATCACCAGTTGGATGCTGGTGAGAAACTCCATCAAGTGATCGAGTCGGAAGAAGCTCATGGATTGTTGTTTTGTTGCGTAAGGTATGAGAAAGGCGTCATTCTCTACTCATTTCGGTGCGTTTCATGCACTAAATAAATTCAACTATTTATTCTGTGTAATCGAACGCACGGTAATGCCCAGGTCTTGGATGCCTGCGCGTTTGCAGGCGGTCAATACCGATGCGACGTTCTGGAACTCGCCACGCGCGTCGCCGCGGACCAATACGCCTAGCTCGCTATACTGTCGCCGGGCGGCAGCCAATTGCGTGGTCAATTGTTCGAGCGTCACCACGTTTTTATCGAGCGTGATCGTGCCGTCGCGGAATACGTTGACTTCCTTGCGCGTCGGGGCAGCGGTCAGCGTTCCGCGATCGACCACCTCGGGCACTCGCAGCCCGATCTTCCGCTCGTCGTCGACGAAGCGGGTGCCCAACATGAAGAAAATAATTAGCAAAAACATGACGTCGAGCATCGCCGTCAGGTTCAAGGTCGGTTCTTCGTCGAGATGGGTTTTCAGGGGCATAGTGATAGCGATCAGGGATTAGGGATTGGGGATTAGCAAATTACTACTAACCGCGTTTTGTTTTCCATTACGAGGCGACGGTTGCCGTGGTACGATGGGATTTGGCAGGGCTGGATTTTTTGTCGTGCAAATCCTCGGCCGAGATCACGTTGACCACTTCCTGTGCGAGTTTATCGATTTCGATCACCAGCCGATCCACGCGGCTGACGAAAAACACATAAAGAATCGAGGCGGGAATCGCAACGCCCAATCCGCCGGCGGTGTTCAGCAGAGCCTTGGCGATGCCGCCGGCCAGAAGTTCGGCGCGGCCCAAGGCATCGGAGGCGGCAATGACGTTGAACGTTTGGATCATGCCCAAGACGGTGCCCATCAAGCCCAGCAATGGTCCGACGGTGGCCACGCCGTAAAAAACGCGCAGGTATTGCCGCAGTCCATTGGTTGCGCGCTCGCCGGCGTCGATCACGCCTTGCTCCACTTCGACGCCTGGCCGACCCCATTTGCGAATCGCGCCGGCAAACACTTGCGCGACGGGGCTCCCGTTCTCTTCACACAGTTCCAACGCCTGCTCGCGGTCGATTTCGCCGGTCCGCAATTGTTGTAAAAATCGCGTAACAAACGGCCGGGGAATCACACGGCTTCTTCGCAAGCTGATCGCTCGTTCCAAGGTAAATGCCACCAGCAGGAACGAGCATAGCAAGATCGCGTACATCAACGGGCCGGCATCGTGGACGATCTTTTGCAGGTCGGTTGTTGGGATATACGCCCGTTGCTCGGCGGCGGCTTCGCCTCCTTCGGTCGGCTTGACGGCCACGGCCGAAGGCCCTGCCTCGCCTTGCGCGTAGGTTTGTATTTGTCCAAAGATGCACCATGCGTATGCTGCCAATGCTAGCAACATCGCCCGGAATAGAAACATTGTTTTATGCGTTTTCATCTTCAGCAGTTCCTAAGTGGCCGTGTTATTTTGTTGTTGGGGGATTTTCCAATTTTTTAAGGCGCTGAGCAGCCTCGTTGACAAACGTGGTTTGGGGATAGTTTTTCAATATTCGTTTGTAGCGCAGCATCGCTTCTCGGCTTTCACCCAGCAATTCGTGGCATTTGCCGGCTTGCAGCAAGGCGCCGGCTTGCCACGTGGGATAGGCGTATAAAATCTCCAAGGCCGAGTATTCCCGTAAAGCGGATTCAAAGTTTTTCTGGTGAAAATAGGATTCGCCGATCATCCATTGAGCCATGGCGGCGGTTTCGGTTTTTGCTCCGGCGGCCGAGCGGATCACCCGCTTGTAGGCTTGCCGGGCGCCCTCGAAATCGGCCTGATCGGCCAGGCATCGCCCTAATAGATAATCGACTTCGTATTGCTGCTCGAAGTTGGGAAAATTGCCGGCAATCTTCGATACGATGCCATAGGCGTCGCGCCACTGGCTTTGCTGGGCCAGCAATTGGGCTCGCCGCAGAAGAATCATCGCCATCCAGGGCTCGTGTTGATCCTTGACCTGCTCGGCCAGACGTTCTAAACGAGGCCCGGCCGCCGCATAATCCGCTTGGCGATAACAAGCCTCGGCGATCCAAAATTCGGCGATCAACTTTCGCTGGGTATTCGGGAACTCCTTCAGGAAGGCATCGAAGGCCTCGCGCACCTTGGGCCAATCCGACTTGGCCGCTTGGACTTGCCCCTTGAGAAACAGGGCGAATTCACGCACTTTCGCAGCATCCTGCGGCGAAACGCCCGGCACGGCGTCTTTGCGGTTCAATACTTCGTCGGCCAACTTGGTCGCATTGTCGAGGTCTTTGGCATCCAGGGCCTTTTGGGCTAGCCGGCAGGTGGCGTCGGCCCAAAAACGGCTTTGCGGAAAATCCTTGCGCAACCGTTCGAACAACCGGTTGGCATCGTCCGCCTTGTTCAACTCCAGGAGCGACCACGCCCATTCGTAACAGACGGCATCGAGCTTGGGAAACTGCGGATAGTCTTTCGCAAGCCGTTCATAAAGCACGGCCGCCTGCTGCGGCTGTTTCAATTTTTCACGAAGCCGAGCGGCGGCCAACAGGGCGTCGCCATGCTGTTTGCTCTTCGGGTATTTGTCGATCACCTGCTGGTACATCGACAAGGCGGGCTCGCTTTGGCCAAGCTGATCGAGGATCTGCCCACGCGCCAAAGCGGCTTCGGCTGCGATGGCCTCGGGCGGATTTTTTTGGAGCACTTCGTCGAACAGCGCGGCAGCCTCGGGCAACTTGCCGGTCTTGAATTGGCTCCAGGCGAGGCCAAGCTTTCCGGTCAATTGCTGCTCAGCCGAGTTGCCGGTCGTCGCCAATCGGCCTGATAATTCGTTCGACCATGCCACGTCATTGGCGTCATAGGCAGCCTCGGCCAACAGAGCGGTTGCCGGAGCAGCCAGCGGGTGCTGCGGCTGTTTGGCGATGAAATCGGCATAGAGTTTTTTGGCTTTATCGAGTTGCCCCGTGCGCGCATAACAGACAGCCAAGACGCCGGCGCCTTTCAAAGCGGCTTCACCTGCTGGATTCCCCTGGAAAAAGGCTTCCAAGGGGGCAATGCCCTCGGCGTATTTCTTGACGGCCAGAAACAGCGAACCGTTGGTCAGCAAAGCATCGGCCTTGAGTTGCCCCGAGGCGTCTTTCACCACCGGCTGCAAGGCGGCCAAGGCATCTTCATAACGCTTGAGCCCCTCGTAGCTGACGGCCAAAAGGTAACGGTTTTCAAGATCCTGGGGACCGCTGTTTTTGGCCGCCGCCAGCGGTTCCAAGATGGATGCCGCCTTGGCGAAATCTTTTCGCTCGACCAGCGATCGGGCAACGAGCCTTCGCACATCCGCAAGCACGGGGCTTTTTGCAAAACGTTTCTCGAACTCGGCCGATAGACCGTCAACGCTTGCATAATCCTTTTTCTGCAGCGCCGCCTGAATTTTGCCTCGCAGGGCTTGGGCAAAAAGTTCATCGCCGGAAGCAGGGGCGGCCAGTACGGCATCGAACTGCTTGACGGCCTCATCGGGCTTCTGAAGTTTCAACAGACAAAGCCCTCGCCCGAGCCGGGCGTTGGGTTGCCATGAGCTGGAGGCCAATCGGGTCTCGAATGCCGAAAAACTTTCGATGGCCGCATCGTAACGCCCGGTTGTATATTGCAAAGCGCCGAGATGGAATTGCGCGGCGTCGGCCAAAACGCTGCCCGGCTTGCTGGCTACGGCGAGATAAAGCCGCTCGGCCTCTTCGGCCTGGTTTTGCTTTTCCAAGGTTCGCCCCAACCCAAAGCGGCAATCGTCCTGCATTCGCCCTTCGGGAAATTGCGTAAGTCCTTTACGGAAATACCCGGCAGCGGCTGGGAGATCATTATTCGTCAGCGCGATGTCGCCCAGGTAGGGCAAAACAAAAGCTCCAAGCCGGTCGTCGGGGTATTTCGCCAGAAAACTTTCCAAACCCGGCTTCGCGACGGCATAGTTACTGGCGAGATAGGCGGCCTCGGACGACCTAAACAGCGCAGCCCGCGCATATTTCCCGTTTGGCTCAAGGGATGTGTATTTCTTAAATTGTTCCTGGGCCTCTTTCAACTTGCCTAGTTGAAGCTGAACTTCGCCCAGGAAGAAAATGCACTGGTTTGCCCGGCGGTCGTTGGGATATTTTTGCAGAAAGGCTTGGAACTCGACATCGGCCAGTTTCCATTGTTGCCGGTCGTAATTGCCGGCGGCCACGGCAAACTGATCATCGGCCTCGTCGGCGCGCAGCGCAGCGGCCGATCCGGCAAATATCTCCAGGGCAATGATGCCGGCCAAGGCGCGGCAAATACAGGTGTGCATGATACCCCTGATTTTAGCCGCGGAGGCAAGGGGGATACAAGGTCTAGGGGGGGCTAAAACCAGAATTACCCGCAATCGGGGGGAAGTTAATCGCGATTGTTGCTCTCGAACTTGGTTGTGCCGTGCTTGCGGCGATATTCGCCCGGCGTGCAACCGATTCGACGGTGAAATACTTCGCAAAAATAACCGGGCGAGCGAAAGCCAGCCTTTTCGGCCACCAGGGCTGTTGATAGCCCTGTCCGCGTGAGCAGTTCCTGCGACTTGGCCAATTGTACGCGAAGGATTTCTTGCTTGGGAGTGCGTCCCAAGAGTTTCACGAATCGGCGTTCCAGCGTGCTTCGCGAAATATCGAGGGCATCGGCCACATTCACTACGCCCAACGATTCGCCGACATGCTCGCGAATCAGCCGAATCGCGGCCGCTACTTGTCGGTCCGCAATGCCGATTGCGTCGCTCGACTGCCGAACCACTAGCCCTCGTGGAGGAAGCTCGCGGATTTTTTTGGGCGGTTTGCCACCGGCCATCAAACGATCCAACAGCGCGGCGGCTTCGTAGCCGATTTGCTCGGGATTTACGTCGATACTACTCAATGGTGGATTCGATAGCCCGCAAAGATGCTCGTCGTTGTTCACTCCAATCACCGCGACTTCGTCGGGCACGAGAATTTTTGCGCGCAGGCATGCATCCAGCACTTGCAGGCCTCGATCGTCGTCGCAGGCCATGATGCCGACGGGCTTGGGCAGCTTGGCCAACCATCGGGCGAGTCGTTCTTGTTCTTGCTCCCATGCCAAGTCGCCGCGGCCGGTGGAACGAGGTTGATAAACCTCGCAACGATAGCCCGCCTCATCGACCAATTCGCGGAAATAATCGCAGCGGGCGTCGAGAAAACGATTCTGACCGCGCGATGCGGCACAGAACCCGAATCGCTCGAGCCCCGAGGCGAGAAACTGCTGAAAAGCCAACTGGGCGACGGCGCGGTTGTCGGGACCGATGCCGGGCAGGCTGAGATCCGCCAATGCGTTGCGAACGTCAACGACCGGCAATCGCGGACGCAGCACCGCTTTGGCCATCCGGCGATTATCGATTCGTGCCAGGATGCCATCTCCCTGCCAATGAGCCAGCCACGGCGGCGGAGGAGCGTCGAGCCCTTGCGGACGAAAATAAACCGACCACGGCCCATGCTCGCGCGCATATTGAGCGATGCCGCGCAACAGACCTCGTCCGTAGGCAAGCGACGTTTCGATTAATAATGCGACATGCGGCGGTTTCGACATTCTTACAGTATAATATCGCGAGGATCGCTCGAAAACCCTTTGTGACGAAAAATCGGAATGAGATTCCGCAAAATAGGATTGTGCCATACGGGGACCGCCCTGTAACCTTAATGATATCCCAAACGGTTCTTGGCAATAGCCGACACAGGTGAACGATGAGCGACGTAAACCGGCGACACTTCATCGAAACCGGCATAGGCGTAGGCATGGGCCTTGCCGCCGGCACGTTCGCCGCTGCAAGCCAAGCAGACGCCTCCGCCGGCCGTTTGCGCGCCGGAACGGCCAAAAGCGATATTACCTATCGCGCCGAGGGAATACGCATCAAGGATCCGCTCTTCGCGAAAGCCTTGGTATTGGAGGACGGTACGACACGGTTGGCCATCATCACGATGGACACCACGGCCATAGGCGGCCGCAAAATTGCCCCGGGTCTGAATGATGTGGCAGAAGATTTCCTGCCCAAACTTCGAAGTCGGATACAGAAAGAGTTGGGGATTCCCGGTTGCAATGTTCTGGTCAATGCTTCGCACACCCATCCGCCGGGCCGGCAGCTTTGTGATGACTCCGAGCAAATCGAACGAACCTTGGATGCCGTTCGTCGGGCTGCGAAAAATTTAACGCCCGTGAAGATTGGCGCGGGTTCCGGGCGTGAAGACCGGATCTCGATGAATCGGACGCTTCGGTTGAAGAATGGGCAGCATTGGACGATCCGTCATACGAACCCCAGTCCTCACGATGATGAAGTTGCCGAGGTAGGACCGATCGATCCCGAGATTGGAATACTGCGCATTGATCGAACGGATGGCCGGCCATTGGCCGTGGTTTACAATTTTGCTTGCCATCCGCTTTTTGGCGATGCTCGGGGATCGTTGACCGCCAATTTTCCAGGCGTTGCCTCGCAAGTTATTGAAGACAGCTTGGGCAACGACGTCATGGCCCTGTTTTTACAGGGTGCGGGCGGCGACGTGATCGACGTATGGTTCAAGGACTTCAATCGTCCTCGCGACGTTGCGCCGTTGGGTACGATGCTTGGTCTAAGCACATTGAAAGCCTGCAAAAGCATCCAAGTTCAAGATGCGCGTCTCGGTGTTGTTTCCGAGGTTGTTGATCTTCCACGAAGGACCGATATTCCCGCGAGGATAATTGCTCTACGGCAGGAACAGGCCGCGCTGCTTGAATCGTTGAGATCGCTGACTTTGAATTTCAAGTCGTTCTTGCCGTTATACCAAAAAAACATTCAGGATCCCAAACACCCGGCGGAAGCTTCGTATAGGTATTTGCAGGACAATCAACTAGGCAGCGATGACTATGCCGCCATGGATTCGCTCAATCGAGCGAATGTTGAAAAATACTTGCAGAACATTCGCGCGATGGAAAAATTGGCTCGCATTCAAGACAAAATATCCACACTCGAAAAACATCAAGCGATTAATCAGGCCGCCGGCTCACCGACCATACCGGCCGAAGTACAGGGGATCAAGATCGGTGATTGCGTGCTGATCACCGCTCCGATCGAGTTGCTGGTCGAAGTCGGCCTGAATGTCAAGAAAGCCTCGCCCCATCAACACACCTTTGTGGCTGCCTTCTCGAACGGCTACATGCATTACGGTCCTCCGGCATCCTACTACGACAAGGGCGGATATGAAGTGACCGAGTGTCTGTTGTCGCCTGAGTGGCAGTCGATTTACGAAAAGAAGGCCGACGAAGTGATTCGTAGGCTGGGATGACTGAAATCATTGCACGTTAGCGGTAAGATTTCAACGTAACAAAACAAATTAGCCCACCTAGAGGCAGTCCATCACCGGCGATTGCCATCCTTTTTCCATAAGAAGAAAAGACTATGAAAAAACTGAATCGACGCGAGTTTATTGATCGTTCCAAGACGTTCGGGTTAGGACTGGCCGCTGGAACGACGATTCTGGCGAATGCCGGCTCGGTTTGGGCCGCGCCGGCCAATAACAAAATCACACTGGGCTTGATTGGAGCAGGCGGTCGCGGCAGCAATTTGCTCGGCGATTTCATTCGACGCACCGATTGCCAAATCGCCTGGGTGGCCGACGTGGATATCCATCGAGCGGAAGCCGCGGCGGCGTTTGCAGCCAAGGAATCGCCGGAGCAGAAGCCGAAGGCCATTCAAGATTTCCGCAAGATGCTCGACGACAAATCGGTGGATGCCGTGGTGATCGCAACGCCCGATCATTGGCATGCCTTGGCCACGATTTGGGCGTGTCAGGCGGGTAAAGATGTCTATGTCGAGAAGCCGCCCACACACAGTTGCTGGGAAGGGCGGAAAATGGTCGAAGCCGCGCGGAAATACAAGCGTATTGTGCAAGTCGGCACACAAAACCGCAGCGCGCCCTACAACATGGCGGCCAAAAAATATCTCCAGGAAGGCAAGCTCGGCAAGATTCACTTCTGCCGGGTGTTCGATCAGAAGGAATGGGGCAATTTCCCGGCAGTGGCCGACAGCAATCCGCCCGAGGGATTGAACTGGGATATGCTCAACGGCCCCGCGCCCGAGGCCAAATACAATGCCAATCTGCGTTCTGGATGGCACCATTATTGGCGCTACTCGGGCGGTGATATCGTAAACGACTCGATCCATCAGATTGACTTGGCCCGGTGGCTTTTGGGCGTTGATTATCCGAAATCTATCTACTCAACCGGTGGGCGATTTTACCAAGAAGGCGCTGCGGAGACGCCTGACACGCAGATGGCCGTCTTCGACTTCGAACGATTGGTGATGAGTTTCGAGATGACGCTTTACACGCCTTACATGCTGAAAATATCGCCGATCATTCGTCAAAGCGACACGGAATATCCTTACTGGCCGCAATGCGCTACGCGGATAGAAATTTATGGCAGCGAAGGCTTGATGATCGTCGGTCGTCACGGCGGAGGCTGGCAGGTGTTCACCCGCCCGAAACTTCATGAAGGCGTGATCAAAGACCAACTTAAGGGCCGTTTCCCCGACCCGGAGCACAAACAGAACTTTTTCGATTGTATTCGCTCGCGCAACACGCCGAATGCCGACATCGAAGAAGGCCATCGCAGTATTTTATTGGGGCATCTGGCTAATATCAGCTATCGCTTGGGTGGGCAAAAATTGGCGTTTGATGCCAAAACGGAGAAAATCGTGGGCAATGACGATGCGATGAAGCTCTATCGGCGAGAATATCGGAAGCCGTGGGTGATTGAAGACCAAGTTTAAACCCTGGTATACGAATGTGCGAGGATGATGAACCGTTTGGATCATAAAGGACTGCCATCGTGATGAAGCGAATCTTCTTAGCAGCATATTTCGTGCCGGCAATACTGGGGCAACTTGCATTGCAGACGGTCTCTGCCGCTCCCCGGGAGCAACCAGGGCGGCAAGTGAAAGTGGCTGCAATTGCCATTGGCTGCGGTGGGCAACATGATGCGAAGTTGAAACTGGCTATCGAACACTTGCATGTTGCAGGCAAACAAGGCGTTGATATTGCTTGTTTGCCCGAGGAATTTGCCGGTTCGACGGGAGAACCGATTCCAGGACCGACAACAAATGCAATCGCGGAAATGGCAAAAAAGTATCGAATGTACGTTGTCTGTCCGATCCGTGAATTGGCCGAGGATGGCCGACAATACAATACGGCTGTTCTTCTTGATCGTCAGGGTAACGTAGCGGGGCGTTATCGGAAGGTATTTGTTTTTTGGAGCGAAGAGGGCGTCAGTCTTGGCAAAGAGGGCGTGCCCGTATTCGATACCGATTTCGGGCGAATCGCCATGTTAATTTGCTTCGATGCAAATTACGATGAGTTATGGCGAGAAGCCAAAGATAAAGGCGCCGAAATTGTGCTCTGGCCAAGTGCATACGGCGGCGGCTTGCCTTTGAATGGATATGCCATGATCCACAACTACTATATTGTAGCCGTCGGCCGAGGCAACATCATCGACGTTATGGGAAAGAGCATCGAGCCTGTTGAAAAACCGATGCCGAACCAGTTTGTCGCCACGCTGGATTTGGATTTGACCATTGTTCATAAGGATTTCAACGATAAGAAGATTGCCAAACTGTTGGATGAGTATCGAGGCAAGGTCGAGTTGCTGTCTTCTCCGGGCGACATGGAAGGTTGGTATGTTCTTCGCGCTATTACCCCAGGAGTGCGAGTACGCGAGCTATGTAAAAAATATGACATCGAAACTTTGCAAGAGTACCGTCATCGAAGCCGTATGCAACTCAATGAACTGCGGAAGGCCGATAAACCGATTGGCAAACTCCCGTAATAGGAAAAGATAAGCCCATGAGAAATCTAAGTATCTTAGTGGCAATCGTTGTTTTAGTCGTGGGATCGTCGGTCCACGGAGAGGACGGCTCTCGTTCTGCAAAAGAGGTTCGTATATGTGCCGTTTGCCAGTCGTTCGAAGCAAAGGATCGCAACCTTGGCTATGTGCTGAAGATGCTCGAACGCGCGGCCGCCGATCGGGCTGAAGTGGTGTGCTTGCCCGAGGATTGCGTGCCGACCGACGGTGATGCGGATGCGCAGGCAGCTCTCGCTGCGATTGCGAAAGTTGCGGCAGCGCGTTCGATGATCGTTGCCGTCAACCTAAAGGAACGGGAAGGCGAGAAGCTTTTTTCGACCAGCTATCTAATTGGGGCCGACGGCAAACAGATCGGCAAGTATCGAAAATCGCACAAGCTGCCGGACGAACCAATTTCGCTAGGCAACGAATTGCCTGTTTTCGATACACGTGTCGGCAAGATCGGCCTGATGATCGGCTCGGATCATTATTGGCCGGAGGTGCCGCTGGTCTTGGCTCTTCAGGGCGCTGAGATGATTCTCTGGTCGCACGGCGTCGAGCCCGTGCCGCAAAGCTATCCGTTGGATGTCGTCATGCGTGTGAGGGCATTCGACAACCATGTCGCTTTGGCCGTAGCAAATTATGCCGGCCAGTTGCCCTATCTTTGCAGCAATTGGCCTTCCTACACCGGCCAACCGTTGGGACGTGCTTGCGTGGTCGATCGCTCGGGAATCATCGAGGCCGACACCGGCATCAAACCCGGCGTGGCAGTAGCGCCGATCGACTTCGCCCGTAATTCCGATGTCTACCGCCTTACGTTTAAGGAAGATCGCAGCTTGTTCCGCTACCTGGTTGATCCGAACATAAAGCCTATTGTTCATCGGGGAACGAAACGCAACATCCACGTGACCCTTGTTCAGGTCGGTTTCGATCATGGGCCAAATCCTGATCCCAAGGCCGATTTCTACAAAGTCTTGAACGATGCCGGCAGTCGGCATCCTGATGTGATTCTGATGGCTGAGTTTGGTTTCCCGACCGATACGCCGGAAGCCGCGAAGACCTTTGCTCAAGTAGCCGAAATCGCGAAAAAATTCAACAGCTACATCATTATCGGCGGTCTGCGCGCTCCTGAAATGTCTTATAAAAATGAAGAGACGTTTTCGAACCAACGAGCCTCCTGGGCTTACATTTGGGATCGCTCGGGCAATATCGTCGGCAAATATCGCATTTCGCAATACGGCGGCAGCAAGGAATTGCCCGTGTTCAAAACGGATTTCGGCGTCATGGGCTTGATGCTTTGTGGCGATATCTATTCGCCCGAGATTGCAAGAGCCTTGGCCTTGCAAGGGGCCGAAATGATTCTGTGCGGTTCGCAGTCGTGGGGTGCATCGGGCCAATTCAATCTATGGATGCAGCAGGCCAGAGCGATTGATAATGCCGTTTACATGGCGACAACGCATTTCCCCATGTCCGACGTAAGCCAGCGGAGCTACGTGATTGATCAGTATGGGTATCCTCTGGTTGCATCGCACTATTGGCGCGATTCAGTGGTTTCGGCCGATGTGGATTTAGATGCCGGCAACGTATGGTTTGCACGCTCGAAGACGCCTGGCACGGCGGGCCGCAAAGGTTATCTGGCAGGTTATTTCCCTCGAACAATTCCCGAAAAGCGAACCGACTTCAGGGCAGTGCTCTTTGCAGGGCGTCGGCCGGAACTCTATCGCCCAATCGTGGAAAAAACGCTCGCCGGCCGGGATTTCTCGAAAGAAACCGATAAGAGAATGTCGGAACCGCGATGAGGCTAAGTTTCTGTTGCGGAAACGCCGTAGGCCAGGAGTCATTCTGAGCGCAGCGAAGAATCTCGCCGAAATCACGGAGATTCTTCGCTCCGCTCAGAATGACAATTTGGCTTTCCGCAACAGAAACATATTTTCTGGCCGGTCTTCTTGGAACCGGCTGTCTATCGTTCTTGGCCGGAAAGATCATAGGAAAAAACGGCCTCCTTAGTGGAGATATTCGCCCGGTGGTAGTAATTATCTCCTAAAAGATGGCAAACTTTGCGGTCTGTAGCGGTCGAATGGTTTAATGATGAACTACCCGTGTCGGGCAACGGCGTCTAACAAGTCTCTAATTTAATTCCTTGGGTTCTAACCCCGAGTTTTATTCTTAGGATGCTTTTTGTATACGTTGCACCGATTTTCCCAGAATCGCGGGATAACCGGTTTGCAGGGGACAGGCGTGTACTTTAGCAACATTGTGCCAAGCACCTTATTACTACCTGCAAGGGGGGAATTTCAATGCGTAGATGTATCCCGCATTGGCTAGCTTCGACGCTGGCCATTATGGTTGCCTGCGGCTCGGCTGCGGCAGCAAGGGGGCAAGAGGGCGCGGTGTCAACCGTGCCGACAAATCAAACCTATATGGTTTCGGAAAACGCCGGCGGCGACAACGCCGACTTGGCCGCCCGTGTAACCGAACTGGAGAAGGCCCTGAAGAAGGCCGACGACAAGGCAAAAGAGGAAAAGAAAAAAGCGGCCGGCAAAATGACCGTCAACGCTGGCGGACGTATTCATTTGGACACCGCCGGCTTTTCTCAAGATGCCGTCGACAAGGCTCGTTATAACGAGAAAAACGGCACCGAGTTCCGCGCCGCCCGTTTGGCCCTCTACGGTGAAGGCTTCAACGTCATCAAGTATCAGATTGAATACGATTTTGCGACTGCCACCAGCTCAACGTCGCAAACCGACACAGGCTACAGCACTTCGACCCGTTTGCACTGCAAAGATACGTATTTCGCAATTACTGATTTGCCGTTGGTGCAGAATATCCAAATCGGCCATTTCAAAGAGCCGTATAGTTTGGACGAATTGACCAGCGACAATTACATCACGTTCATGGAGCGCAACGTCGCGAGCTTGGCGATGGCGCCGGCTCGTCACTTCGGCGTGATGGGATTCGGCAACACGGAAAGCCAAAACGCCACGTATGCCATCGGTATTTTCAACGAGTTCGACGATGATGGCAACTTGGTCCAAGCGGACAATCTTGGCATGTCGACGACCATGCGCGCCACATGGCTGCCTTGGTACGACGAGGCCACGGACGGTCGCGGTTTGTTGCATACCGGCCTCGCTTACAGCTATCGCGATCCGTACAAAGACCAATTCGCGCTCAAGTATCGCCCTGAATCGCATTTGGCGAAAAGCAACAGCACCACGTTGACCGACGTTTCGGCCCGCAACGAGATCGGCGCGGAATTGGCCTCGGTCTACGGTCCGCTGTCGTTCCAGTCGGAATACTACGTCAACTACATCGACCGCACGGAACATGACGACTGCAAGACGCAAGGCGCTTATGCTTATGTGAGCTATTTCCTGACGGGCGAGCATCGTGCCTACGACCGCAAACGCGGATATTTTACCCGCGTCAAACCGAACGAGAACTTTTTCCGCGTCCGCGACGAGAACGGCAACGTCGAGATGGGTATGGGAGCGTGGGAACTGAAATACCGCTATTCGTGGCTGGATTGCTACGACAACGGTGCATTAGGATTCCAGACATGCAGCGACCACACGGTCGGTTTGAACTGGTATCTGAATCCTTACACAAGAATGATGTTCGAGTATGTCCATTCGAACATCAATCGAAACCAAGGCGCCGGCCCCGGCAGTTTGGAGATTTTCCAAACCCGAGCCCAGATTGATTTCTAACCCATTCAACAACAAATATGCCCTATCGCATCGTCGTGATGCGAGACATAAGGAGATATAGGTATGAGGACCATAGCGTTATCCCTGGCCGTCGGCTGGCTGATCGCCAACATGGCGATTGCCGGCGACGAGTGCAAGACGCCCGCCGCTTGTCAGGAAGTGCAAACCTGCGGCAGTCCCGATCATTGCGGGCGTTGCGGCCGCTCCGGCTGCTGCGACAAATACTGCAAGGTCGTTTGCGAGACGAAAGAGATTAAAAAGCACGTATGGGTCGTGAAGTGCGAAGAGTATTGCACCTCACTGCCTGGATGCAAGCATGGTTGTCATTGCGGCCAGTGTGACGCCTGCAATGCAACCGGTGAATGCACGATTGAATCGCCCAAGTGCGAGGGGTGCGGCAAAGGCAAGTGCGATCCTTGCGCCGCTGAGAAAAACAAGTGCATCGTTCCGCCGAAATGCGGCAAGGTGCGTGAGAAGAAAACGCTGGAAAAGAAAGAGATCATCTGCAAGGTTCCCAGCTATAAGTGCGTCGTGGTCTATGCCTGCCAGAATTGCGCGGGCCAAGATTGCGGCACCAAGCAAGCAGCGCCCGAGGCCGTCAAACCGGCAGCACCTACGCCCGCTCCGGCTCCGGCTGCTCCGATAGCGCCGGTGCCCGGTAAAACGACCCAAGACGAGACGGAAATGCCGCCCTTGGCGGACGCTTCGATTTCGTTTTGACGGCGTCTTGCGGCCGAGAGCGATTTCTCCGACAACCGGAGATAACCACCTACGTGTTCCGGCGGACATTTTCAGAGATAAAAGCTCTCGAAATGCTGGAATAGATGAGCTTTAGCACAAAAAGGGGGCGGCAGTCGTAAAAACTGTCGCCCCAATTTTATTCTTGATGCTTGAGGCTTTATCCCCACAAGTCTTTTGTCTTCCGACGAACCGTTTCGCTTGTGAGGCGAGACGACTCTTCAGCCGGTTCAGACGGATCGTCGTCGCTCAAATCCGTCGTACACTGATGGAATAAGCCGAGCAATTCTCGGGGTAGGAATCGCGTGCGTTGCGAGAATCTGTGGTGATCGCTTCGGCCGGTCCAGTAGTAGCGCAACGGATGGCATACATAGAGCCAATTTTTCGCCCGAGTCAATGCGACGTAAAACAAACGCCGCTCTTCCTCGATCTCCTCGGGATTTTTTACGGCCATGTCGGAAGGTATGTTGCCGTCGGCTGCATGGATCACATAGACAGCGTCCCATTCCAACCCTTTTGCCGAATGAATCGTGCTTAAGACCAGGTAATCATCGTCGAGCATCGGCGGACCGGCCAAATCCTGCGTCGAACTAGGCGGATCGAGCGTCATTTCCAACAGCATGCGCTGCCGGTTGCTAAAACGCGACGCAATCACCTCCAATTGTTCCAAATCGCGCAGCCGCGGTTCGGTATGATCGTATTTTGTTTCCATCAGCGGAGCGTAGAACTTCCGCACGCGATTCAGTTGCGTCGGCAAATCGTCGGGCGTGCGAGCCAACTCTCGGAGCAGCGCGACGAACGCCGGCCAAAGCGTTGCAGCGTCGGCTGGCGGGCGCCAATCGGTCCACACCTGAAAATCTCCGCCGCTTTGCACGAGCATCTGCATCAAATGCTTCGCTTTCATCGGTCCGATGCCCGGCAGCAAGATCAACAGCCGCAGGCCGGAAACGACATCGCGAGGATTTTCGGCCAAACGCAAAAAAGCGATCAGATCCTTGACGTGGGCTGTCTCGACGAACTTCAACCCGCCGAATTTATGGAAAGGAATGCCGGCGCGCGCCAACTCGGCTTCGAGCATCATGCTATGATGCGAAGCGCGAAACAAGACGGCCTGCCGGCGCAGATCGACGCCCGCCTCGCGATGTTCGAGCACGCAACGGATGATGTAGGCCGCCTGATCCGACTCGTCTTCGCAGTGGACCAGGCGTGGTTTTTCGCCTTCCACGCGATTCGACCAGAGATTTTTTGCATAGCGTTCGCGGGCAAGCCCGATCACGCCGTTCGTGGCCGCTAGGATCGGCTGCGTGCTGCGGTAATTCTGCTCAAGCGTGACGACCTCGGCGTCTTTGTAATGCTTGGGGAAATCCAGGATATTTCGCACCGTGGCCGCGCGAAAAGCATAGATCGACTGGGCATCGTCGCCGACGGCGGTCAATCCCTTGCCTTCGGGCGAAAGCCGGTAAAGGATGTCGGCTTGAAGCGTGTTCGTGTCTTGATACTCATCGACCAGCACGCAATCGAACATTTTTCGGATCGACGGCCCGGCCTTGTCGTCGGCGAGCAGGGCATCCCAAAAGACGAGCAGATCGTCGTAGTCGAAAACGCCGGCCGATTCCTTGCGGTCGACATAGCCGTCGAAAAGCTGCTTCAATTCGGTCTGCCAATCCTTGCACCAGGGGAAATACTGCTCCAAGACTTCGTCGAGCTTTTGCCGAGCATTGATGCATCGGCTGTAGATCGACATGCAAGTGCCCTTCTTTGGGAATCGTTTGTCGGTCTTAGCCAGATTCAAGTCGGTGCGCACGACGTTGAGCAAATCCTCGGAATCTGCGCGATCGTGAACGGCGAACTCGGGCGGCAGGCCGATCATCTTGCCGTAGCGATGCAGCAATCGCGTCGCCACAGCATGATAGGTTCCGCTCCAAACGCGCGTGGTGCCGGGCAAACCCAACCGATGCAGTAAAATTTCGGCCCGGCGAAGCATTTCGGCCGCCGCGCGACGGGTAAACGTCAGCAATAGGATACGGCTAGGGTCGATCCCGCCGGCAATGTGCCATGCGACGCGATGCAAAAGGGTCGTGGTTTTACCCGTGCCTGCGCCCGCGACAATCAACAGCGGGCGATCGCCGTGGGCGACCGCCTCGCGTTGTTGCGGATTCAGATCGGCCAGTAGTTGGTCGATGGCGGCCGTATTGTTCATGGAGTCGATTGATTTTCAAACCAGACGGGGCCGCCCCATTTTCCGGTGGTAACAATATCAAGCTTCCCGTCGCCGTTGATGTCGGCCGCCTCGATATTCAGCGCTGCCCCGATGCCTTCCTTGTAGGTAATCACATGCTTGGTCCAAACTGGATTGGGACCGCGTTTCAAGTCGTACCAGTAAACTCCCAGCGGGCCGTATTCATCGGGATCGCCGCCGTTGTGGGCCATGAACCGCTTGCCGGTAAGTAGCTCCATCTCGCCATCATTGTCGATGTCGGCCAACGTGATCGAATGGGCTTGGCTCCAGGTGTCGTCGATCGTGTGCTGCTTCCAAGAAACCTCAGCACCATTGCGAACCTGTTCGTACCAGGAAATTCCATAGCCGTGGGCGTCGCTTGTGATAATGTCGGCCAATCCGTCCTTGTTGACATCGTAGGCACGGATCTGCGGCGTGTGCGTGGCTTTGCCATCCTTCGCACCGACCGAAAGCGGATGCTCGATCCACTTTCCGTTGCGAATGTCCGCGGGGGCCTCGAACCAAGCATTGGGCCGAATGATGTCGGGCCGGCCGTCGCCGTTGATGTCGCCGATGCCGCCGCCTAGCTGCATGCCTTTTTCGCAAACGAGGTGCGTAACCATGCCGCTTTTACCATCTGCACCCTTGACCACTTCATACCAAATAGTGCGAGCCACGTCGGGCAGAACAACGTCGCAATGACCGTTGCCCTTAAGATCCCAGAGACAGCCGGTTTCGAAATTGCCATTCTTCTCGATCTCCGATTCAGGCCAAAGCCCTTCGACCTTGCCCGTGTTGCGATACCAAGTAGACCGCATCTTGAACCATGAGCACGAAAGCACATCTAGCAGTCCGTCGCCGTCCACGTCGAGCGGCAAATTCATGAAATCGTCGTGATAGCCTTTGCCCTGCTCATCGACGCTTCCCTCTAGGTTGCGGATTTTTTGCGGCTTGAAATCGGGGGCCAGGTAGAGATAGGGCCCGGCCACGATATCCAGCTTCTTATCGTTGTTGAAATCGCCGACACCGCAGGCTTCACTGCGGAAATGGCCGATGTGATGCGTCACGAACTTGACCTTTTCCGGCGGAAATGGTCCGTCGGCCGTCGCAATCGCGGCAACGCAAATAATCGAAATCAACAAACAGCTTGTCAGAATGGCTCGCATCGCTGGCTGCTCCTTTCGAGAGTCACGGAACAAATAAGGTGGGATTGGGTAGACAGATCGTAAACAGCGGTTTGGCAATGTGGCAAACCACACGCTTCGATATTATCCCCCATATCCTAGCCCAATGCAAGGGAGGAGAAAACAGGGGCAGGGCCAATCAATTGTTGAAGTTGGGAAAAGCGTAGGGCGGGGTCGAGCGAAGCGATGGCCCGCCATTTTGCGAAGAATTCAAGGCGGG
>CAYWGR010000101.1:0-8527 GCA_964458015.1 uncultured Planctomycetaceae bacterium
ATTTTCGATTCACGCAAGACGTTTCACTATATGGCCGTGAAAGAGAATCGGATGTTGTTGGTGGAGGAAGATGCGGAATAAAAAGAAGGGCCATGTCTGGGGCAAACCCGAACATGGCCCTGTGAGTTCTCTTTTGTTCAATAATCTTTATACTTGGGGTAATTCGTATCCCTTCCGGCGCGGATAGGGGTAGTCGAGCCACTTGTTGGCTTCGTCGTTGCCGATGAATTTCCACTGTTGCGGATCCCATTTGAGCGACTTGCCGGCAAGTTCCTCGCCGTGGATATAGGCGATATTGCCCAAGTGGCAGACGGCAATCGTGCGAGCGCCGGTTTCGGCGGGGCAATTGGGCGTCTTGCGGCTGCGGATGCAGTTGAGCCAGTCTTGGTGATGGCCGTCCCAGCCGCCGCCGGGCCCTTGGTAGACGTGGATTTCATCCTTGCCGATCGGCTGCTTGATGATGTTGTCGGGCTTGCTGGTAAGCTGGCCGCGATTGACGAACAACTCGCCTTTCTCGCCGAAGAACGTGATGCCGAACGGTCCGCCGTGAGTGACTTCGACGCCGTTGGCGTAGATGAATTTGACGCCGTGGCCCGACTTATAATCCTTGGGCGGAACAATCTCGATGGGACCGGATTTATCCATATCGAGAGCCCATTGGGCGATGTCGAAATGGTGGGCGCCCCAGTCGGTCATGCCACCGCCGCCGTATTCGCGAAATGCGCGCCAGGATGGGAAATGATCGTGGACGCCGCGGGGACTTAGCACGGAACTGTATTCCCGCATGGGCGCGGGCCCAAGCCAACGGTCCCAGTCGAGCCCGGGTTCCATCGCTTCGCCGGGCAGATTGCAGGGAGTCGGAGGTCCGCCGACGCCGACGGTGATCTGTTTGATCTTGCCGAGCCGCCCGTTGCGCACCAATTCGCAGGCGTAACGGAACTCTTGATCTTCGCGCTGCTGGCTTCCGACTTGGAAGACGATTTTCGACTTATTGACCGCATCCGTCACGAGCTTGGCTTCGGCAAGGTTATTCGTCAGCGGCTTTTCGCAGTAGATATCCTTACCGGCCTTGACCGCGTCGAGAATGATGGCGGCGTGCCAATGGTCGGGCGTGGCGCAGAAGACGGCGTTGATATCGCCCCGGCCCATGATGTCATGGTGATTTCCATAGGAGGCGCAATCGCTGTTGTGATATGCCTCGTCAATACGCTTCTTCGCGGCCGTGCGTCGCGTGGTATCGACATCGCAGACTGCGGCGATTTTGACGTCGGGCCGCCGCAAAAAGTCGGCCAAATGCAGGCTGGTCATCATTTTGCCCATGCCGATGAGCCCGAGAACGATCTTCTCGTTGGCCGGCGCATTTTTGTCGTCGCCGAGCACATGTCTCGGAATGATCAGCGGCACGGACAAAGCAGCCGTCGTGCCCAGGAAACCGCGTCGTGAGAAACGCATGTTGCCGTTACGCATCGTGAAACCTCTCTGGTGTGTGGTGGGAAAGGAAGGTGGGAAAACAATAGGAATATGGATCAAGTATTCGATAGCATATAACAAAACGAACTACTCAGGTAGGCACTTGTGTTCCGAAGCCGGAGCTTCGGAACGAGATTATCATTCTGACGTTGTAATCTAGGGCAAACTTCAGGTGGCGTTCCGAAGCCGGAGCTTCGGAACGAGATAATACATACAACATCTCTAAAAGGCGTCGCTGGGCAAGGGCATTCCGTCGGAGGAGGCGTTTAGGCGATCCCAAACGGACAGGTTCGTGGACGAACTGGGATACGCCTGAATGAAATCGCCGATCCAATGGATGCTGCCGTCGCAAAAACAAGTGTTTACACCGCCGGCGTGCATACTGCGGGCGGTTGCTTGCGTGTTGGTGATGGGTTCGTAGCAAGGCATGCCTTCGTTCATCAAGCCTGCATGGCCGCCAAACGCCGAGGCGATGGCTTCGCAGGCAATGACGTCGTCGCTGCCGTCTTGCGGGGAGTTCGGGCCATAGTCATCGCCCCAGATTCCGCCATGCGCCCAAAGAGCGCTTGAGCCGGCGTAGCCGAGTGCCCAGACGCCGCGAGAGTCGAACCTGGTGACTCCTGCTCGGATTTCGCCCAACAAGATCGTATTGCTCGATCCATCTCGAATTTGCGAGAAGCCGATGGAACAGCTTGCACCCATGACGCCGCGAATGTACGAGGTGGCCCAGCCGGCGGTGGTCGGCCCGCCCGCGTATTGCCAATTGGTGGAGCCGCCGCTTGGCCGCATTTCACCCAGCGCGGCGTTGGCCGCGTAGTTGCCGCGAGCCCAATTATCGCCGAGCGCCGTCGTCGCCGAGCTTTGGCTGCCCATGAAGTGTTCTCGATTAAAGGAATCGGTGGGGCAAAGCATGGCGGGCAGATCAACCGCACGCGCCGCAACGTTGGCCGCGCTCGATGTGCCGGAAAGGGGCATTGTACGATCGAAAGAGTCGTAGAGCGCCTGCTGTTCCATGAACGGCAGCGCGACGACGACCCAATTCACGCGGCAGTTGGCCAACTGTGCGGCATCGTAGGGCGAGGAGTCCCAGAAGGAGCTTGGCGGGAAGGTGCCGCATTGGCTTTCGTAGTTCAGCAGAGCGAGTCCCACTTGCTTGAGGTTGTTTTGGCATTGCAATCGCCGCGCTGCCTCGCGCGCCGATTGTACGGCCGGAAGCAAGAGCGAGATGAGGATGCCGATGATCGTGATGACGACCAAAAGCTCGACAAGGGTAAATGCAAATTTTGGATTAAGAATCGCGAATCGTGGATTACTTTTCATACGCCACCTTATCCGTCGAGTTGGCATTGGAGGCGGATGGCGTTTGTTCCTGCCCGGTCCAATCGCCATCCGCTGTCCAATATCCAATGTGTTTTATTTACGTTTTCGCCAAGCGTAGGCCAAAAGACTAGCTAGGCCGAATACCGTCATAACAATGGCAGACGGCTCGGGCACCTGCTCGAACGCAAGGCCGGAGGAGCAGGTGTTGTTGTTGCCTACGTTTCCAGTCAGGGTTACGGTGAAGGTGTCGCCCGCCTTGCCGCTGAGTTTGAAAAAAGCATATTCCGGCGAATAGCCCACGGTCGGAAGGCCCTGCGTCACTCCGGTGGCATCGCTGGAGCTCGTGATTTTGATCCAATTAGCATTGGCGGTACTCTGGTCGTGCGTTCCCAGAAGAGTCGTCAACACGAACGTGGCGTCCTTGGCCAAGGTGATTCTGAAGAAATCGAAGGTGCCCGCGGCGTCGGTCTGCCAAACGCCCGTGGCCGAAAGATCGGCAACGTCCTCGCCGATTGTCTGCGAGGGATCGTCGATCTTGGCGTATCCGCTATTGTAGTAGGAATTGCTTTGAAGAGCGTCCACGCTAGCGATGTAAGAGCTTGGCAAAGAGGACAGGACATCCACTCCGAAGCCATTGTTATTAACAACGTCTTTCCATGCGACGTAATAGCCGTCGCTTCCATAGGCGTGGTCGCCGTTGGGATCGTATTGGGCCAACTTGCCAGACTGGTTGACATTCGTGGAACGCCATCCAGCGCCGGTCGTCGAGTCCAGTCCAAGCCATTCAATCGTCGTAGCGGCGGCCGATTGGGCCAACACGGCGGTGATGGCCGACACGGCCAAGATCCGTATCGAGCCTTTCATCATGCGTCTCATAAAACTACTCCTGATAGATAAGTTCCAATTGATTTGGTTCTGATATTTTAATTTGGCAATTCACGCTTGCCGGCGTTTTCGCCAAGCATAGGCCAACAGGCCGGCAATGCCGATAACTGTCATAACAATCGTTCCCGGTTCGGGTATGGTGGAGATGACGACGTTGTCGAGATAGGCGATGTTCTCAGCGCCTTCGTATTCACGGTTGTGAAAGACCACGTAATTATTCGTGGTTGAATCCGAGGCCAGCTTGGCCGTGATCGTTTCGGTGTTGCTCGTATCATCCGCTTGCGTCAACGTGAGAGAGATTCCCTTTGTGCCGTTGTCGGTGACCGAGAAGTTGTAGGCCTTGTTGAAATTCAGAGTGAGCGTACCGGCTGTCGTCACATCGGAGACCGAAATGCCGCCGCGGGCATAGATGGCCATGCTATTCCAATAGTTGAATTCCAGCCCTTGTTGAGTCTCGCCATAGCCGCTGCCGGGAACACCGTCGGAGCGGGTTAAGATCTGAAACGCATCCCAACCATTGAAAGTCCATTGGCCGGTAATCGTGATACCGCCGAGTGCATCGGGATCGAATTGGTCTTTCGTGACTAGATGACCGCGATTTGTCAGGACAACATGACCGTCGGCCACGGCGACGCTTGCTTTGCCTTGATCGCCGGGACTACCATCCCATGTATTGGCGGTTGTCCATTTGGTTGTGTCGAGCGATGAGCCGCTGAAGTCGTCGCTCAGTAAGGTCGTCGCAGATGCCCAAGAAGGCAGGGTCGCCGCTGTAATTAGAGCGGCGAGAAAAGAAAACACTCGCTTAGACATAATACTTACTCTCCTTAAACGAACTATGAGAAAATTCTTTCCACACGACATTGCCTCGGATCGTTCCGATGGGATCAATCTTTGGAGCTGCCTCCTTTCCGGCCCTGGCCGGCGGGCGAATCGTTCGGCACGACGACGGGGGCGTTCGAGGTGATCGTGATGTTGTCGAGATGCGCGATGTTATCAATGCCCTCGTATTCGCGATTATGAAAAACGACATGCTTGGCGGTCGTCGTGTCGGAGACCAAACGCGCCGTAACCGTGGCGGTGTTATACGGGTTGCTGATGCCTGAAAGCGTGAAGGACAGTCCCTTGGCCCCGTTGTCCACAATTTTGAAATTGAAGGTGATGCCGGGATACAGATAGACGCTGCCCTTGGTTTTTACATCCGTGATCGCGAGATTGGCTCCATTGGAGACGATGGCAAGCTGGCCTTTGCGGTCCGAGGTGTTCCAATACTTGAATTCCAGGCCGTTGGCCGTTTCGCCGTATCCATCGCCAGGAACGCCGTCGGAGCGTGTAAGCACCTGCAATGCGTCGTTCGTCACGTCATAGGTCCATTGTCCGGTGATGACAATGCCGCCGAGTCGGTCGGGATCGAATTGGTCTTTCGTGACCAAGTGGCCGCGGTTCTTAAGAATGACATGACCATCGCGTTGTTCGACACTGACCTTACCTTCCGAAACGACGGGAGTATCGCCAATCGGCCACTTGAGGTTGGTCGTCCATTTGGTTGCGTCGAGCACGTCGCCGTTGAAATCGTCGCTCAACAAGGCGGGCTGATGAATCTCGCGAACGAATCGGTCTGGTAATCGAGCCAATTTGACGTGTCGTTTTGCGTGCCGGTTGATAAATACAGCTTCCCCAGCCCGGGCCAGTTGCCCTTCGGCATGGTGGAGATCCGTGACATTCACCGAGCCGGTGAAGACGAAAATGTTGGATGTTTTTTCATCTTCTACTTCGACGGCAAACTCGGTGCCCAGGTCGGTGACAACGGCCGAGGGAGTTCGCACGGTGAACACGGGGACGGGGAATTGGGGGCCTAGAGATTTATGATTTATGATTTCTGATTTATGATTTGCCACCCCTGCCCCCTGCCCCCTGACCCCTGACCCCTCTTCACTAGCCACTGGCCACTGGCCACTAGCCACTAATTGCTGGCCACTAGCCACTTTTTTCTTCCTCTCCCCTCTCCCCTCTCCTCTCTTCTCTAATCTTGCGGTGAGCTTGCCGAAGGAGAGATATCCGCTGTCGCGAGATTCTACTTCGAAGCGGCAAGGGCCTTGGAGGATGACTTTCGCACCGGTGTCGTAGGTGATTTCTAAAAGTCCCGAGGTCAAAACAAACCGATCGCCCGAGGCAAGTGAGGATTGAAGAAGCGGGGGCGTTAAACCTTGAACTTTCTCCTTGACTACTTTTTGCCCTCGGCAATCGACCATGCCGGTTATGCGGCCGACATATTTGACGGGAGCCGCAATAATTGGCCGCTTGTCCAAGGATGCAGGAGATGGTGCAACATGGGCAACCGACCGCGGAACTTCGATTTGATAGATCCACGCACCAAGCACCCCGAGCCCCATGATCAACAAGGCAAACAGATTCGAGAATACAAACGGATGGGCGACGTAGAAGGGGTATGGGGAGAGGGAAGAGGGGAGCGAGGAATCGTCGAGGACGATAGTTGGCAAGGGACTGGGGATTGGGGATTGGGGGATTTGGGATTTGGGATTTGGGGATTTGTTGATTTTCGATGAAGCTTCCGTGGTGGCTCCGCGGCCTTCGCCTCGGGTTTGATGCAGGCCGGCCACCAGCAGCATGAAATCGACGTAGTGCTGCCGATTGTCGGGATTGGCCCAAAGCAATTCTTCAAGCCGTGCATGTCGCTCGGGCGAAATACGATCTTCGGCCACTTCGTACATCAGATCGAGGAATTCGTCGGTCGGCGGGATGAGCATTGTCATGGCTTCGGCTCCTCCCGGCGGGAACGCTCGACGCAGTCGAACAGCGACTGATGGATTCGCCGCAGCGCTCGATAAACAGAGTGGACCGACCGGCCAAGTTCGGCGGCAATGGCTTCGACCGTTGCACCGATGCTATAGCGGGCGTCGATCAGGCCGCGATCTTCCTCGGGCAGTTTTCGATAGCAGTCGCCCAGGGCCTCGAAGCGCGGATTGAGCGAATCGACCGCCGCCAGGGCGGTGGCGTCTAGGATTTGCTGCATCCGGTCGCTAAAGAGTTTGTGCCGCCGGCCTTCGCGTTGACGATGGCGAAGCACCTCGATCTGTGCGATGCGTAGCGCCCAGGCGCGGAAACTGGCTTCGGCCCCCTTGCCCTCTTCAGGCCGAAACTCGCCGAATTTTTCCCAAAGCGTTCGGCTGGTTTCCTGGAAGATGTCGTCGGCGTCGGCATGGGTTTGGGCCAACACGTGGATATACGAGTAGACGCTGTTGGTGTGCAGCGAGAACAGCCGAACGAATTCGTCGGTGTTTGGCTTATAGCTCACTGACCCATCCCCCAATAGCTTAGCGATTTCCGATCCGCGGCAAGAAAAACCTTCCCTTCCTCTATAGTAACCACGCGAGGAGGCGAAGTTTTGCGCTTTTTTCGGGCATCCCCCTCGATTGCGGTGGTCCTTGGCAGATTTACAAGGAAGCCATTGCGTTTATGGGGGGCTTGGCAGATGATTTCAGCATCTTTTTGGCGGAAGGCGAGCAAATGTCATTGTTGACAGGCCACGAGGATGAGCACTAAAATACCACACCAGTGGGCAGGTTTGGTTATACACGCAAAGGGGATCTGAAGCATTGGTCCAATTGTTCCTGACGATTCGGGATTTGCCACGATGGATAAGCTGCAATTGATTTATGTCTGGGCTGAAGGGCTGGACTTGGGGCAAGGCATCGCACTTCTTCGACCGCAAAAAGTTTACTGCCTGCCAACGCCTTATGGCATTGCCGGCGCAGGTCGAGTGTTAATGGAAGCAATGGAACATGCCGAGAGAGTCGCGGGGAAGTAACATGCAGTTCCAACACTCGGCGGCCAATGTTAAACCTACTCAACCACGCAACTGGCGATGGCTTGTTACCTACTTAGTGATATTTCTGGGGACGGTTTGTCCCTTGGTTGCTTTCAACACAGTGTACTTGGTGGGGGAGCAGGAGCAGCCGACTTGCGATTCGGCTGAATCGAAACGCAAGCCAAAAATGGGCCAAGCTGACGACGCTCGCCTTGATCTTTGTGTGCGGATCAATGCGACGGACAGTAACACTAAAGAGCCCATTGAGTCGCTAAGCGTCACTTGGTCGTCGCGCGAACCCCGTGGAAAGCATCTTACCTGGCAGTCGCAGGGGCTAAAAAAATACGTGGGCGGTCCGGTTGAATTCCGCCTTGCCCGACCTTGGCCGGAGACGGTTTTACGCATCGAGGCCCAGGGTTATATCCCGATTATTACACGACCGTTCAAGCAAGACGAGGGAAAAGTTTCGATTGACGTTACGATGAAGTCCGATCCAGGCCTTGTCGGCAAGGTACTTATGCCTGATGGGGCTCCGGCCAATCATGCAACTGTGGCGATTTGCACCTGGACCAATGAAGTAACCGTGCGGGGCGGAAATCTTCAATACATCGGCCACGGCAAGACGCTTGGTAAACTGGCAGAAACGGCAGCCGAGGGGACGTTCCATACTACGACAGAGGTCGATCCGTGGTTGCTTGTGGTTGCGCATCCGAGCGGCTATGCGGAGGTCACGGCCGCCGAGTATGCCAAATCGCCTGTGGTGCAACTTAAACCTTGGGGACGGATTGAAGGCCAGTTTGTAGTGGGCGGCGAACCGATCGCTAACCAGATAATCCATGTCGGCGCCGGGCGCGGCACGGATGATGTCAATTTATTTTACAGAGACAATGCAACCACGGATGCCGCTGGAAAATTTACCGTTGAGCGCGTGCCGCCGGTCCAGCTTTTTGTTCATCCACTCTTCAAACATGGCACTTCCAGCTTCAATCCGTTCGGTTTCGGCGGCCTAACAACGATTACAGCCGG
>CAYWGR010000101.1:8537-19923 GCA_964458015.1 uncultured Planctomycetaceae bacterium
TAGGAAGCGTCTCTCTGCCGCCGGAAAGCGGTCTACGCCTGGCAGACATGTTGATCGAAGCTAGTATCATTCTTCAACCCCCATCTTTCTCCGGTGACCTAGAAAGTGCCGAACAGCTATCTGCGGCCTATGCCGCGTTCATGAAATCCGGGTGCGCAAAGGCCTTTCACCGCGATAAAATCCCGGTAGAATCTGGTATGTTTCGCATCGAGGGGCTTCCGCCAGCCGACTACGTAATTCAGATAACAGCCCAGGAAAAATCCGATCCGCAGGGCAATCCATCGCCACAAAACCGGAGCCGGACACATGCCATTGCGGCCAAACGTGTGAGTGTCCCGCCGCTTACAGAGTCGCAGGAGCCGGTGGATTTAGGCAATATCATTCTTCGGCTTCAATGAGAAAGTAAATATGTCCACCAATCCCGTTCCCTCGCGCGACGAACTGGTCAGCCGGTATCTGGATCAATTGCCTTATGAGCCTTATAAGGTTCAGGAAGAAGCGTTGCTGGCGTGGTTTGCGGCCGATCAGGGCGTGTTGGTTTGCGCGCCGACGGGCACGGGCAAGACGTTGATCGCCGAGGCGGCGCTGTTCGAGGCTTTGCATACGGGCAAAATCGCTTACTACACAACGCCGTTGATCGCGCTTTGCGAGCAGAAATTCCGTGAGATGCAGTCGGCGGCCGTTCGCTGGGGATTTCATCCCGAAGACGTAGGGTTGGTGACCGGCAACCGTCGTGAAAACCCCGACGCCCGGGTGCTGGTCGTTGTGGCGGAAATCCTTTTGAACCGCTTGTTGCATAGCGGAGCAGGGGGCGCGGGGTTGGGGACGGGTGGCGGGAGCAATGCGCACTCTGAATTAGCACAGGTTGAGCCAGTTCCTTTGTCCGGGGCGTTTGATTTCAGCCAAGTCAGCGCCGTGGTGATGGATGAATTCCATAGCTTCACCGATCCGGAACGCGGGATCGTTTGGGAACTTTCGCTCGGGCTGCTGCCGGAGCATGTGCGGACGCTGCTGCTTTCGGCCACGGTGGGCAATGCCGTGGAGTTTTTGCACTGGCTGAAGCATAGTCACAAGCGGCAGTTAGAGCTGGTCGTGGGCCAGGAGCGCAAGGTGCCGTTGAAGTATCATTGGGTCGGCGACATGCTGCTGACCGAGCACATCGAGCAGATGGCCGACGGCGACGACGCCGCGCGCACCACGCCGGCGTTGATCTTCTGCTTCAACCGCGAGGAATGCTGGACGGCGGCCGAGCAGCTTAAAGGCAAGCGGATTTTAAGCGACGGCCAGCAAAAGCGACTGACCACTGAGTTGGAGAAGTACGATTGGTCGCAAGGCGCGGGGCCCAAGCTCAAGCAGCTTTTAATCCGCGGCGTCGGCGTGCATCATGCGGGCGTGCTGCCGAAGTATCGCCGCGTGGTTGAAGAACTTTTCCAGCGAAAACTGCTCTCGGTGGCCGTTTGCACCGAAACGCTTTCGGCGGGCATTAATTTGCCGGCGCGGTCGGTCGTGGTGCCGAGCATCATGAAAGGTCCGCCGGGCAAACGTAAGATGCTCGATCCGAGCGCGGCCCATCAGATTTTCGGCCGCGCGGGCCGCCCTCAATATGATAAGGAAGGGCATGTTTTCGTCCTGGCTCATGAGGACGATGTGAAGATTGCCCGATGGCGCGAAAAATACGATCAAATTCCGGAAGACACGAAAGACCCCGGCTTGATGAAGGCGAAAAAGGCGTTGAAGAAGAAGATGCCGACTCGCCGGGCGAACGAGCAGTATTGGAACGAGGCGCAGTTCAACAAGCTTTGCTTGGCTCCGCCGGGCAAGCTGTATAGCCGGGGGCCGCTGCCTTGGCGGCTGCTGTCCTACATGCTCGATGCTTCGCCCGAGGTGGATTTGATTCGCCGTCTGGTGGGCAAGCGGTTGATGGATCCTGGCCGGATCGAGGCGGGGCAACGCGAATTGGATCGGATGTTGCTGACGCTTTGGCGGGCGGGTTATGTTAGGTTGGAGCCAGAGCCGCCGACGGCCGAGCAATTGGCCGAGGCCCAGGCCGCCGTCGAGGCTGCGAAAGCCGAAGCCGCGAAGCGGGTGGACTTTTCGTTTGGATTTGCGGAAAAACCGGCTGCCGAACCGACGGTGCAAGCCTATAAGCCGATCTTGGCCCATCCTACCGAGAACATGGCCAAGCTCGTGTTGTTCCGAGGGATCAATCCGCTTTATGCGGTGTTTCTGATCAATCAGTTGGGCATTGCCGACCGCAACGAGCGCGTGCAAGCGATGGAAAGCGTGTTGGAATTGCCGGGCTCAGTGGCCCATTATGTGCGCGTGCCGCGTCAGGATGAATTGCCGTCGGGGCCGTTGGCCACGATTCGGCTCGATCCGCATCTGTTGCAACTGGGCTTGGTGACGCCGGAAGAACTTTCGCCCAACGCCAAGGACGACGAGGATTATCGGAATCGCCGTTTTGACGATGAGGAGCGCAAGTGGGTGTTGGCGCTGGCCGACAAGTTGCGGCGGCTTTTCGATTATGACTTTCCAGGCGTTCACGATTTGCGGGTTTCGCCTGTTTGGGCAGCCGGCGAATTGCTGCAATTCGGCGGCGATTTCAACAAGTATGTCACGAGCAAGAGCCTTCAAAAACAAGAGGGCATGATTTTTCGCCACTGCTTGCGGTTGATCTTGTTGATCAACGAATTCAAGCAGCTCAGCCCTCCCGACACGACGGAAGAGGAATGGCGGGGCGATCTGACGGATATTGCCGCCCGGCTGACCGAAAGTTGTCGGCAAGTGGATCCCACGAGCACGGACAAAGCATTGGAAGAGACGGAACAAGAGAACGAGTAGCGTGTTTTTTTGGGATCCGTCAACGTAGCAGTTGCGCACGGGAACAACCCATGCGTAGTTGTCTCTCCTCGTTGCGAGTTTTTCGCGATTCCGTGAGTTTTCTACTACACCTCCGCCCTCTTGGCCGAAAGACGACATACCTTAGTAGTAGATGACGCATGGATAGCAATGATGGCCCAAGGGAGGGTGCGAAAAACAAGTGTCGGCGGACCGACCCGTGGAAAATCGGTCAAAAGGGGCAAACTTTTTTGCGTCTCCCGACATCACTCCAAACATCCCTGTTAGCGAGAGGGGACACGAAATGACCAGTGCGATTATGGGAGGCACAAGGACGTTGCGATTCGATGCGTGTGCAGGAACCAGTTTTCTACCCAAGGGGCAAAGCATTATGTCTGAAGAAATTCCCACGGTTTTTATTGTTGATGATGACCCGCAAATGCTGAATTTTTTGCGCGTGGTTGTCAGCGGCATGGGATTGAACGTTGAATGTTTCGCATCGGCTGAAGCTTTTCTCGACGGCTACCGCAACAAGCCGGAAACGCCGAAATGCATTGTCTTGGATGTACTCATGCCAGGTCTGAGCGGGCTGGGGCTTCAGGAAATGCTCGCTTCAACCGGCGAGAACATTCCCGTGATTATGATTTCCGGTTGCGCGGATATTCCCATGGCGGTGAAAGCCATGCGAGCTGGGGCTATCGATTTCCTCGAGAAGCCGATCAGCCGCGACCTGTTGTCGAACCGCATACGCGAGGCCATCGACCATTACGTCCGTGAACAGCGCAATGTCGTGCGCAAGACGGAGTTGTCGAAACAAATCGAACGTCTTTCGGCCCGCCAGCGCGAAGTACTCGACCTGTTGGTGGCCGGCGAGCGTTCGAAGCAGATCGCTCGGCAGCTTGGGATCGGTGAAAAAACGGTGGCGAAACATCGCGCGATGGTATTGGAAAAAATGCAAGTCGATAGCGTTGTGGATTTGGTTCGTCTTTTGGCCGATAGCAACGTGCAGCCAACCGGGGGGCAAGCCACGGTTGCCCAGTGCAACTGATTTACCCAGTTTTCCGTCCTGCATATCGGTCGCAAGCAGCCGCACCCGCTAAGAAGTGGGGGGTGCGGCTGCATGTCGGCTGCCGTTACTTCCCATAGTGGGATTGATCTTTCGCGCCGACCTAGTTACCCTCGGGAAAGTCGATGATTATTCTAAGAAACTAGCCAGGGGAGGGATCTTGTATGACCGATACTAATGGCTCTACCGCGAAAAAGCCGATGACCAAGACGGAAATTACAGCTTCCTTGGCCGAAGCCACCGGTTTGACGAAGCAGCAGGTTGCCGCGGTTTTCGACGAGCTTACGAAGCTGATTCGCTCCGAGCTCAGCGATCAAGGGGCGGGAACCTTCGCGCTCTCGAACCTGATGAAGATCAAAGTGGTTCGCAAGCCGGCCGTTCCCGAGCGCAAAGGCATCAACCCGTTCACCAAGGAAGAAACCGTTTTCAAGGCAAAGCCCGCATCGAACGTCGTCAAAGTGGCGCCGATGAAGGGGTTGAAAGACCTTGTATAACAACCACTGGTTACGAATTTTCTCTTCTCGTTCGTCTATCTCATGGGGCTCAACGAATTGCCTGAAGCAAAGCGAATTGCCGAATCGGCCAAACATCGCATCCTCCATCAACCGCACCTGACCAAGCAACGGCTTTGGTGTGAATATGTGGGCGGACGATTGTTCCTCCGAGGGCAGGTGCCCAGCTTCTACTTTAAACAACTTGCGCAGGAAGCAGTCATCGGCCTGGAGGGCGTGGGACAAATCGTCAACGAAATCGAGGTCGTTTGGTGAGTATCGCATCGCAGGTTTCCAAGTCATTTCAAGCGGTTTTTCTTGCTGTTTTGTTTCTTTTTGTCTACTCGTCCGCGCAAGCCGCGCCGACGGCCGCGACGAAAGGGCTTAGCGACCGTGAACTGGCCATCCAACGCTGGTTTTCCTCGCTTAGTTATTTGCAGGATCGGCGGCAAAATCCCTGGCCCGAGTGGCATAGCGACGGCAAGGAACTCGGCATCGGCTCGCTGCGTTACCAGATCGCTTTCGCCGGGTACGGTTGTGCGGTCATGGCGGCGAAAACGCCGGCCTATCACGAATTGGTCGCCAAGCAGCTCGACGATCTTTGCCAACGCATGATCGATTTACGAACGTGGCAATATGTCACCGTCTACTGGAAATACGGCGACAATCCGCCCGACCCCTGCTTGTATGAAAATGTGATGTACACCGGCCATCTGGCCCAACTGATGTGCCTGTATGAACTGATGACGGGCGACCTGCGCTACTCGACCGAGGGTTGGGATTTCACGTGGCGTGACGGCCGCAAGACACACTACACGCTCGGCAAAGCGGTCGAGCGGATGCACGATCTGAGCAAGGCGAGTCCCAACGGCGGCATTTGCTGTGAGCCGGGCCTGCTGTTTGCCGTTTGCAATACGCACAGCGCCATGGCGATGGTGATGTACGATCTTATCCACGGGACGCACTACGCCGAGGCGAACAAACGTTGGTTCGATTGGATGTCGAAGAATTTCCGCCAGAAAATACCCGGCAGCCGTGAATTTCTCTATACAATCTATCACCAGCGGTCGGGAATGTTCGCGCCGGTAAGCGATTTGGGGGCCGACGGCTGGGCGCTCGGCTGGGGCTATCCTTGGTATCCCACGACGGCTTTCGCCCGCGAAGGTTGGGAATACGTCCAAAAACACGCACAATGGGAAAAACCCAAGCCCGGGCAAACCTATGCACGGGGCAATCCGCTGGTCGGCTGTTGTGCCGGCGGAACGATGCCGATGCGCAACTCGTTTCTTCCGTTGGCGGCCGTTCAAGTGGACGGAGCCTCCAGCGTTCGAGGCCAGGAAATCCTCCGCTGGCTGGAAGCCGAGTGCGGCAAGGAGGTCGATACCGATGCCGACGGCCACAACGACGCCTATTACTACCACAGCGATAACTCGCTGCGCATCGTGGCCACGAGCAACATTGCCGCGGCACTGGCCACCGACGGCGAATCGCTGCGGCGTTTTTTCAACACCAAGCGAACTGATATTCTCGCCGAGCCGACGCTTGCCCACGTGGATTACCCGAACGTCTGCGTGCGCGCCGCTGAATTCATCAAGCCGACGCTTTGTTTTACGGTTTTCAAGGGCAAGCCGGGTTTTTCGGGCAAAACCGAGTTGGTTTGCGAAAAAATCTCGGGTAATTTGAAGATTTTACGCGACGGAAAGCCGTTCAAGGACTTTAAGAAAGCCGATTCGACCGTTGTTCTCACGACCGACGTGGATCGGCCGCATACGTTCGAGCTGACGATTACGCCTTGATCGTCGCATGGCATTCGCGTACGCGGCGTTCGACTTCGGCGAGCAATTCCCGCTCGTCGATCGCTGCAAACTCGTTTGGCAGGATGGGCTTTCCAAAGTGGACGCGGATGCGGCCTAGCTTCGGCCATTTGCGATTGCGGGGGAATGCCTGGAAGGCGCCTTCGATGGCCATGGGCAAAATGGCTGCCTTCGAGCGAACGGCCAAGGCGGTGAAACCGGGCCGAAATGGAGCGATATTGCCGTCGCTGGTCCGCGTTCCTTCGGGGAAGATCAGCACCATCTCGCCGTTTTTCAGCAGCTTCAGCGATGCTTTGATGCCGCTAATGCCGATGCCGTCCCGGTCGATCGGAATCGATCCCACCGATCTCAAATACCATCCAAAGGGCTTGAATTTGAAGAGTGTTTCCCGGGCGACGAATCGCATTTGACGCGGACAGGCGATGCCGACCAGCGGCGGGTCTAAATGGCTTTGATGATTCGAGACGACCAGTACTCCGCCTTCCATCGGGATGTTCTCGCAGCCCGAAACTCGCACGCGATACGCCAAAACGGCCACAAGCTGCAGGAACCGTCTCCAGGATTGATACCAAATGCGACTTAACAAAGAGTATTTTTGCATGAAGGGGGAATTAGTGGCTAGTGGCTAGTGGTTAGTGGCTAGTGGTTAGTGGCTAGTGGATAGTGGATAGTGGATAGTGTGAGAAGGTTGATCATGGCGGGGAGTGGATGGCTCCGGAAATGCGGTTATAAAGTTAGACGCATTCCGAGAGCTGTTAGCTCCCGGCTATTATCTACAGGTTGGTTATTATCTACAGTTTGGGTATTGTCTAGAGATTGGGTGTTATCTATGGATTGGCTATTGTTTATGGACTGCAATGTTGTTTTGGAAGATTATTTGCCGATGCGTTCTCTGGCCAAGGATTCGAGTTTATCTACTACTTGATCGAGGGTCATGCCGTCGGTGCAAACCTGGATGGAATCGACGGCGGGAACCAGCGGGCCGACCGACCGGCTTACGTCTTGTTGGTCGCGGCGCTGCTGGGCGGCAAGCACCTGCTCGTAAGAGACCGGCTCGCCTTGTGTCTGCAAATCGCGGACACGACGCCGAGCGCGTTCCTCGGGACTGGCCGTGAGAAATATCTTGCACTCGGCCCTTGGAAAGGCGACGGTTCCTTGATCGCGGCCCTCGGTGACGACGTTATCACGGGCTGCGATGGTGCGCTGAAGATCGACCAACTGTTGGCGCACCTGTGAATTGCCGGCGGCATAGCGTGTGACGGCCGTCACTTCGGAAGTGCGCACCGCTTCGGTCACATCCTCGCCGTTAAGCAAAATACGTTCGCCGACCGATTCGATTTTAAGCGTTTTCGCCAGCCGAGCCAAATCGGCGGGCACATCCCAATCGAGCCCTTGCCGCCGACCGGCCAATGCCACGGCGCGATACATCGCGCCCGTATCAAGAAAGCGGAACCCCAGCCGCCGGGCCAACGCTCGTGCGACCGTACTCTTTCCAGCTCCGGCGGGTCCGTCGATGGTGATGATCATGGCATTGTTGGAATGATGGCCTGATGAATTATTTCATTGTGGCGTCGTAGAGCAAATACTGCAACATGGCTTGTTGGGGAAAATTCCATTGTATATGAATCTATTCACTTGTTCCGCATGCGTCATGTTGATCAAGTGACCACCGTCGGGGATGATTTCGTCGGGTTGGACGCCGCGGAGGGGCAGGACGCGGTCGCGAGCGCCGTGGATGTGGAGCGGGCGAACGCCTTTCAATGGGGTCGGCTGCCAATTCAAAATCGCTTGGAGCGTCCAATGCATGAAACTGGCATCCACGTCTTTGAACATCTGGACGGCCATATCCTTACGCGCTTTCGGCACACTGATTCTCAAATTCACGACAGGGCCTGAAAGCAGTTTGGCTACTTCCCACGCTTGCACCGGCATAAGCGGCAACAGCCATCGACCGGCGCGATACCACGGCCGCAGCCCACGGCGCGTCCGACATGTGGCGATGAGCACCAAGGCGTCGGGCTTCACGTGGCGAGCCAGTTCATAAGCGATCATGCCGCCGAACGAGACGCCGCCAAGCACCAGCGGCACGTTGCGCGATGGCCGGATTGTTTCGGCCAACCGGGCCGCATAGTCGGGCAACGATTCCTTCTTGTGCGGCGGAATCCAGGGCGGAACGACGAGTTGCGGAAACGCCTGACGCTGCTGCTCGAACAGGCGATGGTCGGCCCCGAGACCGGGAAACAGGATGAGTTGAAATGCGGGATTCATTGGGCAAATCGTACTTTTATCTCAACCCATTGATGCGGATCGATGGGAATCTCGACGCGGTCGCCGTCGATCTTAAGATCTAAGAGCGGCGAGTCGTCGGCATTGGTGCGCCGTGCCGAAGCAACCGAGCGAAAACAGCGAAGCCCCAGACGAGTACCGCGACCGTCGGTTTCCAACAAGCGAACGCGAAAACCACCGTCGCAAACATCCCAGTGCGTCGCCAACACGTTGCGGCAGTCGAGATGGAAGAGCCAACCGGAAGGCAACGCCGTTTTCGGCGCATCGGGCAAAATCAACGGCGGCATCATAAATCCTTGGGCCGCGGCCATAGGGTTCGGCACATCGATGCCGACGCCCAGCCGAAACGATCGCGCCCGCTCGCCTTGCGTGACCAACAGCGTATCGAGCTTGCGAAGTCCAAACCGGCGATGGTAGGGCGCGCCGTTGCACAGCAAGGTTGTGTGTTGCTTACTGCGGCAAATATCGACATACCACGGCGACTCGAACTGCATAAGCTCGGTCGCTTGGTCGGCCATATTCACGCTGCGACGCAAAACGGCCATTTCATCCTTCCAAGCGAAGCGAGCCGCATAGTAGGAATCCCAGGCGTTCGGGCCAGGCTGCCGGTCGATCTCCAGATCAATCTGAATTTCGAGGATTCGGCTGCCGCGCCGTGCCAGGGTCGTTTGCCGGAAATTGGCCACGCGGCGGCCCTCGTGATCCAGAAGCCGGCCACGGCATAAAATTTCACCCACCACGGGACCGGCGGAAACCACGGTCAGTTCGTCGGCCGCCATGATCGAGTAATTCACATCGGCCCCGGGATCGCCGCCTTGCGGCAGTCGAAGGGCGATCTGTTGACCGAGTCGCGGCCCTCGGCTGTGATAATCGGCAATCGTCCGAATCGCGCCGGTATGCGGCTCGAGATGGACTTCCAAAAACTCGTTCCGTAAGACGTTTTCTTCGGCCATCGGCGGCAGTTCTTGCGTTTTTCGGAGGCCGAACCAGCTCTTGCGTTCCACTTTTTCTGGTTCCGGCTCGGCCTTGGGATCTACCCAAGCAAAGCCCATCGCGGGCACGTCGGGCAACGAGTGAAGCGCGGAGACAGGAGAATGGATCGACTCGGCCGGTTGCGAAAAACTCCACGGATTAACGATCAAACAACCGCGTTCCGTTTTTTGGGCATCCGCTCCCAAGGACCGCGCGAAATCGGCCATCGGCTGTTGCTCGGCTTTCGCAAGTTGGTCCTCTAAATTCAAACCGGCATCATCTTCCGCGATCAAAGCATCTTCTATTGCAGACGCGAGTTTCGCATATTTATGATCTGTTTCCTCGTTTTTCTCGCTGCGACTGCACACGGCCGCCAACATGGCAACCGTCTTAATCGCCTCTAAGTGCATGGAACGCTGCAAGAAACGCATCCATCGCGAGATCGGATCGACGCGCGCGGCGGTCACTTCTTGAACAAGATACGGCGAACGATATTGATCGGGTTTGTAGTGGTTGCGTTGTCCGGCCAAGGATGTCAGTTCGAAATAATCGGTGGCGGACAGGAATTTGCCAAAGATCGCTCCATAGCGTGCGGTGCGCCGCAAATCATCGTACCAGTGGGAGGCACAGCCCGGCCAATGGGCAAACAGAATCGTGGCACTATGGTCCAGATTCATGGCGTTGCTCATTGTTTCGGCCAGACGCAGAAACGTTTCGGCCCGGCCGGCATCGAGGGGCAAGCAGCCCGTGGCATCGATCACCGAGCCGTCGATGCCTTCCCATTGGATACGGCTTTGGTTGCCGACAGGGAATTGACCGTCGTCGAGCGTGCAATGAATCGCGCCTGTAAAGCCATTTTGTTTCAGCACTTGCGGCAAGGCGGGCGAAAGGCCAAAACGCCGACGGCCAAAGATTTTTGGCTGTGTGGCCAAGTGTTTTTGGTAGACGGCCAGTCCGCGTTGAAGGTGGTTTTGCAAAGACTCTGGATCTAACAGCGGCAGCGGAATTTCGACCTGCTCGCCGCCGATCAGGGCCGCGCGGTTTTCGGCCAGGGCCGTTTTAAGTGCTTCCAAAACAGCCGGTTCTTGAGCGGCCATCTTTTCGATCACTTCGCCCGACACCAAAAAGTTGCGCGGCGTTGCGTCGGCCAATTCGGTTTGCAAAGGCTGTCCCAAAGTGCTGGGGGCCAACAGCGTAAAATCGAGCAGCTTGGCTTCCGTGGGATAGAAATACTCTCGGGCGTCGTGGAGCCGGTCGAAGGCGGTTTGCAAATGCTGCCGAGCCGCTTCTAAATCGCTGGAAACCACCGCGTCGGTCGCGGCCAGAACGGCTGTTTGCAGCGATCCCTCGTCGAGATTGCTCATGTAGCGCAATTTGCGGGTCAAAAGCTCGACTTGGAGATGGCTGAACCCCAAAGCCAGGAAATCGGCCGCCAAATCGGCATCGACAACGGGGCAGTCGTCGCCTAGGAGTTTTAGGGCAGCCGCGAGCATATCGTCGCGGTTTTTCAAGCCTCGCAGCACACAAGCCCCCACGGCCGCAGCCTGGGCGAGCCACTCCTCGGGCAGCATCGAATCGCAGCAATCGGGCAAAATGACCAAATGGCCCGAGGGATCCGGCGGCGGAGAACCGGCCGGAAGCCATCGGGGGATCGACCGGCTGCCGGCCAGCAAGGCAGGATGCCACAAAACCGACCAGGCCGAGAGCAATTGCTCGGCATCGGCCTCTTTTCGATCCAAGTCGAACGACTCGAAACTGTAGCAAGGCAGTAAAACGGCAAGCCGGTCGAATTTCATGGGAAGAAATGGTTAGGGGCTAGAGACTAGGGGCTAGGGGCTAGGGATTTGAGCCATCCGTTTTTGCCGACGGCTAAAGTAACCCCCTCCGCAGAGCTGGTTTCCTATTGTTTTGACGTAGCA
>CAYWGR010000102.1:0-11879 GCA_964458015.1 uncultured Planctomycetaceae bacterium
AGGGCTTGTGTCGCGCGGGCAATGTCGGCGACGGCCTGTTTACGATCCTCGACCTGTCGTTTGCGGGCCAAATCCAGTGCCGCCCGAGCGGATGCAAGCGCCGCCTGAGCCACCTTCATTCGCTCCTCGCTTTTCTCCCAATCGTCCTGGCTGACCGCGTTCTTCGGCAGCAGTTTTGACTGGCGCTGATGGTCCTTCTCCGACATGGCCAACGTCGCCTCCCATCGCGTTACGTCGGCCTCGGCCTTTTCAATTTCCCTCGGCAGCAGAGACTCGACGGCTGCCACTCGTGCCTGCGCCAAATCCAGTTCTGCCTGTCGTTGGCCCACGGTGGCCTGGAGATCGGCTTTCTCCAGTTCCGCAATAACCTGACCGGCACGCACGGAATCGCCGATATTCGCTCGCAGCTTCTCCACCTTGCCGGAGATGCGGGCACCAACCCGCACTTGTGCGCCTACTTGCGGTTTAACGGCTCCGGTAGCCAAGACCGACGAGGCGAAGTCTCGCCGCACCACCTTCGTGGTAAGTGTGGCCGGATCAACGGCGATTCCCTTGTCGCGGGTCCACCACCATACGGCAACCCCGATGCCCACAAGGGAAAACGCAAACAGGAAGAAGAACAATCTCTTCTTACTCTTGCGTTTCCTCACCTTGACATTTCCCAAGGGACCAGGAGCGAGCGGTTCGCGTAGGCGCTGTCCGCGCGTGGTTCGCACGGCACCATCGCCTTCAACCGCCGATGCCGTAGCAGCGTCAGTTGGCTCTGTCCCGAGATTGAAACGTTTTGTGTTCATTGGCTCTCGTGTTTCGTGAATATCAGCCAGAGGCCCGCTAGTCCTAGCTGCCTGTGCGAAGAGGCTGGCCAATGTTGCCCTCATGGCCTCGGCCGGGGACCAACATCGGGCCGCCGCGCCCGCAGCCGGATTGGCTGCGAAGCATGTCGAAGAGCCGTTGCTGTTGCTCCGCTGTGAGAACCTTCTTCTCACTGGTCAGTTGCTCAATCACCAAGCCTTGCATCTGGCGCTGGCCTGCCAGGATTTCCTCTTGCTTCTCCTTGACTGCTCCGAGATCGAGTTCAGGGGCGGCAAGCAGGTCGATGAGTTCTGCCCTCAGTTGACCTATCTGCCGGCAAATTGCATCGGCCGAAGTCCGAAACGCCCGCAGCCGTGGTTCAATCTTTTCCCATTGCTCGGGCGTTACGTCCAACTCGCGGTGGAGCGGGCACCATACGATTTCGCTGTTCCCCGGTTCACACCGCGCCGCCTGCGATCCCAGGTGGGACACCGCCGTACAGGTGAGCCAAACTCCCACAAACGCGAGATTCAAGGCAATCGACAGGATCACCAGCAGCGGCTTCATCTGTTTCCACATGGTCACGTTCCGTTATCGTTGGGGGTTGCCCATCAGTGCGAGGTAAGTGCCGGCCAGCGAATCGCCGGGGGCATCGCTGAGGTAGTCAAACGCATAGGCTGCCAAGGGATCGGCTTGCATCGCCTGCTGTGGATTCGAGGGGTGCGCGGAACGCCAAGTCTGCTGCCCCATGAGTACCCCGATCAACAGGCTGGCAGCCAGCATAGCCGCAGCCTCCGCCCGCATGGGGAAGGAAACCGAAGTCCACCATCGGCGGACGCTCCACGGCACCGACATCTCAGACGGTTGACGTGCGGCCAACCGTTGCCTTGCCTTGGCCATGAGGCGGCTGCTGAAGCCCTCGGGCACGGGCGGTACGTAGGAATCGCTCTTCAAGAGAGCGAGCAACTGTTTCAGCCGTGCCAACTCGTCGCGGCAAACGGGGCATGACCGCAGATGGGCTTCAACCCGCATCTGATCGGTGGCCCTAAGTCCTTCCGCCAGATAGAGATCGAAATTATCTTGAATGGTTTTGCATCGCATGGCTCATCCGTCTCCTATAGAATTAAACGGACGAGTCGGCCAAAACCCCCTCGCAATCTCAGAATTCTTCCAGGAATTCTCCCAAGCTCCCCCGTAAGGCGGCCCGAGCGCGGGCCAACAGACGCTCCGCGCCCTTCACGGTGGTTTCCAGGACGGCGGCAATCTCCTCATAGCCGAGGTCGTGGTAGTATCGGAGAATCACGGCGGTGCATTGGCTGGGGGGAAGGGCGGCTATGGCCTCCCGGACAAGACGGCGTTGCTCGTCGAGCACCAACCCCTCGTCCGGCGACGGCTGCTCGTCGGCGGTATCGTCCAACCTATCAGAGCTTTTGGGTGATTTTTTCTGGACGAAATCCCGGCAGAGACGGGCGATGATCTGGTAGAGGTAGGTCCGAAATCTCGCTGTGGGACGCCAGCGGCCGGCGCTTTCCAGGACTCTCAGAAACGCTTCCTGGGCAATGTCCTCGGCATAACTTCGGTCTCCCAAGAATCGGTAGGCCAAGTGCCACGCCGACGCCTGATGACGAACGACGAGTTGCTCAAAGGCGGCCAAATCGCCTTTGCCCACAGCCAGGAGTAGTTCTTCGTCACTGGGCATCTGCCATTTTCGTACATGGATGTTTCTTCACGTCGCCGTGGCACTTGCGGACCTGCTCTGGTGGGCAGTCCTGGGGCTTGCCCTTGAGATTGTCCGGTTTCTGGCAGTCCTTTTTCTCGTTGCAGCCACACATGCTTGAGTCCTCCTTCCAAGATTTCCGAGTGTTCAGCCCTCACGATTCGCGCCGGGCCGTTTGGCGCACCGGCATGTGACAGCCGGGCCGGGAGCAAGAAACCCATCAATTCGCTTGCGCCACCTGTCCAGGGTCTGCTCGTTCAGGCGGTAGTGGACGTAGTAGCCGCGTTTCTCGTCGATCACAAGTCCGGCGTCCCGCATCACTCGCAAGTGTTGCGACACCGCCCCCTGCGTCACGTCGAGTTGGGAGGCCAGCGCGCCCACGCAGAGCGCGCGTCCCTTGAGAATCTGCACGATCCTTACTCGCGTCCCAACAGATAGAACCTTGAGAAGCCGTGCCAATCCATCCGCTTCGTGAGTCATCTTGTGTTTTAGCATCCGCTAATATACTATCAGCCGCCACGCTGCCTGTCAACGGCCGTGTCCCAAATTGACTCACTCATTATAGTGCATTGTGATGATGTCCATCATCAACGTGTCCGTGGTCGTTGTGCTGTGGCGGTGAGAATGGCTGCTCGTGCCCTTCGGTCCCGTGGCGGTGGCCTCGAAGCTCCGGCGCGAGGATCGCGGGGGCGATGCCGGCACCGCCGTGGTAGACGACGTGGCCGCCAAGGTATGCTCCAACAACCAACAGCGCCGTGGCGATCAGCCCAATTGTCCTTGAGGGGCTGCTGGGCGACGATTGCCGCCTGCGGCAGCGGACCATCGCTACCCAAGCAAACAGAACGATCGAGGCCACCTGCAAGCCGAGATGCCAATACATTAGCATGTGCGCCTCTTCGGTATGCGAGGACGGCATTGTCCACCATGCAAAGAACCCGGTCAAAGCCGTCACTATTCCGGTCAGGACGCCGGCAACAAGCAGCCCCGTGGCGACTCGCTCCAAATCCGATCGCCGCCGCCACCATGCGTACAGGTCCAGTGCCACGCCGCAAAGCAAGAGCGCAATCGGGAAATGGACCAGTGCGGGATGGATTTCCCAAGGAGCCGGTAGGTTCCAGATTGACATTGGATGGTCTCCTGTTGATTACGTCACACGACTGTTTCGGAGATCGTTTGGTGCAATCCCGGCCGCACTTCGCCATACCACTTCCAAAGGGCGTAGATTACCGGATAGACGAGCAATTCCATTATGAAACTCGTAACCAAGCCCGCGATCATCGGCGCGGCAATTCGCTTCATCATATCGGCTCCGGTGCCCATTGACCACATGATCGGCAGCAGGCCCATCATCGCGGCCATCACAGTCATGGCTTTCGGCCGCACCCGCTTGACCGCCCCGTGGATGATCGCCTCGCGTAAGTCCTCGTAACTCCGCATCTTGCCCTTGCGAACGGCATCGTTGTAGGAAAGGTCCAGGAACAGGAGCATGAAGACGCCGGTTTCGGCATCCAAGCCCATCAGTGCGATCATACCGACCCAGACGGCAATCGACATGTGGTAGCCGAGGAGCCATAGATACCAAATTGCACCAACCAACGAGAACGGCACGGCCAGCATGACGATCAGCGCCTTGATCGACGATTTGGTGTTCATGTACAGCAGGATGAAGATCAGGAATAGCGTCACCGGCAACACGATCTTCAACCGCTCGCGGACCCGCTGCATATTTTCGTACTGGCCGCTCCACGTCATCGTGTAGCCGGTGGGGAATTCGAGGTTCTGCTGGACGGCTCTCTTGGCGTCCTCGACATAGCTGCCCACGTCGCGCCCTGACAGGTCCACGTACACATAGCCGGTAAGCATCCCGTTTTCGTCGCGGAGCATTGCGGGACCGGAGGCAAACTCAATGTCGGCCAATTCCGCCAGCGGAATCTGCGCGCCGGACATCGTGGGCACCAGCACGCGACGGAGTTTAGTAAGGTCTTCGCGGAAGTCGCGGGCGTAGCGGACGTTGATGCCGTATCGCTGGCGGCCTTCAATCGTCGTGGAAATGACCTCGCCGCCCACGGCCGACTCGACCACCATTTCCGCTTCCTTGATTGTAAGACCATAACGGGCGAGGTTTTCCCGCTTGAGCTTGAAGTCCAAGAAGTATCCGGCCGCCGTGCGTTCGGCAAAAACGCTTCGGGTGCCGGGGATTTCACCCAAGATCGACTCCAGCCGAGTGCCGATCTTCTCGATCTCCTTGACATCGGCCCCCTGAATCTTGATCCCCACCGGCGTCCGAATGCCTGTGCTGAGCATGTCGATGCGGGCCTTGATTGGCATGGTCCAGGCGTTGGTCACGCCGGGAAATTGCATCGCCTTGTCCATTTCCGCGACCAGTTCGTCGGGGCTGATGCGGTCGGGCCAGAGGTGCCGTAAAGGCGATTGCAGGAACTCGGGGAGCTTGGAGTACCACCGATCCACCTTTCGCCATTGGTCGGTAGGCTTGAGCAGAATGGTGGTTTCTATCATGGAGAAAGGTGCTGGATCGGTCGAGGTTTCGGCCCGGCCCGCCTTGCCGAAAACCCGCTCCACCTCGGGAAACTCGCGCAACTGCTTGTCCATCGTTTGCAGGAGTTGCTGGGCTTCGGCAACCGAGATGCCCGGCACCGTGGTGGGCATGTAGAGCAAAGATTCTTCGTACAGGGGCGGCATGAACTCGGAACCTAACTGGAAGTAGACCGGAATGGTCGTCAATACCAGGAGCAATGCCACGATCAAGGTCAATGCCTTGTGCCGCAGCACGAAGTTGCACGCCGGCTCATAGACGTAGAAGAGTCGCTTACTGATCGGGTGCTGTTCTTCGGGATAGTACCGGCCGACGGCCAACATGGTGGCAATCTTCGCAAGCCATTTTGGACGAAACGTAAAGGGGTCCATGCGGGTAAACAACATCCGAATGGCCGGATCGAGCGTAATGGCCAGAACGGCGGCAATCAACATGGCCAAGTTCTTCGTGTAGGCCAGTGGCTTGAACAGCCGGCCCTCTTGGTCCACACCCGTGAACACGGGCATGAAGGCCACGGCGATGACCAACAGCGAGAAGAATACCGAGGGACCGACCTCCTTCAACGCATTGAGGCGCACCTCGTGAAAATCACCCTTCCGCCCGCCGATGATCCACTCTTCCAGCCGCTTGTAGGCGTTTTCCACTTCGACGATGGCCCCGTCCACCAGCACGCCGATGGAAATGGCGATCCCCGTCAGCGACATGATATTCGAGGTCAGCCCCATGAAGTAGATTGGGATGAACACCAAGACAACCGATACCGGGATCGTCAGGATGGGGATAATTGCGGAAGGAAAGTGCCACAGAAACACTAAGATCACCAGGCTGACGATGGCGACTTCCAGCAGCAACTCTTCCTTCAGCGTGTCGATGGACCGTTCGATGAGCGTCGAGCGATCATAGGTGGTAACGATCTCGGCACCCCTGGACAACGATGGCTTGATCTCTTCGAGCTTCTCCTTGACTCGCTCGACGACGTTCAAGGCGTTTTCGCCGGCCCGCATGATGACGATGCCGCCCACGGTGTCCCCTTCGCCGTCGAGGTCGGCAATTCCCCGCCGAATTTCCGGCCCCAAGGTGACGGAACCGAGGTTCTTCACGAGAATCGGCGTTCCCTGTTTGTCCACTCCGACAACGATCTGTTCAATGTCTCGAATGCTTTTCGCATAGCCCCGTCCGCGAACCATGTACTCCGCGCCGGTGAATTCGACGAGCCGCCCGCCCACATCGTTGTTCCCGTCTCGAATTGCCTGAACCACAGTCGAGATTGGGATATTGAAGGCCAGCAGCTTGGTGGGATCAACCCGATCGGCCGAAACACGCGGCAACTGGAGAAGACCCTTCGGTCAAAGGGGCTAGCGCCCGGCAGAGCGGAGATTCTCGCCGCAGGACGGATTTTCGGCATGGCACCCGGACGCGAATCAAACGGGCTGCGCGCCATCGTCGAGCGCTCGGGCGATTGGAATTCACGGGACGACATCGCCGCCCGCTATCTCGACGCGCACAAGTTCGTTTATACGCAAGGGGCGTGGGGAGAACGGGCGGCGGAGCTTTACGACGCTGCCATCCAGGGGACGCATACTGTCGTGCGGAGTTGGTCGGACCACATGACTGGCCCCCTGGCCAGCAAATACAACTGGCTTCATGGCGGGGCGCTGTGTTTGGCGGTTGAGAAGATGACCGGCAAGCGGCCCGACTATGTGTTCTCTGATGTCCGCGACCCCGACAAGGCCGGGATGATTCGAGCCGAAGACGCGCTGCGGCGAGAATATCGCGTGCGGCTGTTCAACCGGAAGTGGCTGGAGGGCATGATGAAGGAGGGCTATGCCGGGGCCGACAACGTGCGTGTGATGGTCTCGAACAGTTTTGGATGGGAGACGATGCGTCCCGGCAGCGTCGGCGACGACACATGGCAAGAAATGAAAAATGTTATTGTCGATGACAAACTCAACTTGTCGATACGCGATTGGTATGAGCGGAGCAATCCGAACGCCTATCAGGACACGACGGCGGTGATGCTCGAAGCGATCCGAAAGGGCTTTTGGAACGCTGACGCTAAAACAAAGCAGCAATTGGCCGTGGAATATGCAAGGAGTGTCGCACGGCACGGTCTGTCGGGCCACGTCACCAGCGGCGGCAACGGGGCACTCGATGGCATGGTACGAGAACAAATCGAAGGCATTCCGGGTGCGGAGGCCAAGGAACTTCTGGCGAAGTACACGTCTCGCATCGCTGAACAGCGGCAACTTTCGGCCGCCGACGCCGCGCCGGGCAGCGAACCGACCCCGGTAGCCGCGTCTGCTCCTCCAGCCGGTCAACCTGCTGTACCGGCACCCGGCGTGCCGGATGCTGGACAAGGCGAACAGGCAGTGTCAACGCCTCCGCCGGCTCAAGCGAAGTCCATACCGCCAAAATCCGTGGAACCATTGGCTGCCAAGCCGACCGAGATCCGTGGAAAGCGGCTTGAGCCAGCCGCCGAGCCGACCAACGAACAACCGGAACCGACCGACCATCGGATTTGGCTTTGGATTGCGGTTGCCATCGTTATCATCCTCCTGGTGACAGGCGGCTTTCTTCTAAGAAAAGGAACACCATGACCGACCGCTTGGTTGAAATACTGTACTTTCTAGCGTTTGTTCAAGGGGGAAAGTATGGTTCGCGGCTGGTATACCTCACTCCGCAGATCACGGTCAAAAAATGGGCAAATAACTGTGAGGCAAGATGGACACCAGGCGAGATGCCGTTCAAGTACAAGGAAGCACCACTCCTGGTGTCGAATAACGGACAGTCTGATTTTCCGTCCATCAGGCAGTTCGCACTCCCAACAGACAGCAGAAAGATTGAGGGGCATTTTTCAAGCAAGATTCGCTCTCGAACAAGGCCACTGGAGCCGAAGTTGGCACAGGAGGTGGTTAAGGTCTACGAGAGAAAGCGCAAGAAGGCGCCGGATTCGGCCGTTGCAGCCACTTACGATGAAGCGCTCCCTTGGAGGCCGCCGAAGGTTGACCGCAGCCGGAAGGCTACTTATCAGTCCTTCATCGCCCAGCGGCAAGCCGAAAGCGATGGTGCAGGAATTATTTCTCGCGGTAAAGGAGCAAGGCGGGGAACTCAATCTCAATCTCGGTGCGGGCGGTGCGGCACCGGAAACCAAGCTACTGAAAGGCAACTCAAGTAAGATCACAGGGGGATCAAAACTGCCGCCGAAAAATTCAAAAGGAGGCGCGATCTGCGGTCACTGCAAGCGAGTGTTCGGACCACACGATGGTCCGAACGGATGACGCATACCCACACGTGATTTGTTTCGCCCTAGCAGAAACGACGAACGCCGCTAGGCTCAACTTTCTGCTCGCCGTTGTTTCATGGCTGCTTGGCTGACTTCCTCAATGCTCTTGTCTGGCCAGAGATTGCGGTGCCATTGTGTGTAGTCGAACGGCTCGCGCTGGATCAAGGCAATGAACTTTTCGGTCTGCACTTCGCCAAGAGCTGCAACCAACGCATCGACACCCGTGACTTTGATTTCAGTGTCAGTAAGCATCATTCCACCTCCACAACAAACTGCGTTGGTTTCATCACCGTGATGTGGGCAAACCCCTGCATTCTCTTCGCAATTATATCATCTGTCGTTAGAAAAAAAACGCAGCCGGCCGCCATGGCGCATGCAACGTGCAAGGCATCCGTCGCTCGCAAGCCGCACCTGGCAACCTCGTTGGCTTGCCGTATGACGAACTCTGCTCCCGATTGACGAATTGCTACGCCGTGGGAAAATCAAGCGGGTTCCGAAGGGATGAGGCACGTTAGAAACGGGTTGACGTTACGAGCTACCGTTTGCCCTTCGCACGCTTGAAGGCAGCTTCGATCCGTTCGACCGTCCGCTCGTTAGGCCGATGTTTGCCGGATTCCAAGCGTGAAAGCGTTTCCTGACGAATGCCGGCCAACTTGGCCAACTGGGTTTGAGTTAGACCAAGTTCGCGCCGCTCTTGGATAATCTCGCGGGCGATGGATGCGCGGATGCAGGCGTGGGCCTCCCGCGTGCCATCGGGAAACACCGGCGGCAAGGGCGGCAAGCTCGCTGCCAATTCGGCCTCGTACTCGGCCTCGGGGATCAGTACGAATCGCTCGCCTTTAATCTCGATAGTGGCCTTAGTCATAGAACCTGTCCCTATGTCCAATGTGTTCGATAACGATGTCCTCGCCTGCCAGGCGGAACTGTATCCGAAAATCTCCGGTTCGTAGTCGGTAGTGGCCCGCGAGTTTTCCTTGCAACGGCTTGGCTCCGCTGACGGCCGGCCATTTTTCAAGCCGATCCAACAGCCCACTGACTCGGCACCGGATCGACTTCGGCAATCCGTAAAGTTCCTTTTCTGCCAGTGGCGTGAGGCGGATCATACCTCAATTATGACACAATATGACACATTGTCAAGCACAATTATGACAACCAGAGCAATGCGAAATGCAATGCAGCCCATTGCCCAGCTATATCCAACTTGGAGGTAATCGGCAGCGGTTGGCGGCGCGCGTTTTACGATGCCGATTTTTGCCGTCCTTTCTTCTTCAACGAGTGCAATTTGTTGACGGTGGCCTGGAACTGCGTTATGATCCGTTAGTGTTGGAGATCCTGCCTAAGTTTACATTTCTTACCATTGTCGCATCTTGCGATATCAGAGGGAGCAGCTCATGAAAGTCGATTTTTTGCACGGCGTCGCGGTCTTGGCATTGTGTGGCATGTTGGTCGGAACAACCGTCGAACAGGCGGTTGCTCAGGCCAAGGGCAACATCCCGGCTAATCCTACGCTGTCGGTGAACCCGCCCGAGGGAGCTGTCGTATTGTTCGGCGGCAAGGCAGAGCAGATCCACGACAACTGGTACGCTCGACGCAGCACCAAGCCGGCCGAGTGGACCGTGGATGACAAGGGCGTGGCAACGCCCAATCGATGCGACATCAGTAGCAAGCAGGAGTTCGGCGACGGTTACTTGCACGTGGAATTTTGCGAGCCCTTGCAAGGGCACGGCAACAGCGGCGTCGGTATGCAGGGCCGGTACGAGATTCAGATTATGAACTCGCACGGCAAGAAGCCTGAATCCCACGAGTGCGGCGCATTCTACAGCCAAACGCCGGCCAAGGTGAATGCCTGCAAGGTCGCCGGTGAATGGCAGACCTACGACATCTTCTTCCGCGCGCCACGGTTGGACGCGAACGGCAAAGTCGTCGAGAAAGCCCGCGCTACCGTGTACCAGAACGGCGTCTTGATCCACGAGAACGAAGAGTTCCAAGGACCGACCGGCATTCAGTATGAGTTGTACAAAGACGAAGCGCCGACAGGCCCGATCGTCCTTCAAGGCGACCACGACGCCGTGCAGTTCCGAAACGTGTGGATCTTGCCCGCGAAGTATTAAGCTTGCGAGGAATGATGGTAAAAAGCAGCGCCGGCCAACCGGCTGGTCGGCTGGTCGCCATGTCTATAGCGGGGACACGGCTATACAAGTCCGAATACGCAAACGAGATCCTTCGTTCCACTCAGGATGACGGTTTCTCCGTGCCCAAGGACTTTGCAGTTCTCCTGGTTAACCCCCTGCCCGGTTGTGTTTTCGCCCTTGCCGGTTACAATCACAAGAACTTGCAGCTTATCGAGGATCGGTGTGGGTGCATAATCGTGATTAGGATGAAACGATGAGTTCCGATTCCCCATCTCTTAGTCCCCTTCCACCTTCTGCTTATGATGCGATTTTAATCCTTTCCTTCGGTGGGCCGGAAGGGATGGAAGATGTACTGCCGTTTTTGGAGAATGTTACACGCGGCAAAAACATTCCGCCTGCGCGGTTGCAGGAAGTTGCCAAACACTACGAGTTGTTCGACGGCGTTAGCCCGATCAATTCGGAAATCCGTGCTTTGTTGACGGCCCTGGTCGGCGAGCTAAATGCGCATGGTTTGCAGTTGCCGGTCTACTGGGGCAATCGCAATTGGCATCCGATGCTGGCCGATACGGTGCAGCAGATGGCCGACGACGGCGTACAACGTGCGTTGGCCTTTGTCACTTCGGCGTTCGGCTCCTATCCTGGTTGTCGGCAATATCTCGAAGACATCGAACAAGCCCGGCAAGCCCTTGGGCCGGCGGCTCCGCAAATCGATAAGCTGCGGCTGTTCTACAACCATCCCGGCTTCATCGAATCGTTGGCCGCTCGCACGACCGCGGCATTGGCCAAGGTTCCCCCAGAACGTCGCGACGCCACTCGCCTGATTTTTACAGCGCACAGCATTCCCACGGCGATGGCCGAACGTTCGCCCTACGAGCGTCAGTTGCGCGAAGCGTGCCGGTTGGCGGCGGAACTAGTGGCCAGTGATGCGAGGAGAGAGAAGAGGGCAGAGGGGACTGTCGTTTCCTGGAGCTTAGCCTTCCAAAGCCGCAGCGGCCCGCCGTCGCAGCCGTGGCTTGGGCCGGATATTCGCGAACATATCCGCGAGTTGCACGCCGCTGAAAAGATCACGGATGTCGTGATTGTGCCCCTTGGTTTTCTCGTCGAGCACATGGAAGTGATTTACGATCTCGACGTCGAGGTCGGAAACCTCTGCGACGAGCTTGGGATCAACATGGTGCGAGCCGAGGTCGTCGGCACCCATCCACGACTCGTTCGCATGATCCGCGAGTTGATCGAAGAGCGGCTCAATCCCGCAGCCGCGCGACTCTCCCTCGGCCCCGATGGCCCTTGGCCCGACGAATGCCCGTGCGATTGCTGTAAAGATTAATACGGTTTCCAGTTTTAAAGCTGCGAGTCCATTTTTTGAAAGACGCGTTCATCTTTCAATGTGCATAGGCGAGA
>CAYWGR010000102.1:11889-19721 GCA_964458015.1 uncultured Planctomycetaceae bacterium
AGACAGGCGAGTATGTCTTCTCGCGTAATGCCGGGATAGTTGCGCAACAGTTCGTCTTCGGCCCACCCCTGCGCCAGCAATCCGACGATGAACTCAACCGACAACCGAGTGCCTTTAATGACTGGTTTTCCGACAAGTACAGAGGAATCAACGGTGATTCTATTTTCCCAGGTCATGGTTACCTTCCACGATTGGCGGTTATTTGGCGGTCATGATATCCCTATTACGTTATGTTGGGCATTCTCCTTCGTTGGGTTTAGCGATGCAATACCTGATTCCTAATGCCTTAGCATGGGCACTTCTTTGGAAATACCCTAAGTCTCGCTGTGCCAAAGCTTTGCGAGCGTTGACACAAGCTGGATTGACAGTGTGATATTGATGTGATATCATTCTAGTATCACATTGGGCCAAGGCCATAACTAAGGGGAAAATGCCATGAGTCGCGAAAAGCAAACGCACGTATTTGATGGCTGGAAGATGCTGGCCGTCGTTATTTTTGTTTTTCTGATAGGAATCGCATTGTTCATAGGGTTCATCGTCTCGGCGGTCCAAGCCGAACGTATGCACCAGACGCCGAATTTTTATCTGCTCGTTAGCAGCATCCTGATCATTGGACTAGGCGTGTTCTTATCGTTCGGTTTCTTTTCCTTGGAACCGAATGAGGGACGTGTACTGATTTTGTTCGGTGCGTATCGAGGCACCGTGCGACAGAGCGGCTGGTGGTGGACGAATCCGCTGAACACGAAGGATCGTATCTCGCTGCGCGCTCGAAACTTGAACGGCGACCGACTGAAGGTGAACGATAAACGCGGCAATCCGATCGAAATCGCCGCCGTCGTGGTCTGGCGCGTTGAAGATACGTTTGCCGCCAGTTTCGACGTGCAGAATTACGAAGAATATGTGCGCATCCAAAGCGAGTCGGCCGTGCGCCACTTGGCAAGCTGCTATGCCTACGATCACGGCGAAGAAAACGAGATTACCTTGCGCAGCGGGGTGGAAGATGTGTGCGCGGCCTTGCAGCAGGAGCTTCAAGAGCGCGTGTCGAAGGCCGGCGTACAGGTCGAGGAAGCGCGGCTGACGCATTTGGCCTACGCCCCGGAAATCGCCGGCGTCATGTTGCGCCGTCAACAGGCCGAGGCCATCATCGACGCCCGGCAGAAGATCGTCCACGGCGCCGTCAGCATGGTCAAAATGGCCCTGACGGAGTTGGCGGAACAACAGATCGTCCAGCTCGACGAGGAACGCAAGGCGACCATGGTCGGCAACCTGTTGGTTGTGCTATGCGGCGAGTCCGAAGCTCAGCCGATCATCAACACAGGCACGCTTTATACATAGGCTTGGTTTTTTGCATGGAATCGCGAAAATCATTTTTGCTGCGCATTAGTCCCACGCTCTACCGCGAGCTGGAAGCTTGGGCACAACAAGAAATGCGCAGCGTCAACGGCCAAATCGAATATCTATTGACCGACATCGTGCGAAAACGAAAAAACACGGAACAAGATCCCACGGAACAGGAAGAAACCCGCGAATAATCATGGAATACCGCCCTCTGGCCAATACCGGCCTGAAAATTTCCGAAGTCGCCTTGGGTTGTTGGCCCATCGCTGGAATGACAAGCCCTGACGTCAACGATGCCGACAGCATCGCAACGATCCAAGCGTGTTTCGAGCTGGGCATCAACCATCTTGATACGGCCTATATGTACGGCCGCTATGGCGAGAGCGAACGGCTTATCGCCCGCGCGCTTGGCAAACGACGCCACGAAATGGTCATTGCCACCAAGTGTGGGCTGCATTGGAGCCCCGAAAGCCACCACACATCCGATGCCCGGCCTGCCACGCTGCGGCGCGAGTGCGAGGAAAGCTTGCGTCGTTTAGACACCGATCGGGTCGATCTGCTCTATCTTCACGCGCCGGATCCCAAGGTGCCGCTCGTCGAGTCGGCCGGTGAAATGCGGCGGCTTCTCGACGAAGGTAAAACTAGGGCCATCGGCGCTTCCAACCTCACGCTCGCACAACTCGAGGAATTTGCGGCCGAGTGCCCACTGTCGGCTTTTCAGCCGCCCTACAACATGATCATGCGGCAAATCGAGGCCGATGTGTTGCCCTGGTGCCGTGACCATAATGTCGCCGTCACGGTCTATTGGCCGTTGATGAAAGGCCTTCTGGCCGGAAAGATTACACGTGATTTCGTATTTGCCGCCAAAGACAGCCGGAGCAAGTATCCCATGTTTCAGGGCGACGAACGGCGAAAGAATCACGATCTCGTTGATCGGCTTCAAGAGATCGCTCGATCCGCAGGCCATAGCGTTGCCGAACTGGTGATCAATTGGACGGTCCATCAGCCGGGCATTACAGCCGCTGTCTGCGGTGCGAAACGGCCCGATCAAATTCGCGAAACCGCCGGCGCAAGCGGATGGCAACTTACGCCCGAACAATTCGCGCAAATCGACCAAGCCCTTCAATCGCGTGGCCCCGCCGACTCGCAGACGCCGGTATGAGGCTAGGGGCTAGCAGTAGGGGGCGTCCGTGACGTGCCTTCGATCTCAAGTGTTTTCAAGGTGAAAAATGAAACCATTTCCGTTTAGTCCATCAGAATGGCAAAGCGTCGAGGCAATCTCCCGTGCCCTTGCCAATGCAGCACTTGCAGATGATCACGTATTGCGAGCCGCACTCTTTCAAGAGCTATTGAATGTTTTGGAAGAGCTTCGTGGACGCTATGGCGATCATCCCGTTTTACGAGAGACAGAAGCGGATTTCTGTGACGACTATTTGTCACAGGTTGAGTTGTATCGCCAAGCGATTCGATTGGCCGAAGATTACAATTTGCCGACATTGTCGATTCGGCTTTCACTGGCGAGCATCTTACTTCAAGAGATCAACGATCCGTCACTAGCGTTAAGCGAGTTAAATGCTTGTAAGCCCGAATTAGCCAAGAATGCAGACGCATCTCAGATGCAGGAATGGGCTGAACTGATGAAACAGTGTACTATTTCTGATGGGCAGCAATGACAAAGTTGTGTAGGGAGCATCCGCGACGCACCGGTACATCTTTATTCCTTCTTCGCGATTTTAGCCGTCTTCTTGGCGGCTTTTTTCGTGGCCTTTTTCACTGTCTTTTTCTTGGCGGCCGTTTTCACTGTCTTCTTCGCCGCCTTGGGAGCGGCTTTCTTGCGTGCGGCTTTTTTCTTGCTTGGCCCGGCCGCGGCACGTTCGGCCAATAGATTCAAGGCATACTCAAGCGTGACTTCCTCGGTCGTAACGCTGCGCGGCAACGAAGCGTTGGTCACGCCGTCGCTGACATAAGGCCCGTAGCGGCCCGCCATCAAGCGGACCGGCTGACCGGTGACGGGTGAAGCATCGAACGTTTTGGCCGGTTCTTTGCTTCGGCCGCCCGCGCCGCGCCGCACCTTGGGTTGGGCCAACAACTCAACCGCTTGCTCCAGCGTAACATCGAGGGGCGAAATTTCGTTGGGCAACGATCGTGTCTCCTCGCCGCATTTCACATACGGTCCATAGCGGCCGTTGAAGGCCAATACAGGTTCGTTGTTTTGCGGATGCGTGCCCAGCGTGCGAGGCAGCGTCAACAGCCGAACGGCAATATCCAAAGTCACATCGCCGGCTTCCATGCCCTTGAGGAGCGAGGCGTTTTGCGGCTTCTCTTCCTCGTCGGTCGAGCCGCGTTGCACATACGGTCCGAAGCGGCCGACCTTGACGAAAATCGGCTTGCCGGTCTCGGGGCAAAGGCCCAAGGGCGTGTCGCCTTGCTCGGCCTTGCCAAGCATTTCCAAAGCGCTTGGCAGGGTCAATTCATCGGGCGCGAGTTGGTCGGGCAAGCTTGCTCGACGTTCGCCTTGTTCGAGGAACGGCCCGTAACGCCCGACTCGGACGAAAATCTCGTCGGCCTCGGGCCCTTCGCCTTGCGGCTTGCCTAACGAAATACGGCACACGCTGCGGGCGTCGATCTCATCAATTTTATCTTCCAGCAACTGCTTCAAACCCGGATGATCGTTGCCGAAATAGAACATCCGCAGATAATCCACGTAGTTCATCTCGCCGCGGCTGATCGCATCGAGCTCGTCTTCCATCTCGGCCGTGAATTTGTAATCGACCAGATTCGGCAAGTGCGATTCCAACAGTTGCGAGACGGCAAATGCAGTCCATGTGGGCACCAGCACATTGCCTCGCTTGAGTTTGAACACATATTCCCGGGCAAGGATCGTGTCGATAATCGAAGCGTAGGTGCTCGGCCGGCCGATGCCCATTTCTTCCAGCGTGCGGGTGAGCGAAGCTTCACTGAACCGATTGGGCGGCTGGGTCGTGTGGCTTTTCGATTCCATGCCGGCGCAATCCAGCTTTTCGCCCACGGCCACGGTCGGCAGCACGGCCTCGCGGTCGGCCAATTCCGATTCGGGATCGTCGGAACCTTCGACGTAGGCCCTAAGATAACCGGGAAATTCAATGGTCTTGCCCGAGGCCTGGAACAGCGCGCCGCCGGCGTCGATGGTGATCGTCACGCGACGGCACCGCGCGTCGTTCATCTGACTGGCAACCGTCCGCTTCCAGATCAGATCGTAAAGTTTGAATTCGTCGGGGCTCAACCGGCCGCGCAACGCTTCAGGGAAATCGAAGGGATGCCCCGCCGGTCGAATCGCTTCGTGCGCCTCTTGGGCGTTTTTCACTTTCGTCTGATACACGCGAGGCGAAGCAGGCAGATACTCTTGGCCATACTGCGATGCCACCAACTGCCGGGCTGCCTCGATCGCCACGGCCGCAAGCGTGGTCGAGTCGGTTCGCATGTAAGTGATATGGCCGTTTTCGTAAAGCGATTGGGCCACTTGCATCGTATGCCGGGCGGTGAAACCGTATTTTCGGTTCGCCTCTTGCTGCAACGTACTGGTGGTAAACGGCGGATAGGGCCGCGTCGTATAGGGCTTGTCTTCGAGATTCGATACCTGGCACGTCACATTGCGAAGGCGCTCGAGAAGCTCGCCAACTTGGCGCTCGTCGAGCAGCAATAGACCGGGATCTTTGATTTTTCCGGTTGCCGGATCAAAATCGCGACTCGCGGGAATCCGACGCCCATCGACCGAAAGCAAGTCGGCCTGAAAAGTTTCGCCGGCGCCCTGTTTGGCAAAGTTGCCCAATAAATCCCAATACGTGGCCGACATGAAGGCCATCCGCTGCCGTTCGCGTTCAACAATCAGCCGAACCGCTACGCTTTGCACCCGACCGGCCGACAAACGCGGGCGAATTTTCCTCCACAAGAGGGGGGATACATCGTAACCATAGAGCCGATCGACGATCCGGCGGACTTCTTGGGCCTGCACCAGATTTGTGTCGATGTCGCGCGGATTTTCGATTGCCCCGCGGATGGCCTCTTCGGTAATTTCATGAAAAACCAGTCGCCGGACGGGCACCTTGGGGGCCAAGACTTCACAAAGATGCCAACTGATGGCCTCTCCTTCGCGGTCTTCGTCCGTCGCCAGATACAATTCCGAGGCTTCTTTCAGAAGCCCCTTCAGCTTGCGCACCTGCTGCGTTTTTTCTTTAGGAATCACGTAAACCGGCTGAAAATCATGGTTTACGTCAACTCCAAGATAGGCCCAGTCCTCTTTTTTGTACTCTTCCGGAATCTCTTTCGCGCCTTGGGGAAGATCGCGGATATGGCCAATGCTTGCCTCGACGGTATAACCGTGGCCGAGAAATTTGCTGATCGTGCGAGCTTTCGCCGGCGACTCAACGATCACCAAAGCAGCTCCACCGGCGTTGCTCGATTTCTTAGCCATGTTATTCCTGGGAATCTAGGGAAATTCTGGGATTGTAACGTCTGTGAGGATCCTTACAACCCTGAATGAATTGGCATTGCATTTAGGCCCAACCCATTTAGAATTGCCGGATTACGTTCGCCGATTGTTTTCGGCAGCCAACAAAGATAGCATTATTCGGTGAAAACAAGGTCTTCCGACACCATTACTCCCACGGGGGTTGCCTTGTCAAGCCGAGTTCCTGAACAAAAACCCCACTAGAGAAGGATAGCACCCGATGGCCAGCCCATTTTCTGTCTTCCGCAAACGCCAGAAGCTGATGATGGCGATTTTGTGTCTTTTGGCAATGGTTTCCTTCGTAATCTTGCCATATCTTCAGGATTTGATCGGCGGAAGAGCCGCTGTGAATAAAGTTGTAGTGCAGACATCGAAATTTGGTAATTTACGCGAATCCGACGTAGATGCCTTGCGTCGGCAACGGCAAAAAGTTTTGGGCGTATTGGGCGATGTGCTGCAAATGGCCGGCCAGTCGCCCGCGCTGGTTGAGTATATCATGGGCCCCCCCACCGAGGAGGCGGCGGTCAACAGTTGGCTTTTGGCAAATCATGCCAAACAATTGGGCATGGTCATCAGCGACCAGTTCGTAAATTCCTTCCTGAAGGATCTGACTCAAAACTCGGTTAAGCCCACCAATTTCCAAACGGCCTTCAAGCGATCGGGCATTTCCGAGCTTCAGTTCTTTAGTGCCATGCGCGACGAGTTGGCCGCTTTGCAAGTTCAAAAGCTATTCGGGGTCAGCTTGGCCGGCATCACGCCCGCAGAACGTTGGGACTATTTCAAGCGCGTCAAGCAAACGGCGACCATCGAGGCGTTGGCCGTACCCGTGGCGAATTTCGCGGATAAGGTCGAAGAGCCGAGCGATGCGGAATTGAAAGCGTTTTTCGAGAGCAACAAAGACAAATTCGCACATCCCCGTTCTCCGGATGCCGGGTTCCGCGAACCGCAGCGAGTGGCCATGGATTATATTAAGGCAGAGATTGAAAAATTCACCGTGCCGACGATCGTAACCGATGCGGAAATCAAAGAACGTTACGAAAAAAACAAAGACCGCTACGATCCTAAGCCCGAGGAAAAGCAAACCAACGAGAAGAAGTCTGACGAGAAGAAGCCCGAGGACAAGGATGTAAAAGCCCCGGCCAAGGACGCCAAAGCCCCCGAGGCGGCCAAGGAAAATGCACCGGCCGAGAAGAAAGAATCGAAGGACTCGAAAGAGCCTGCAAATAAAGAGCCCGTAAAGACGGAAAAGAAGGAAGAGAAAAAAACATCGGCCTTGGATACGACTTCGCCGTTCCGGCTGACTTCGTATCTCGAAGATCCGAAACCGGCGGACAAGCCGGCGGAGAAACCAGCGGCGCCTGCTTCGCAGGAGAAGCCAGCAACGCCTGCGGCTCAAGAAAAGCCGGCCGCACCCGCTGCTCCGGCAACGCAAGAGAAACCGGCAGCGCCCGCCGCACAAGAGAAGCCTGCCGAGAAACCCGCCGCGCCGACCACGCCGGAAAAGCCGGCGGCACCGGCGGCCCAAGAGAAGCCTGCTGTACCAGCGACGCCGGAAAAACCGGCCGAAAAGCCCGCAACTCCGGCGGCCCAAGAGAAACCCGCAGCATCTGCTGCACCGGCGGCCCAAGAAAAACCGGCCGAGCCGCAAACCGGCCTGACGGAATCCACGAAAAATCGGATTCGTCGCGAAATCGCTTATGAAAAGATCCAAAAAGTCTTCGGTTCGCTCCGCGAACAATTGGACCTGTATCGCCAGAAACGTCAGGAATACGACGTTCAAGTCATACAAAACAAGGGCAAAGATTCCGTCGGCCTGCCGCCGGCAAAGCCCGACCTCGAAAAGTTCGCCAAAGAGAACGGGCTGACCTCGGGCAGCACACCGTTGATTTCCCAATGGCAAGCTCAGGAATCCGACATCGGTTCCTCCTTGGTCGGTTGGCGAGATCCTGTTTACAATTTCGCCTTCCAATCGATGGCCAAGTTCCGACCGGAGATTTCCCACGATCTG
>CAYWGR010000103.1:0-8921 GCA_964458015.1 uncultured Planctomycetaceae bacterium
TTGATTAGCAAACGCTTACACGTGAGTTTTATAAAAACGTTCGGACACTAGTGATACCAGGTTCAAAATGAAATACGACGGCGATTCGTGCAAGCCGTTAAGGATGGGGCTATGAAAAGCCCAACGGGTCCGCATCTGGTTATCGGCCATAGTATGGGCACAGTCATCGCGTATGACTGCCTGAAACGCGTCGCGAGTTGTCCGGCAATTGATGGAATCATGACCCTCGGTAGCCCTCTCGGGTTGAAGGAAGTACAAGAACATCTAACGCCTGAGTGGACTCGTGAAAACGGATATCCGACCGAAAAAGTCCATGGTAATTGGTGGAATATCTATGATAGGCTGGATGTTGTCTGCGGTTTCGATCCCAAACTTGGAAATGATTTTTTGGAGTCCGGCCACCCCAAGGTTCGGGACATCTATCAGAAGAATGACGGTTGGTGGAGGCATCACATCGCAAAATACTTTGTCGAGGAACCCTTGCGAAATGCCCTGAAAAACCTACTCGGGCTACAGGAAAAGTAATTTTTCACGATACATCATCGGAATGCTAGAATTGTGAACCGGATCCGATGATGAATACAGTCGAACACGAACAACCCGTTTCCACTCTCCTTCACGATTGGCTGGCCGAGGCTGCCGAGTCGGGGGCTTCAGATTTGCATGTCGTGGCGGGCTATCCGCCGGTTTTGCGAATTCATGGAGCGTTGCGACCGCTCGAATATGACGCCGTTGACGGCGGCATTGTTCCATCGCTGCTCTTGCCGCTCTGCCCGCCCCATGCATTGGCCCGCTTCGAGACGGAGCGAAACACCGATTTCGCCTTGGAACTGTTGCTGCGCAACCGGCCGCAACGGTTGCGAGCGAACTATTTCATGAGCGGGCAACTGATGGGGGCCTGCTTTCGCTTGATCCCGTCCGCAATTCCCAATTTTCGCTGGGCCGGCTTTCCCGAAGACCTTGCACATCGCCTGACGCATTTTCGGAACGGGCTTGTGCTGATTGGCGGCGCCGTTGGCTCGGGCAAGACCACCTCGCTGGCAATGCTGCTTCAATTGTTGAACCAGGAAGGCGGCTACCGCATCATCACCGTTGAAGAACCGGTCGAATATCTGTTTCCCAAAACACCCGGCTCCGTGGTCACGCAGCGCGAAGTCGGACAGGACGTTCACACTTTCGCCGACGGTCTGAAGTATGCCTTGCGTCAGGATCCAGACATCATCCTAGTCGGTGAAATTCGTGACGGTGATACGGCCCGAATGGCCTTGAGCGCGGCCGAAACAGGCCACTTGATTTTCTCCACCTTGCACACGCGCGACGCCAAGGGAGCAATCTCCCGCTTCGCCGATCTTTTTCCGCAAAGCGACCAAAACGAAGTGCGAGCTCAACTGGCATTAAGCCTTCGTGCCGTCGTAAGCCAGCATTTGCTGCCTAGCATTCACCCGGGCGAAAAAAGAGTGCTCGCCTTGGAGTTGTTGTTCAACAATTCCGCCATCGCCGGGGCAATTCGCACAGGTAAGATCGAAGCAATCGACAATATCCTATTGACCAATCGCGCTGAAGGCATGATTACGCTGGATGAAGCAATCAAACGTCTTCTAAAGGATGGGGCAATAAGCTATGAGTCGGCCCAGCGATTTACCAGCCCGGGCACAAGGCTGTAGGCCCATTTCCGCAACCGCCGGCGCACCGTAAAAGCGTCTTCTCTCGACGGCACGCCCGTCGTCGCATCTTCCTTCCCCACATGTTCTTATGGCAACTGTTTGACAAATCATACCACTCTAATTAGGCTGGATCTTATACTCATCCGAAGGCGAAATACCGCGTTTTCGCCAGGCGTTCGCAACAAGATCCACAGCCATGCTCCACAACGCAACGAAGTTGTTCGCCGTCGTTTTCACATTCGCTTCTTTCTCGGCCGGAATCGTCCAGGCCAATGATGCCGTTCGCCTGGACCGCGAATCCGCCAAATCCTGGGCCATGCACCGGATTGCCGTCCTCCAGGCCGAAGCCGGCGAGTTTCAAGATGCCAAGCACACTGTTTCGCAGATCGACGACACGGTCCCTAACGGCCCTGCCGATGTGACTGCCGTGTGGTTCAACAACGGCGAGATCGTTTACCATCGTCTGCCCGCGTTTGCATCCAATCATGATTCACGGCAAGAACTGCCGCGTGTGATTCATGTCGCCCAGATTCCCGCCCACGTTCCCGCGAAAGTTCCCGAGGGTTTGCCGACTGATTACCTCGCCCCTGATCCGCAACACGGTGATCTGGTGGCCTTTAGCGACGAATGTGACTCGCAAGGCACGCGAGTCACATCGCGAACCTATGCCGACGGCCTGACGGTCATCGAAACCCCGCACGCCGGCAAAAGAGTCTTCTGAAATCCCAAGCGTAACGTTCTTCGCTACGGTCCCATCATCGGGAACAACTCGCGCACCATCGTAATGGCCGCCGGTCCGACCAAGATCACGAAGATGCCTGGGAAAATGAAAAGCACCAGCGGGAATATCAGCTTCACAGCCGTTTTGGCTGCTTTCTCCTCGGCCAGTTGACGGCGTCGAATACGCATGGAATCGCTCTGCGTCCGAAGCGCCTGCGCCACGCTTGAACCGAACTTGTCGGTCTGAATCAACACCGCCGCCAGCGCGCGGAGATCCGACACGCCCGTCCTCGCGCCAAGCTCATGCAGCACTTCCACGCGAGGTCGTCCCATCTGTAATTGAAAATTCGCAATTGCAAATTCCTCGGCCAAAATCCGATACGTCTTCTTCATTTCTTCCGAAACCTTGCGCATCGCCTGATCGAGCCCAAGCCCTGCTTCCACGCAAACGACCATCAAATCCAGCGCATCGGGCAAGGCAAGGAAAATAGCCTGCTTATGATTCCCACCGATGATTCCCACAATGAAGTCGGGCAAGTAAAATAAGATGCCCGCCAGGGCGACCGTCCATATCATCGAGCTTTGATTGATCCCGCGCAACGAAGTGATCGCCCCGCCGCCCAAAAAGAGCCCCGTTATCAAACCGGCGAACTTAAGGCCTAGAAAAATGCTTGTCGCCGATTCACCGCGGAATCCAGCATAGGCTAATTTCGCCTTAAGACGCCCCATCTCCGCTTCCGTCTTTGGTTGCAACGGCTTCGACAACGCCGGACTCGCCCTCTCCAGCATCTTGGTCATGGCATCCGACTTTTTCAGCGCGCTTTCGCCTGCTACATCTCGGCGTTTGCGAGGTTCCTTGAGCTCGTCCAAACGTTCAACAGCCCGAGGCTTTCCCGACGCCACATAATCGAGCAGCCACCATGCGAAAGCGGCAAAGGCGCCGAACAACGCCCAGGGAACCATGCTTTCGAAATCAAATAATGATTGGGCGAAAATCACTGGCTATTTCTCCTACGCAACGGTCGATTGTTGCTGTCCCCGGGCGCTAAACCTTGATGTTGACGATTTTCCGGATCACCAAAGCTCCGATCACCTGCATTACCACCGCCACGAAAAGCATCTTTTTCCCCATCGGATCGGTAAACAACACTGAGATATAGTCCGGATTAAGCTGATAGACGGCCAAAAAAAGTACAAACGGCAAACCCAGCAAAACAACGCCCGACATTCGGCCTTCGCCCGTAAGCGCCTGCACCTGTCCCCAAATGCGAAACCGCTCTCGAATCAAACTGCCGATCTTATCGAGAATTTCGGCCAGATCACCGCCCGTCTGTCGCTGGAGAATCACGGCCGTTGAGAAAAATTTCAAGTCCAAGTTGGGAATCCGTTCGGTCATGCCACGAAGGCTATCATCCAGCGGAACGCCCAAGTTTTGCTCTTCAAACACCCGGCCAAACTCCTTGCCGATCGGCGCCGCCATTTCCGACGACACCATATTGAATCCGAATCCGATGCTTTGGCCCGAACGTAGCGATCGCGAAAGCATTTCCAAGGCGTCGGGCAATTGCGCGGCAAACGCCTTCATCCGTCGCTTGCGGCGGAACAATATCCACATCAACGGCAGGAATCCTAATATCAGCGCGGCCATCGGAATCAGGGCGGGATGAATGCCCACCGCCGCACTGATGACCAACCCTATGCCTCCTAATCCCAAGGACGCCAAAAGAAACTTCGTGAAATTGAGATTCACATCCGCCTGCTCGAAAAGCAATTCCACATTTCCGAAATGATCTACAAAAGCTTGCAAGATGCTTCTTCGATCATCCAGGGGCTGCGATAAAATGCTCGCTTCCTTGGCGCCATCCTTGGACGTCGGAATGCTTGTGCCCGTTAAAATATCGAGCCGATCCTCTATGCGGTTCGAGGGTTTTTCGCGCAACAGCAATGTCGCCCCGCCGACCAGAGCGGTTACTCCTATGAATGCGATTATCCCGATCAACATGGGGTCCAAGGCTTAATCCTCCATCATCACACGTTCACGGAACGCACTCGACGGCAACCGCACGCCCGCCGCTTCCAATCGCGACATGAACGACGGCCGTATGCCCGTGGCCATGAACTTGCCGTAAGCACGGCCGGTTTCATCCACGCCTTCCTTGTCGAAACGATAGATATCCTGCATCACCACCGTATCCTGCTCCATGCCTACGATCTCGGTGATGTAAGTCACCTTGCGGGAACCGCCCTGAAGACGGCTTGCCTGCACCACCAAGTCGATGGCGCTGGCGATTTGCGTGCGCATCGCCTTCAACGGCAACTCGAAACCGGCCATCATGATCATCGTTTCCAACCGGGCCAAGGCGTCGCGAGGGCTGTTCGCGTGCAACGTGGTCATCGAACCTTCGTGGCCCGTGTTCATGGCTTGAAGCATGTCCAGCGCTTCCGCGCCACGGCACTCGCCGATGATGATTCGTTCAGGACGCATGCGCAAGGCGTTACGCACCAAGTCGGTCGCATTGATGGCGCCTTTGCCTTCGATGTTCGCCGGCCTTGTTTCCAACCGAACGACGTGGTCCTGCTGTAATTGCAATTCCGCCGCGTCTTCGATGGTCACGATACGATCGGTGTTCGGAATAAAGCTAGATAATGTATTCAACAGCGTCGTTTTACCGGAACCCGTACCGCCGGAAATCAAAATGTTCAATCGCGCCTTGATGGCCCCTTCGAGCAACATCACCATCTCCGGCGTAAACGCCCGGTAGTTCAACAAGTCTTCCAACTTCAATGGATTGGCGCCGAATCGACGTATGGAAACGCAAGCGCCATCCAAGGCCAATGGTGGAATAATCGCATTGAAACGCGAACCATCGACCATGCGGGCATCGACCATCGGACAGGTTTCGTCCACGCGACGTCCCACCTTCGAAATGATCCGGTCGATGATCTGCATCAAATGTTTGTTATCGCGGAAGACGACATTCGTCCTCTCCATCCTCCCGCGCCGCTCACAATAGATATTCTTGGGGCCGTTGATCAAGATATCGCTGATCGTCGGATCTTTCAGCAACATCTCCAATGGCCCCAGGCCGAAGGTTTCATCGAGTACTTCGCTCACCAATCGCTCGCGTTCGTTGCGATTCAGGAGCGTATCCTCGGTGTCGCAAAGATGCTCGACGACCAACCGAATCTCACGGCGCAGCGTATCGCCTTCCAACTCACCCACGCGGGACAAGTCCAACTTGTCCACAAGCTTACTGTGGATTCGTTGTTTCAGATCCTCGAAATCAGTTTCCTTCGAATCCGAAGGACGTGCGGGAACCGTAAGTTTCGCCATAATTGATGCTCGTTTGCCTCCTTCACGGAGCGCTGCTTCATCTGTCCTTGATTACATTCCCTTGCCGGTCGAGTCGAAACCCCATGCCGGCCGTTTCCTCTCCCGCGTAATGGGATGATAAAAAACGACAACCCGCGGCCGGAATGCAACAAATGCGGGCCTATCCAAAAAAAGATAGCTTATGGCTCGGCGCAGAGTGCCAAGATCCATCGACCGGCCGTGCATGCCGGTTGTAGCGATTAGAACGATTCGATGGAATACACTCGCCCACACGCATTATTGCGTAACGGGCGATCACCGTCAGGGTGGATTAAATTGAACCTGACTGCTTCAAAGCACAGCCGGAGAGACGGTTATTTTCCGCCAAACAGTTCATCCGGCACAGCGCCGCTCAAATCGGGCAAACGAAAATAGACGCATTTCCCCTCGGGATCTGGAAACTCGGTCAAAAGCAGCGATAAATTGCCCGAAGACCACATATCGTATCCCGCCGTGCCGGCCTTGATGGTGCAGGATGTCCCACCGGGTCGAAACGTCTTGGAATCCTTGTCGCCCTTGATCGACGCGGGATATAGCATTGCCCCACCCACGTCGGCGGCATCCAGCTTGGCCAACGTCTCGATCCGTGCCGGGTTCAAACAATAGACCATCGGCCCTCGCATCACGGCCGCTCGTCCCGCCTGACGTTTACGTCCCAAAACGAATCGCCACGGCATCGGCAACTCCAGCGTCACACGGTCGCCGGCGTTCCATATCCGTTCTATCGAGAAAAATTCGCCCGACACGGCCTTTTTTTCCAAAGGCTGCCCATTCACCGTCACCACGGCATTAACGCACCATCGTGGAATGCGCAATTGCAAGGCGAGCTTCGCCGGCTTCGAAGGTTGAAGCTCGATCATCACACGTCCTGACGTGGGATAATCCGTTTCCTGACGAATTTTCAACGATACATCGTTCTCCAGCTTCATCGACGCTTCCGACGCGGTATAAAGGCTTACTGCTAAACCATTGCCCGAGCGATAGTAGATCATCTCAGGCAATTCCGCGATAATACGGCGATAATTGCAGGGGCAGCAATACGTATCCGTCGGATGATACTCGCGGCAGCCCTCCACGGGCGAGTAGTAGCGGATCCGCCTGCCGTCCGGCGATTGGGCTGCAAACAAAGCGTTGTAAATCGTGCGTTCGATCCAATCAGCGTAGCGCGGATCGCCTTCCATTTGCAACAAAGTGTTGTAGACGCGAAGCTGATATGCCGTGGCGCACGTTTCGCCCAAAGCCGTGCGACCGTCTTGATCGTCGGTCCAGATTTCCCACTGGCCCGCCCCGCCGGTAATGCTCAATCCGTCGGCCTTTGTCATAAAATCGACCGCACGCCGCGTTTGATTCAACAACTTCGCATCCGGCTCCAGGTGATAGAGTTCCAATTGAGCCAAACATCGGGCAAGATAGGCATAGACGTGCCCCTCGAGCATCTCGCGCCGCCCCACGACGATGCCCAAATCCCAGTCGGCAATGGCGCGCTGTTCCAAACAGAAATCCAAATACCGCCGATCCTTGGTCTCGCGATAGAGCGCAAGCAATGTGCGTTCAATCCCTGTCACCGAAACATTCGTGGCGACTTGTGTTTGCTTGGCCCAATCGGCCGGCAATTTTTTCCAATTCGCAAGGATATAGTCGGCCATTTTGCAGGCCGACGCCAGCGATCGCTTCTCGCCAAAAAAATGATAGTCGCTCGTCAAGCCGTACACCATATAGCCCATCTCGTGGATATCCCATAGATGTGCAATCCGGGCGTTCGCCGACATGATGCCGATGTAGCCGTCCGACTCCTGTGTTTTCAGCACCTCCTCGATGAGATGTTTTTTCAGAGCAATCACTTTGTCGTTTTTCGTATAGGCCGCAAACCGAACGGCCGCATCAATGAGCTTGCCCAATCCAACGTAACCGTCATTCGAGTTCTTCACGCGAAACGGCTGTAGAAAATCCTTCTCGGCATCGAGCACCAAGAGATTATTGTTGATCGTTACGTCAATTCGTCGCCCGATTTCGCCGCCCACCTTGACTTGCCCTAGATCGATGGGCGTTAAACGGTCCGCAGCCCTGGAGGACGCCGCCTCTCCGCACAAAAGACCCAATAAAGCAACTGCCGACGCAACGCGGAAAAGCTCTTGTAACGCAAATTGCATAATTCAACGACTCCTTCAAAAGGTTCGTAAAGCTACACCGGCAAAGTGCGGCCATTCTATTCCCACGACAATCAAAGTGCAAGCAATCGATCACGTGGGGGTGTCATAATTATTTCCCAACGTGAGGCATAGCGAAGTGCAAAAGCGTCGATGCGGCGATATGTGATTTGAAGTTGAAATATGCAGGAAATACGTGCAACCCCCACGCCCCCTCTTCAGGCGAGGCTTTGATACTTCGCCGGGAGTAACGTAAAATTGAATGGGAGAGATTATCGCCCATCATCTCTAGGCACTTACCGAAAGGGGGCAGGCCATGAGATGTGTAAAGCTGTCTCTGGGACAGAAGCTTCGCCGGGGAGCGGCAGCCGTCGAGTTTGCCGTGATGCTCCCGTTTCTTTGCTTCGTGTTCATCGCGACCGTTGATTTCTGTCGCGTTTTCTACTACTCGCTCACCGTCAGCAATTGTGCCCGCAACGGCGCGATTTACGGGAGCGCCGACAAAATCCATGCTCTCGATACCGGCGGCATCCTAACCGCATGTAAGGCGGATGCCGGCAATCTTAATCTACAAGAGTTGGGGATCTCTTGCTCGACCGACAACGCAAGCAACCCGACTCATGTGGATGTCACTGTTACTTATCCGTTTACCACAATCGCACAGTATCCCGGAGTTCCAAAACAAACGATTCTCAGTCGCTCGATACGCATGAGCGTTCTGCCTGCTACGCCGAATTTCTAACTGGATTCGGCCGACGCAAGACAGAACGTTCTTCGGAAATAATTCAACAAAAAGGGCAGATCGATGGTTGCCATAAGTCACAATGGTCGGCGTCGCGGAGCCGCTGTCGTCGAGTTTGCGATCGTCGCGCCGGTCCTGCTGTTCATCGTTTTTGCTGAGATCGTCGGCGGCCTCGGCATCTCCCGCTACCAGGAAGTCGCCCATTTGGCACGCGATTGTGCCCGCTACGCCTCGACGCACGGCGGCGACTATTTCCAGGAAGGCACCCACCAAAA
>CAYWGR010000103.1:8931-19327 GCA_964458015.1 uncultured Planctomycetaceae bacterium
CCACCAAAAAACCGGCGCGCCTTCCGTAGTCAGCAGCAACGAACTCAAAAGCTTCCTTGCCGACAGGGTTGTCCTCCTCAATCTCGATGAGCTTCAAATCAATATCGACTGGACCTCGCCGACGACCTTGAGCCCCCGGAATGTGCCGGTTTATGTCGATATTGACCAGAATCAAAATCCGCCGGCCCAAATTGCCGTCCGAAATTATGTGATTGTCACAGTGCAATACAAATGGTTTCCCGAGACGTTTTTTACGAGCCCTATCACACTGACCAGTACATCTGAAATGCCTATGTCCTATTAAGAGGTTCGTCCTATATCATTCTAGACCGCCGACATCCGTCTATCGGATCACACACAAGCAACTCAAAACTGAATTTAGGAGCAATCTCCATCATGTCGAACGCACCAATTCTCCGACGCTTTCAACAACGACGCGGCGTTGTCGTCGTCCTTATGGCGATGATGCTGTTTGTCATCCTTGGCATTATGGCCATTACCCTCGACGGCGGACTGGTCCGTGACAACCATCGCAGAGTGCAAGGCGCCTGCGATGCCGCCGCTTTGGCAGCCGCCACGAAACTGTTCGTCAATTACCCCGCGATTGTGGCCAGCAATTATGCCGTTTATGACCCCGGCGGAGCTGCTTTGGCCGCCGCGCTAACGTCCGTCAGCGATAACGGTTTTCCGAACGACGGCGATCAATCCTCAACCACGGTCTACATTCCACCGCAAAGCGGGCCCTTTATAGGCAAACCCGGCTATGTTGAGGTTCTTGTTACTTACTTCCAGCAACGAGCATTCAGCCGAATTTGGGGCTCCGAGGCCATCCCCATCACGGCACGCGCCGTCGCTCGCGGTCGATGGACCGGTTCGGGCATTGCCATTATTGCCCTCGATCCTACCGCGAAAAGCGCTTTGAATGTCTCGGGAAAAGGAGTCGTTACCGCAACGGGAAACGCAAGCGTCGTGGTCAATTCGGGCCATTCGCAAGCTGTGGTCGTCTCGGGAGGCGGCAGCGTTACCGCGCCCGGCTTCGAGATTACAGGCGGATACAGCGGCACGTTGAATGGACCTGTCACGACCGGCGTGCCACCCACTCCGGATCCATTAAGCTACTTGCCGGCGCCTACCGTTTCTGTCAACGGCCAGATAACCACAAAGAGTATCGGGAAAGGCAACAAACAATACACTCTTACTCCGGGCCGTTATACCAGCCTGCCTAATTTCGTCTCCGGTGATGAAGTCATTCTCAAGCAGGCCAGCGCCAACTCGGCCGGCGGTATCTATTCCCTCGATGGTTGCGGCTTTAAGTCCACCGGGGCTAATATCACGATGGACCCCAGCACCACCGGCGGTGTTTTGCTGTACAACAATCCCACGGGATCGTCGCTTAACCAGCAAATTCAAATCACGGGAAACTCTTCCGGCACTGTCGCCTTGTCGGCACTTACCGATGGACCCTATGCCGGCATGTTGTTGTGGCAAAACCGAACTGCTACGCAACAAGTTGCACTCTCGGGAAATGGCAGCTTCAATCTGACAGGAACCTTTTACACGCCTAACGCTCAGTTGCAAATCACAGGTAGCGGAAATGCCGTAATCGGCTCTCAATATATCAGCCGCTCGGTAGATATCAGCGGCGGCGGAAACATCACGATCAACTATTCACCCAGCACCGCCCGCATTCGAGAAGCGGTCTTGGTCGAGTGATAAGGCCGCCTGCTGCAACCGGCGCTGCATTCCAGCAAGAGTGCGGGCTTCCTACTTCCCGCTCTTACTCGGCCAAAGCTTGAACAATCCGCTCAAGCTCTTTTTACCGGCGGTTTCCACAACCTGCGCGGTCCCCTCGCCGGTAAGAGCATTGGCCAATGCCTGGAACGATTGCGTAATAGCCGCCTTGGGCGATGTTTCAATCAACGGCACACCGTTGTTGCGAGATTCGATCATCGTGCGATAATCGTTGGGAATCTGCCAGTAGATCGGTTTACCGATTGTTTCCTCGGCCTTTTTCAGAGTAATTTGGCCGCTGTCGAGCCCCACGCGATTGACGATGATCTTGACTTTGTCGGCCAGTCCGCCCATATTGCCCAACGACATCATCAATCGAACGACGTTCCGCAGGCACGGCAAATCCAGTTGCGTAACCAGCAAGATCTCATCGGCCATTTCCAACGCGATCATGTCGATGGCCGAATATCCCTTCGACAGATCCAATACCAAATGTGTAAAGGTGGCCTTCAGCAAGCCGATCACACGCTGCAAGTCGTCGGGCGTTATCAGCGAAACGTCTTCCAACTGCACAGGACGAGGCAGCAGATACAAACCCGACGCATGTTTCGTCAACGACCGCTTCAAGAGCGTGAAGTCCAACCGCGTGACATTTTGGGCCACGTCCACCAGCGTGTAGTCGGGAATCGTATCGAGAAACACGTCGGCGTCGCCAAGGCACAAATCCAAATCAACCAATGCAACCGAATTTTGCGGCTCCCGGGCAAGAACGCATCCCAAGTTAATCGCAAGGCTCGTCGTGCCCACTCCGCCGTTGGCGCCGGCCACGGCGATCACCCGACTGCCTCGAGGACGGCCCTCGCCGCCGCGGCCCGTGCGCCGCTCGCCGATGCGTCCTAACGCCGCCAACAAATCTTCGATCCGCAACGGCTGCGTCAAGAATTCCTTAGCGCCCGCCCGCAACGCTTGTAGTATCAATTTACCGTCGTTCGAGGAGCTGACCACCAACACCGCACAATCAGGCGTTGTTGCAGTCAAACGCATGACAAGATCCAACGCCTTCTGCGGATCCGAATCAATCGCCACCAACCCGATATCAGGGTTTGTTTGAGCTACAACATCTGAGAAAAACTCGTAGCGGGAACATTCCGCCTCGAGCCAGATCATATCCATCCCCAATAACATGCTTTTCAGCGATTCACGCTGCGCATCATTGGGGTCCACAATCGCTAATCGAAGAACATTGCTCATGTTCTACTTTACATCATCATATCCGACCGGGCCGATAAAACCGGGTGAACCGTCCGGGGCCACGGTCGGTGTTGCACCCACCGAGGCAGTGGTCTTGGTTGGATTATAGCGATTGCTCGGATTAGATGACCTCGCTCCGTCCATCGGTTGCGGCGTCGGCACCTTTTCCCCTGGACCTTGGATCAAACCTTCGGGAGGCTGCGGCTGCCTGCCGCCGTTTTGTGCACAGGGGCCATTCGGTCCCGCAGGGCAACATTTCGGCACTTCCAGATGCCCCCGCATGAACAACTCCCAATCGCTCGGGCTGGTCGTCTGAGTTCCAGGCCCGCAGGGCGGAACCTCGTTCGGATCCATTGCCTCGACCAATTGCGGCGTAACGAGCATTAACAACTCGACTTCATTTTTCTGCTCTTTAGTCTTTCGGAACGCTACGCCTAAATAGGGCACCTCGCTGATCCAAGGCAACCCGCCGTTGTACGATTCAACATACGTTTGCACCAAACCAGCCATTGCCAGGGTCTGCCCGGCCTGCATCTCAACGCCAGTGTCGGCCTGCCGCGATTTAATGCCCGGGACCGTTGTCCCGTTGATGAGAATCGACCGGGAATCATCAAGCTCGCTCACCCGGGGACGTACTTCCAAACGAATCTTGCCGTTCCCCAGCACGATCGGAACGAAGTCGATCTGCGTCCCATAAACCTTCCACTCGATGGAAATGGTTCCCAAGCTTTGCGGCACCGGCACGGGAATTTCACCGCCCGAATTGAACGAGGCCGCACGCCCACTCACGGTGGTCAGCGTCGGTTCCGACAATATCTTCACCAGGTTGTCCTGCCGCAGGGCTTCTAGGACACCAAAAAAAGCACTGCTCCCATTCACGATGCCGAACATAAATGTGCTATTGGTTGCGCCGGCAAAAGCCGGCCTCAACGTGCTCGTAGTATCGATCGCATTCGTCAACAACCCAGCAGGGGTTGATGTAACGACGCTCGAACCTGTCACTTTCGCAAAGTCGAATCCCAATTTCCGCAATTTCGTCCGCGATACTTCCATGACCTTCACGTGCAGAAGCACCTGCTGCACGCCTCCGACGGTCATGTTGTTGATCACCTTGGGATAAAATTCCTCGGCGACGCGAACGATCCGGTCGATCATTTCCGGCTGTTCCACGAAGCCCGAGATCAGCACGGCATTCGAAACAGGCATGATTTTCAACGCCGCGCTCGGAAACGTCGATCGCAACACCATCTCGAGTTCCCGCGAGTCGCCAATGACGATCACATCGATCGTGTAAAGCTTCTTATCCTCGCCCCACAAGTTGATCTGCGTCACGCCCGTCGCCTTCGCCGACACTTGAATCTGATTCGGCGACAACGGAGTGAGTTCCAGCGTGTCGGGATTGCTCACCTGGGCTTGAGCGATCTTTTGATCCATTGTCAGAATGCGGCTCGTGCGAACGGTGATATCCATCCGCTCGTTCTGCGATTGGATCTTGAACATCACCGACGGCTTGGCCAACGGAGCCGTCTCGGGCTGTTGACCCAATACCGTGCAAGGCAACATGGCCGCTAACGCTAGCGACGCGAGTAGTCGCGGGAAAGATCGGGTATACATCCTTGTATTCCTTGCATGAATGTCCGGACACTATTTGCCCGGTGCGGTGTCATCCTTGACATCCTTTTGCGATTTCTTCGGCTCTTGTTTCGAACTCTTGCTGGGCTTCGGTTCCTCGGGCGTGCGTGTCGGCGGCACGGGTTCCTCGGGAACAGGCGCCGCGGCTTTGGGTGCATTGCCGCCCGCGCCGCTCGCTAAGGTCGTTGTCTTCCATGTCCCGGTAGGCGAATCCTCCGACATCGTTCCATCCGACTCGAACTGCACTTCGCTCACCTCGCCGGGCTTTAACAAACGCATGGTCCAGATCTGCGACGACTTCGGCTCCTCCGTCGAATCCTTTGACGGCTTCGCCTTTATCGTGTTCAACAGATCCAAAATTCCTTTCGTCTTCTCGGCCGGATTCTGTTCCACACCAGCCATCAACGATTCTTTTTCGCGAACCGACTTGGGGGGGCCGCCGAACAATTCCGACGGCTTCGCCTGCACGTTGGCCGTTTGCGTGTCGTCCTCCGTACTCCGCATCACCAAATTGATCGTGCCCATCTGCGTGGCCAACATCAATTTAGCCGCCTGCTCGGGCGTCACTAAAAGCGAAATCGTTTTGGCATCGATCGATTTATTGCTCGGATCCTTTTCTTTCTCCAAATCCACAACGTCGTTGACCGCGAACACTTTGATATCCTGGAGAATCGTGCGTGTTAGCGTTTCCGGTATTTCGCGCCCCGGATCCCGAACCAAATGAATCATCACGTCCACGCGGTCGCCCGGCAAAATCAAACTGCTGCCGCCGCTCACCAAATCCACCTTCACCGGCACGACGCGATATCCTTTGGGAATCAATGCCGTGGCGCCCTGTTCGCTCGCACCCTTGCCGAGCAATTTCGTTTCTAGAATCGGCTCGCCCGCGTAAAGTTTGGTCCGCGCCCGGCGCCCCTCCGCGTTTTCAATCTTCGTAACCGCTCCCGCCGGCACTTTATCTTTGGGCCACTGCTCGACCTTCAGCACCTGGGGGGTCAGTAACTCGCCCAAACTGATGTCTGTCATCGCTACGAAAATGGATTGGGTATCCCCCGCCGTCCCTACAGGTTCCGCATTGCGCTTGGCGATCACCTCGGTGATGCCGATTGACGCCACCAGGCCGCAACCGAGAGCCAACAACAACAAGGCTAATGATTTGGGTCGCATGATTTTTTTCTGCAACGGTTCAGCGTTGCTCGGGGTTATGCGATTTTACTGCACGGTTTCACGACGCATGACCGTGCTGGCCTTTAACTCGGTCCCTGAGGATAAAAACCACGGCTTCGGAAGCCAACTGACATTGCTAAATGGCACGTTTACTTTGACGGTAATTGTTTCTCCATAGCCAACGGAACTGGGTTCCACCGCGCTGCCGCTGCTGTTCAAGACCGAAATCGTGGCGCCCGAAATCCCCGCACTGCTCAGGTAGTTCGAGACTACAGTTTTCGTTCCTGCACTGGTACTGCCATCAACAACGGCGGCTCTGGCCCCCTCCCGAGAGGCGTTTGTCAAAACCTGCTGTACCATAATCACCCGCCCAAACTCAATCATGCCGAATATCATCATGAAAAAGATGGGCGCAACGATGGCGAACTCTACGGCCGCAGCACCTTGTCGATTTCTTCGGCATGGTCGGCAAGCCTTCTCTAATTTATCTCCTGCGAGATTACCGCTTAGAGTTTTCTCAAGAAATAAATTAACCTTTTCAAACTCACTCTCATTGAATATACGCATATTGGGCACCTTGGTGCATATCAAAGAAGCATCCCCATCCAGGCAAAATAGGCAATTGTTCCAATCGCAATCGGTATCCCATACGGCAACAAAAGCATGCTGCTCTTCCGATCTGCTGCAATTGCCGCCAACTTGTTCGGGTCTCGAACTTCCAAAATCTCTTCTGCTATCGCCCAAAACTGGTAAACATGGTGATACCAGTCACGACGCCAAAGAACCATTCCGATGGCAATCACGCCGCCAATGATGGCTGACACGCAAAAAGCATACAAAGTGGTTGTTCCCCAAACCCATGCCCCTACGCCAGCCAACAGTTTCACATCGCCCGCGCCCATGCCGCCGATGGCATAAGCAGGCAGCAACAAACCCAAGCCAACCACTGTTCCGACGATACTCCAACCTAAACCTTCCAAACCAAAAAACACGGTGCTGTAGATCCAGCCGCTGAGGATCAAGGGGAAGGTTATCCAATTCGGCACTTTCAGCATCCAGCCGTCGATCACTGCGGCAACTACCAAAACGACGCTTAAAAGCCAAACTGGCCAATTATCCATAACAGCGGAGGGAACTTGGGACATCGCGAACATCGAACAATTTCTCCTTAACTTTGTTTCCTAATGGCGTCCTAAATCACTAACTCTTTAGCGCCGACTCATGGAAGACCGGATAATCAATCGAATTCCATTGCTTTGCCAATCATCAGTAATCTAGCCGTCAATAAACGCGGCCGCTCATCATGAGCCCCCAGAAAGCGCCGACAACGGTGATAAAACATACCACCATCTGTACAACGGTTGGCGCCAATTCCATGGGAATAACAGGGTACATGATCTCGGCCTGCTGATTTCAACACGGACCATTGATCCGCATTTAAAAAAACTTTTCACGGAGCGGAAGTACAACCACCGCTCCAACCTGAAAGACCCGGCGCCTACGTCATATTAGACGCTCAGCGCTCGACCTTTCTCTCGGCTCTCTATTGAAGCATAGGTCAAAAAACAGCCCCTCGATGCTAACTCTTTTAGCATCGAGGGGCTCTTTTAAGACTTGTGGTTTTCCACATCGCGTCCGAAAGTAGCCGGAGCTGACGTTTTCAACCGCTATCAGGCTCCAATCGAATTAGCGACTTTCGTAAACGTGCTTTTGGCATTGGTGCCCACCGAACTAATCGCAGCCAAGCACACGATAATAATCAGCGCCAACATAACTGCATATTCGACGGCCGTTGGCCCGTCTTCTGACTTCAGGAAACGCCGTACTTTCAAAGCGAGCGAATGCATGAGGTATCCCTTTCTTCCATTGGTGTCAGTTGGGTAATCGCGTTCAAATCAAAACTACGCCTTCGATCCCTTCAAAAACGGAGGCAAGCAATTTTGCCGACGCGAACTTTTCAAAGATCAAAAAAATTGTCCCTCGACGCCAATTCTTTTGACGTCGAGGGACTGTTCCGGATGGGCGATTTCCACGCCACTTTCGACGTCCTTAGGCTCCAATCGAGTTGGCAACCTTCGTGAACGTGGACTTCGTATTGGTGCCGACCGAGCTAATGGCGGTCAAGCACACAATAATGATCAGGGCCAACATAACAGCGTATTCCACTGCGGTTGGTCCATCCTCGGAGACGAGGAAACGTTGCACTTTCAAAGCGAGCGACTTCATCTGTATTCCTCCATCCCGGCCCGAGCTCTCTCAAATAGCTCACCGGAATAACAAACATAACCGGGATCCGTCAGGCGAAACGCCGGATTGTTTCCTCTCCAGCGCCGGCCTGCGACTCGTCTTCGGGATCCCATCTTGTTAAGGTAACCCCTTCATCGTCTCCACCGAAATGATTCGTTGCATCCTTTCGGCAACCAGGCTTCCGTCGGTCTTTCAACCGCCGGCCCTTGGCTTTGCGTCTCGGCCTTACGACCGATTTGCCTTTCTCGAGGATAAAGAGGCTGCAGGCCTTCGCGACACAGGAATCCCGCCGATCGGACAAGCTCACAGAAACGTGCTGCACGGCGGAGACAAACCCTGTGCCGGAACCGTCACATAACGGCTCCGCTGCGGCTGACGCTCTCGCGTCCTGCCTCTATTTGAGAATCTAGGTCGAGTTCAACGTTTGTCAAATCGGCCATTTAAAAAATATTTCTTTTTGCACCCTGCATTGCCAATAAGCCCTTTCGCGGGCATTGGACAAACTAACTTGTCTCAAACAACGTTGCGGAGAGACACGAAACCTTGGCAACGTCGGCATCAATGCCTCTGCACCTACTTCAGCGGCATTCGTCGTTTTCGCATGTCCGGAAGCAATAAACTAAGGTATGCTTGCAGATAGAGGAGTTTATACGCCTATGCCGAAAGGAATCGTGCATAAAAAGAAGCGGTGAGTTATGCGTGCGCGTTGTCCCCACTGTGAGCAATACACCGGCCAGCCCGTGAATACCGAAGGTCCAAATTTCTGCCCTCGGTGCCAAAAGCTCTTCTACGTCCCTGAAGATCCGCCTGTCCCCACCTGGATTCTCGGCATCCTAGTGATACTCGTCGCCAACTGGCAAATCATGGTGCACTAACGATGTTTTCGCTTACGGATTCAACGACCTCGACATGTTTTCATAGGTCGTATTCGTCTCCGTTCCGATCAATGCGATCGCGGCCAGGCAGATCATGATGATCAACATCAGCATGACGGAGTATTCCACCGCCGTCGGCCCTTCTTCGGACCAAATAAACATTCGTATGCGATCGATCCATGCCTGCATGGCGGACCTCCTATCTCTCTAGCCCCAAGTGGGAATACGTGCATTTAACAACCATTACCCTATAGATTATATCCCAAAAAAGTCAAAATTATTCGTTTTTTTCGCCTCCTCCCCGTTCCCCGTAATCTATGGTTGGTCTGGGAACCCGAAGGGCTCCCCTTGCATTATCCCCGGATGGTGGACACTCCGCCCGTACTACTTTTTTCCCCTGCCCCCCATGTCCGCACGGATTCAAGAGACTGCCGTTTTGCAGAACAACCACGATGACCGCAATTTGACCTCCTGGTCGATCCTAGCGGCATTGCTGTTGTTTGGCATTTTGGCAGCCCCTTTTTTCATGGGCCAAATCTATACGGCCGATGACCTGGGCGCATTTCATTTGCCCATTCGCGCGTTTTACGCCGAACGCCTCGCCGACGGACAGCCTTACGATTGGATGCCCCAATTGTTTTCGGGTTTCTACCTAACCGGTGAAGGCCAAGGAGGTCCCTACCATCCTTTGCATCAGTTGCTTTATCGAATTCTTCCGCTCCGAGCCGCGCTCGGCTGGGAATATTTGCTTCCCTACCCATTGATGATGCTCGGCTGTTGGTTGCTGTTGAAACGCCGCCTCGGTCGAAGCGACGCCGCAATGTTGGGCAGCTTGTTGTTCACCTTCTCCAGTTTCAACTTGCTCCACTTCCTGCACCCCAATGCCGTGGCCGTGATCGCCCACATCCCTTGGCTGCTTTGGGCCATCGATATTGTACTGCTCGACTCACGCACACAACGAGTCGCACTGGCCTCGGCGCTGATCGCCGCATTGACCGGTTCGCAACTGCTGCTCGGTTATCCGCAATATGTTTGGTTTTCATTCGCTGCCGAACTCTCCTACGCCGTTTTCCTCTTGAACGCTTATAAATACTCTGCCCGAACCGATTGCAATCTCCGCGACGCCTGCGACCATTGCATCGGCTGCACAACGCCGACTTGGCCGCGAATCGTCATCGCCAAAGGTATCGGCCTCTTACTTGGCGGAATACAAATTCTCCCGACGCTCGATGCGTGGCAACATAGCGCACGCCTTTCAACGGATTCCGGCTACGTTTACTGGGGCTCCTTGCATCCCTTGAATCTTTTACAACTGACCGCTCCTTATTTATTCGCCGACCGCGTCGTCGGCGGAAATACCCACGAGTTTGGCCTCTATCTCGGCGCCGTGCCGCTGAGGTTGACCGTGTGGCTCCGATCCCGAAACCGCGACTGGGGTACCGGGGCGTCGGTCATTTGGCCCCCCCTTGGCGTTGCCGCTGTCATGGTGCTGC
>CAYWGR010000104.1:0-19181 GCA_964458015.1 uncultured Planctomycetaceae bacterium
CGACTGGTCGGGCACCATCCAGGTGATGATCGGCAAAAACCAAGTGGGCGAGGAGGGCTTCGCCTTGGCGCAATGTTTCGACCTGGGCGACATTATCGGCGTTGATGGCGAGATGCAGCGCACCAGGACCGGGGAATTGACGATTTTCGCCGAAAAGCTGACATTTCTGACGAAATCCATCGCCACACCGCCGGAAAAACACAAAGGTTTGACCGATCCCGAGCTTCGGCAGCGGATGCGGTATCTTGATTTGATCCATACCGACGGCGTTTTAGAAACGTTTTTGCGGCGGACGAAGATTGTCCAGTCGATTCGGAACACATTGGCGGGCCAAGGGTTTGTCGAGGTCGAGGGACCAACGCTGCACGCGATTGCCGGCGGGGCGGCCGCGCGACCGTTTATTACGCACCACAACGCCTTGGATATCGATCTGTATTTGCGCATCGCGTTGGAATTGCATCTCAAGCGGCTGCTGGTCGGCGGCATCGAGCGGGTGTACGAGATGGGCCGCGTTTATCGGAATGAAGGGATCGACGCCCGACATAATCCCGAATTCACGATGATCGAAATCTATCAGGCCTATGGCAACTACGAAACGATGATGGATCTGACCGAGGCCATCATCACCGATGCCATCAAGGCTACAGGCCAAGGTTTTGTGTTGCCCTGGGGCGACAAGCAGATCGACTTTACGCCCCCCTTTGCTCGAAAAACCTACGATGAGTTATTCACCGAACACACGGGCCTGAAGGCCGACGATGTAGACGGCATCGCCGATATGGCCGAAGAGATGGGCTTCAACACAGTCGGCAAGCATCCCGACGTGATAAAGAGTTTCTTGTTCGAGGAAAAGGTGGAAGACTCGTTGGTCGGCCCGATTTTCGTGACCGACTATCCGTCGAGCATTTGCCCGTTGACGAAGCGCAAAGCATCCGACCCTTCGATTGCCGAGCGGTTCGAGTTGTTTATCCACGGCATGGAATTGGCCAACGCCTATACCGAGCTGAACGATCCCGACTTGCAGGAAGAGTTGTTTACCAAACAATTGGACGGCCTGCCCGACGAAGAGTCGATGGCCAAGATGGACCACGATTTCGTTCGGGCGTTGCGTCATGGAATGCCGCCTGCCGGCGGTTTGGGCATCGGCATCGACCGGCTCGTGATGTTGTTGACCAATTCGCAGTCGATTCGAGAAGTGATCCTGTTCCCGCTCCTAAGGCCGGAAGTGGAATAGTGGCTAGTGACTAGTGAAGAGTGACTAGTGAAGAGTGGATAGTGAAGAGTGGCTAGTGCAAAACAGAAAGAGAGACCGTCATCCTGAGCGAAGCGAAGGATCTTGCGTAGGTTCCGACGAGATTCTTCGCTTCACTCAGAATGACACATTGACTGCTCCCTGGCCCCTGACCCCTGACCCCTGAATCCTTTCATGTACAAACTCCTCCTCTGCTTTCGCTACCTTCGCACTCGCTACATTGCGTTGGCGTCGATCATCAGCGTGGTGTTGGGTGTTTGGGCGATGGTCGTCGTCAATAGCGTGATGGAAGGTTTCACCAGTGAGATGCAAAACCGCATCCACGAGATTATCGGCGATTTGGTGTTCGAGGCGCGCAGTCTCGATGGAATGCCGAACGCCGCGTGGCACGAGGAACAAATCCGCAAAATTGCCGGCGACGATATCGAGGCGATGGCGGCGACGGTGGTGGTGCCGGCCATGCTGAATTTCCAGTACAACGGCAACTGGATGACCCGGCAGGTGCAACTGATCGGCATCGACGCGAAAGACCAGAGCAAAGTCAGCGGTTTTTGCCAGTATTTGCAACATCCGTCGAACCGCGAGGAGATGAGCTTCGATCTGCGCGAAAGCGGCTACGACACGCGCGACCATCAAGCCGGCGATGCCGCTCCCGAGCGCAAACAGATGAGCAAAGCCGGTTGGGCGTGGCGGCGCGAAATGGCGCGAACGAAAAAGTTTCAGGAAGAGTATTTGAAGTCGGAAAAAAGCAACGCACCGACCGCTCCCATGCCATCGTCCGGGCCGGTTGATCCCTTTGCACAACATAAAGAAGTAAGCGGACAGTTCGATTCCGCCAAACAGCAGCATCCAGGCGTCGTGCTGGGCATCGCCATGACCAGCTTCCGCATGACTGACGGAAGCGACAAATTCCTGGCCCTGCCGGGCGATGATGTGAAACTCACGTTCCCAACCGCGGGCCAACCGCCGAAAGCCACGAGTGACAACTTCACCATCATCGATTTCTACGAAAGTAAAATGAGCGAATACGATTCAAGCTTCGTATTCGTGCCGATCAAAAAGTTGCAGGAATTACGCGGCATGATCGACCCGACCTCGGGCATCGGGCTGATCAATGCCATCCAAATCAAGCTGAAGCCAGGCGTCGATGGCGAGGCCGTTCGCAACAAACTGCGCGAGGCCTTTTTGCCCGAGATGTACGGCATCTATACCTGGCGCGACAAACAGGGGCCGCTGCTGTCGGCCGTCGATCTGGAAACACGCATCCTCAACATGCTGCTGTTCCTGATTATCGCTGTGGCAGGCTTTGGCATCTTGGCGATTTTCTACATGATCGTGGTCGAAAAAACACGCGATATCGGCATTCTGAAATCACTCGGAGCCTCGAACCGCGGCGTGATGGGCATCTTTCTCGCGTATGGGCTCTCGCTGGGCATCGTAGGCTCCGGCCTTGGGCTTGGCGTGGGACTTTTAACGGTCCACTACATCAACGAAATCGCTGCCGGATTGTCCTGGATCACCGGCCGGCCGGTGTTCGATCCGTCGATCTACTATTTCTACCGGATACCCGCGGTCGTGGTGCCGCAAACGCTCGTTTGGATCGTGGCCGGGGCATTGGGTATCGCCGTGATGGCCAGCATTTTGCCGGCCCGACGCGCGGCAGGTCTGCATCCCGTGGAGGCTCTACGCTATGAGTAACCAACTGGAAGGAACTGTTGCGGAAACACGCAAAGGGCATTTTTCGGCCGACGGCGTTGAAGCTGCACCTCATTTGAGAATCGTCGATCGAAACAACGAACAGGTCGATCAACTGATGACGATCGACCTGTATAAAAGCTACCGCAAAAATGCGATCGAGGTGCCGGTGCTGCGCGGCGTCAGTTTGAGCATTCATCCCGGCGAGTTTTTATCCATCGTCGGGCAAAGCGGATCGGGCAAAAGCACGTTGTTGCATCTGCTCGGCACGCTCGATGCTCCCGACCGAGGTGAGATTTACTACGCCGGTCGGCGAATCGACAATCTGCCGGCCAAGGAACGCGACGCTCTGCGAAATCGTCAGTTCGGCATGATCTTTCAGTTCTACCACCTGTTGCCGGAGCTGACCACTCTGGAAAATGTGCTTTCGCCGCTAATGATTAGAGATGGAGTGTGGAATTATCTTCGGAATCGGCATTCGCATCGACGCCGGGCCGCGGAATTGTTGGAATTGGTCGGCCTGGGACACCGCTTAAAGCATCGGCCGCGTGAGCTATCTGGGGGGGAAATGCAACGGGCAGCCATTGCCAGGGCCCTGGTGGCCCAGCCAGACTTGCTTTTGGCCGACGAACCGACTGGCAACCTCGATGCAACCACCGGCGGAGAAATTATCCGTATCCTGCGAACCTTGAACCACGATCAAAACCTCACTATAGTTATGGTTACGCATGATCGGTCGATTGCCGATCAAACCGACCGAATCGTCCGTTTGGCCGGCGGAAGAATTGAAGAATAGGGACTAGGGATTAGAGACTAGGGACTAGATTGCTTGCCCCTCGACCTCTAGCCCCTAGTCTCTAGCCCCTAGTCTCTAGCCCCTAGCCCCTCAAAAAAATGTCCCTAAAAATCTACATCGGCGGAAAGCTTTACAACAAAGAAGACGCGAAAATCAGCGTCTACGATCACGGCCTGCTCTACGGCGACGGCATCTTCGAAGGCATTCGCAGCTACAATGGCAAAGTGTTCCGCATGACCGAACACCTCGACCGCTTGTGGAATTCCGCCAAGGCGATTTGGCTGCAAATTCCCATGACGAAAGAGGAAATGGCCAAAGCCATCGAGGATACGCTGGCCGTCAACGGAATCAAGGACGGTTACATTCGCGTCGTGGTCACTCGCGGCGTCGGCACCTTGGGCCTCGATCCAAACCGCTGCGACAATCCGCAAGTGATTATTATCGCCGACAAAATTTCGCTCTATCCCGAAGAGCTTTATCAGAAGGGCTTGGAGATCATCACCGTAAGCGTCATGCGCAACCATCCGGCGGCGCTCAGCCCACGGATCAAGTCGCTCAACTATCTGAACAACATCCTGGCGAAGATCGAAGGCATCCAGGCCGGCTGCATCGAAGCGTTGCTGTTGAATCATAAGGGCGAAATCGCGGAATGCACCGGCGACAACATCTTCCTCGTGCGGCAAGGCGTTTTGATGACGCCGCCGATCGACGCCGGAATCCTCGAAGGCGTTACTCGCGACGTCGTCATCGGGCTGGCCAAGCAAGCTGGCATCGAAGTGCGAGAAATCCCGTTGACGAAGCACGATGTTTATATCGCCGACGAATGCTTCCTAACCGGCTCGGCAGCCGAGGTCGTGCCCGTAGTGACGGTCGATAGCCGCACCATTGGCGACGGAGTGCCCGGCCCCATAACCCAAAAGCTGATGTCCGCTTTCCACAAGCTGACGCGGGGATAATTCTTCGCTCGAAACGGAACGAAGAATCGACGGGATTTACACGATTGACAGGATGACTGCATGGAATGGATTTCCTACTTCGTTGACCTGTTCCTGCATCTGGATAAACATCTGGGCGATGTCATCCGCGACTATGGTCTTTGGACCTACCTGATCCTTTTGGTCATCGTTTTTTGCGAGACAGGCTTGGTCGTTACGCCCTTTTTACCCGGCGATTCGCTGCTGTTCGCGGCAGGCACATTCGCCGCGTTGGGGGCGCTCGATCCCTTGTGGCTGTTCCTATTGCTAAGCTTCGCCGCTATCGCCGGCGATACGGTGAACTACTGGATCGGAGCCTATATCGGCCCAAAAGCGTTCAGCGGCCATTACCGTTTCCTCAAGAAGGAACATCTCGATCGGACACATGCCTTCTATGAAAAATACGGCGGCAAGACGATCATCATCGCGCGATTTGTTCCAATCGTGCGCACCTTCGCGCCGTTCGTGGCAGGAATCGGGGCGATGAATTACTCGAAATTCATCCTCTACAACATCATCGGCGGCGTGGCCTGGGTCGCGTTGTTCGTCTTCGGCGGCTACTTGGCCGTCGAATACGGCGGCTACCTGTTCGGCGATCCGGATTTCGCCAAGAAACACTTCTCCATCATCGTGCTGGCCATCATTATCATCTCGGTGATGCCGATGGTCGTCGAATATGTGCGCGCGATGCGCGAGAAGCGACGACAAGAGAGATAGCCCCAAAATGTAATTGCGTTGGGCGAGTAAACCGACGCACTTGCGTCAGCGCGGACATTGGCGCGGTTGGATTCTTTCGTGCGCCATCGAATTCAGCAACGCATCGGCCCGACGAATCAAGGCATTCGCCGACTCTCCGCAATCGTGACGCGCGTTTACAGGATCCGCGGCAATGAGATGCCCTTGGCAATGCTTGCAAACCACCTTGCGGCCAAGATATTCCACTCGAATCTGAAGACCGCGCCCGCACGTCGGACATTCTTGGACGAAATAAGTAGGATTCGACATGGTGGAACCTCCTGCCACCGGACGGTTGCCCTTTTGGGGATTGCCTCGATACAATCCCGCCAGTGAATCAAGTATGGATTATCGCAATCGTCCAGGTTTTGTCAATTACAACATCTATACGAATAACCAAAGATTGTGAAAACAGGTTTTATGCCACAAATACGCCTATTGCGTAGCATAAACACACTGCGGAAATCTGGGTTATCTGCATAGCGCGTTGTCGTCACGGAACACTACTAGCGCCACCCAAACTTGATCGACGACCAACGCCTCAAGCTACAGCCTATAATTGGTCAGCGTAAGTCTTTACCGTTTTCCCCACGGGGGGGTGTCTGCCATGCAATACATTCTACTACGTCCCATTTTCCTGGCGTGTGCGTTATCGGTCTCTGGATCGGTTTTTGCAGCTCCTCCGGCTGAAAAACCCGCACAATCCAAGCCAATTCCCTCGTTTGCCAAGATACAACAATCGGTGGAAGAATACTTTGAAGCGATACCCCATTTTCGAGAAAACGACCTAATCACACGCGATATGGTCGAGCCGTTGCTCAAACAATTGCAAAAATTGGGACTTCCCTTGGCCGACGCAAGTCAGATCGTGGAAAAAGTACCCTCGAAAGACGAATTTTTAGCAGTCCAATTGAGCACGGAGCAAGGCCGGAAGTTCATGCGCAGCATTTCCAAGTATCCAGACGGCTATGATCGCGTGGATCGGCTTAGCCGAATGCCCCACGGAGAACAGACCGTCCGCGACCTGATTCGCGGGCCCGACGGCTACAAAATGATTGAATACATGACGACCGCGAAAGGCGGCAAGGAGCTGGGCAAACAGTTGTCCAACAGCCCGACAGGCAAACAATTCAACGCGCCCACGGGACGCCTGTATACCATGTCGCTCTTACTGGCGAGATTACAGCAAAGCCACGCGGCCGCGATGAAAGCAGCGGAGAAGAAAAAGGGATCCTAGCGAATTCGCTTGACCGAGCTTACGACGATCGCCTGCACCGGAGTACGCTCGAATTCAGGCGTATCGTGAACCTGTGCGTTAGCGATACTGTCGATAACATCCAACCCTTCGATCACTTCACCGAAAACGCAATAACCATAACCATCGGGCGTGCGATCTTTATGATCCAAAGCTTGGTTATCCGCGACATTGACAAGGAATTGGCAAGTGGCGCTGTCGATTTCACCGGGTTGCCGAACCATCGAGATGGTTCCACGCCGGTTTTTCAGTCCGTTGTCGGCTTCGTTGCGAACAGGTGTGCGGCTCGGTTTTTCGGCCTTATTGGCGCCGAAGCCGCCGGCCAAAAAGCCTTGCCCTTTATAGATTTGATGGATAATCGTTTGATCATATTGGCCGGCATCGACGTAGGAAAGGAAATTACTGACGGTCAACGGAGCCTTTTCGGCATCCAGGCGAACTGTAAGTTTGCCGAGCGATGTTTCCATCTGAACGACCGGATGCTGAGGATCGGAGTTCGCTTTCGAGGCAGCCGGCGCTCGCGAAGACCCTTCCGTGGCGGGTGTGCCGCTCGTGTTGATCGAGGCCGTGGGCGCCGCTTTGCCGTCTCCGCTGCTGCCACAACCTATGAGTACTGTTAGAGTTGCGCAAAGGAGGAATAAAACCATGAAACTTCTGCGATTAGACACGATCATGTCTCCATGCAGGGAAAGCATTTTTGAAGAATAAGTCCCACTATCATCCCCAGAATGGCATTTTGGTGCAACGTCGATTATACTGAAATTTTCATTCCCACCAGATAGTGGTACCAGTTACGAGTGACTTAATTGCTGTTTTTTTCGTTGGCTTGTGGTAGAATAATACGCACTAGCTCTAAAGGCGACATGCAACCATGCAGACTCGGTGGTTCAACACAGCGGTGATCATGCTTTGGTTTGCCACCATGAGTTGGCTGGTGAAGGAGAAAGTATTGCCGCCGCTTCTGATCGGCGAGCCGCCCAGCTACAGCCGCATCGTCGAGGCCCAATGGCACGCACCTCCGGTCGGTTGGCGGGTTTCGTTCAACAATCGTTCGCTCGGCTGGGCCATCACCGACACCAAACTGCAATCCACCGGCCTGACCGAAATCCACGGCCGCGTGCATTTCGATAGTCTCCCCCTGGACGATATGATGCCCGGCTGGTTGCGGGCTCTCTCGCGATTGATCGATCAACCGATCAGCAATTTGAAGATGGACGCCAAAAGCCTGCTGATTATCGACCCTCTAGGTCGATTAGTCCGATTTGATTCGGGCGTCCGTTTGGATCCTTTCAAGGAAATGATCTGCGTTCGGGGCACCGTCGAGGGCCGGCAATTGCAATTGCTGGTCCGCACCGGCGGAATTTCGTTTGCCAACGAAGCTTTTCTCCCTTCCGACGCATTATTATCCGATGCATTATCTCCGCAAAGTCAACTGCCGGGCCTGCGGCTCGGTCAACAATGGACTGTTCCTGTTTATAGCCCTCTTTGGCCTGCCAAGAAACCGATGGAAATCGTTTACGCCACGGTTGAACGCATCGAGCCAATCTGTTGGGGCGATGTCATGGAGGATACATGGCTTGTAGTTTATCGCAACGATCCGGGCAGCCAAAACAGCTCTTCCCAAACTCCCCGAGGCAAACTCTGGGTGCGCCGCGACGGCACCGTGCTGAAACAGCAGGTTCTCCTATTCGATTCCGTGATCACGTTCAACCGTCTGCCCGACGAAGAAGCCGAAGATCTGGCCAAAGCGGCGGGAGATCGGTGGTGGGACATGGAGAACGACCTGCGGGGCGAGCCTCATGATTGAGTTTGGCGATGTAACTCGAACTTACGCTCGCAAAGTGGCGGTAAGCGGGCTGACGCTCACGGTCCCGCCCGGCGAATTGTTCGCCTTGCTGGGGCCCAATGGCGCGGGCAAAACCACCACCATTAAAATGCTCACCGGCTTGTTGCAGCCCACCTCGGGCACGGTTCGCGTTTGCGGCCATGATCTCGCCGAAGACGTGCGTCGCGCTACGCGCTCGATCGGCTACGTGCCCGACGAACCGTTTCTTTACGACAAGCTGACCGGCCGCGAGTTTCTCGAATTTTCAGGCGAAATGCGCGGGCTAGACCGCAAAACCATCGAACTGCTCATCCAACGCGAGTCTGAAAATTTCGACCTCGACGATTTTATCGACGATCTGACCGAAACCTATTCGCACGGCATGAAGCAGCGGCTGGCATTTGCCGCGGCCTTGCTCCACGATCCGGCCGTCTTGGTGATCGACGAGCCGATGGTCGGCCTCGATCCGCGAAGCGTCCGTGTGGCCAAAGACCGGCTCCGCACCGAAGCATCGAAGGGCACAACCGTTTTCATGTCGACGCATACCTTGGCCATCGCCGAGGAAATCGCCGACCGCATCGGCATCATGGACCGCGGGCAACTGCATTTCCTCGGAACCGTCGGCGAATTGCAGGACGAACTGGCTTCGCGGCATACGTCGCTCGAATTGCTCTTTCTCGAATTAACGGAAGGCGGCAACGGAAAAGAGAAGGACGAATAAGAATGTCCGCTCCCACCGCACTATCGTCGTCGCCGCGTGAATTCATCTCGCCCGACGATGAAGCGCGCGCCTTCGGGCGGATGCGAAACCGAATCTTGCGCACGCTGTTGCGCCAGACGCTGACGCAATCGCGTTTTCGCGTGACGCTGGCCATCGTGCTGACGATGCTTCTCTGGGGCGGCATGTTCTGGATGTTCGCCGACGGTTTTTGGTTCCTCGACTCGGCGATTCCCCATGCCGAAACCCACGACCGTTGCATTGGAGCCATCTTCGGCGCGTTTTTCGCCGCGCTGATGATGATGCTGATCTTTTCGTCCGGCATCATTTTATTCAGCTCGCTTTATTGCACCCGGGAAATCGCCTTTTTACTGACGATCCCAGCTCGCACGGAGCGCGTGTTTCTGCATAAATTTCAGGAAGCGATCGTATTGAGCAGTTGGGGATTCATCTTGTTGGGAAGCCCCATGCTATTGGCCTACGGCTTCGTGGAAGGCGCGCCGTGGTATTACTATGTGATGCTGCTGCCTTATTTAATCTCCTTTATCTACATTCCCGTGGCATTGGGGGCAATTGTCTGCCTGTTTGTCGTGCGGCGCGTGCCCGATAGCCGCGTTGCCGTCCTTCTTGGAGCAGGAATCGTCTTAATTGCCGGGGCCGTCTGGATTGTTTGGTCGTTGCTCAACGGACCGCAAAACGACCTCTTGACGGTCGGTTGGTTTCAGGAAGTGCTGAACCGCCTGCAATTTTCCGAACAACGCCTGCTGCCGAGTTGGTGGTTAAGCACCGGCTTGCTCAAGGCCACGGCTCACGAATGGGTGGAAAGCATCCTGTTCCTGACGTTGATGATCTCGAACGCATTGTTTTTCCGCCAACTAGCCTTATGGATCGCCGGCAGGTTCTATCGCTCTTCGTACAGCGGATTGTACGACCGTGCAACCCGGCGCCGGCGTCATCGCCCCGCCCGATTTGATCTGGCGTTTTTCCGGATTGCAAGTTTTCTGCCCGTCGAAATGCGTCTGTTGATCATCAAAGACATCCGGCTGTTCCGCCGCGATCCCATGCAATGGTCGCAATTCCTCATTTTCCTCGGGCTCTTATCGCTCTATTTTTTGAACATCCGCCATTTCACCTACGATAGCCCTTACATCGGCTGGGTGAACATGATCAGCTTTTTGAATCTCTCGGTCGTCGGGCTGCTGCTCTCGACGTTCACCACGCGGTTCATCTTTCCCACGATCAGCTTGGAGGGCCGCCGATTCTGGATTCTAGGGCTGTTGCCCGTCCGACGTGATACGATCCTCTGGAGCAAGTTTCTGTTCGCGGCCGGCGGCTCGATCATTCCCTGCACGGCCCTTGTACTCATGAGCGATTTGATGTTGAAGGTTTCTTCGCTCGTGTTGATCAGCCATCAATTGACCTGCCTGGTGCTATGCCTCGGCCTCGCGGGAATCGCCGTCGGCCTCGGCGCTCGGCTGCCGAATCTGCGCGAACAATCGCCCTCGCGCATTGCCGCGGGCTTCGGCGGAACGCTGAACCTCGTAATCAGCACTCTTTACATCCTGATCATCGTCCTGCTGACGGCCATGCCCATGCACTTCTACCTCGCCGCGCAACAATACGCCGGCGTCGCCGCAACGCCCGAAGGGCAAGCTTCCGTGCAATGGTGGGTCGGGCTTTGGCTCGTCGTCGGAATCTCCGCCAGTCTCGTAATCGGCGTCATCGCCACCTGCGTCCCCCTCCGCATCGGTTTCCGCGCCTTCCGAGAATTGGAATTCTAACGCCAAATTTGTAGGGGTAAGTGTGTGCCACTGGCTTTGCCAGTGCCGTTTCGGGAGCTTCTCACGATACTGCTCCTTCCGGCAACTTGTGAATCGTTGCCAGGTCGGATTGCTGTTGCCGTGAGGGAACATCGTCGCACTGTTTTCCAGTGTGCCACGGCTTGCTTTCTACCCCACAACACAATGCAACGTCAAGCAGCCTGCCGGCTTCTCCGACGCACCATCGACCAATGTTCACATCACTTTATCGAGTAAAATTTGTAGGGTGCGTCCTCGACGCACCATCGGCCGGTGCTCACATCACGCATGCGTTAGAAATGTGTAGGGCGGGTCAAGCGAAGCCCCGCCATTTTGTGCGGAACACATCGACGTCCGCGATTCTTAAATATGCATTCCAAATTTCGCACCCCTTATTCAAAGGTGGCAAGTGACTCAGCCTTTCTCCCTCGCAACCTCTGTTGGCTTCATTGTTTCGGCGTGACAACTTTTCGAGACCTGTCGCGTCAGTTGCTCACCGGCCAAGCCATGTGAGCGCCGATACGATCCCAATGAATCCAACAAAAGCCGCGAGGATCGAAACTGCAAAAATACCGAGCGGCGGCATAACGGTAAGCGTGCTCAGTAACCATGCGGTGGAAACGCCGATAACGGCAACAACAAGGAATATGACCCACAGAGCCACCTCTCCGCGCCGTGCGAAAAACATAACCTTCACTCCGTCATTCTCCCGGGCTCAGCCCAGTATTGTCCGGGGGGGATCAAAGGGGTCGGGGGTCTTCGATTTCATGCCGAAAGGCTGCCTGCGGTTGACACAACGTCGCAACCTTCCTCTTTTGCATTTTCGTCCTTCCGATCTTTGAGAAAAAACAAATGACATGGCACCCGCACCCATCCGCACCCTATTCGCGTTCATTCGCGTCCATCTGCGGTTCCTTGGCGCCTTCGTGGAAGACTTTCTCTTCTTTGCCTTGCCGACGGTCCGCCATCCTCTTCTTTTGCGCCTCGCAATTTGTCAATCATCCAAATCCTGTCGATCTTGTAAATCCTGTCTCCCCCCCTGACAACACTCATCCGTGTCCATCTGTGGTTCCGAGGAGATTAAAGGAGGAGATTAAAGATTAAAGGGGTCGAGGAGATTAAGGAGATTAAAGGGGCCGGGAAGATTGAAGAAGATTGAAGGGGTCGAGAAGATTGAAGGGAAGATTGAAGGGGTCGGGGAAGATTGAAGGGGTCGGGAGTCATTTATTCATTCAAGGACAGCCGTTTTGCAGGGGCGGCCGCGGGCGCGCAACGTCGATTGCAGGCCCAATCGCTTCGCCGTGCGTTCCTGCCAGGAACTCTCGCCAAAGGGCGAGCCGCGCGACACCGAACGTTGCAATGCCTCCAACTCCGCCTCCGTCTGCGGCGTTTGCACATGCTGCCGCCAACGCCTAGGCAGCGGCGCCGGGCCGGCGTCGATAAGCCCTCGCTTGTTGCCGTCCAGGCGATGCCAAAGACTTGACCACCGCCACGCAGCGGCCTCTTCGACCAAATTCGCCCGCAACGGGTTGCGCTCCACATACCGCAACACCGCCCATAAATGGTCGTCTTCCTGGATCGGGAACGACTTGAAGCGGCCCTGGTACAGCGGGCCTGTGCCTGCCGTGCGATGGGCCGCATGCCAGCGTTGCGTGTGCGTGACCGTCAACCAACGCATGAACTCCGACAAGTCGCCATCGCCGCGCGGCCAAAGCACGAAATGCCAATGATTCGACATGACGCACCACGCCAAAATCCGCATCGGCAGCCGGTCTTTGGCTTCCGCAATCACTTCCTCGAACGCCTCGAAATCGCGTTGCTTGCCAAAAATACGCATCTTCCCCACCGCTCGATTGAGCACATGGTAGGCGTATCCTCCGCTAGCAACTCGCAATCGTCGTGGCATGGCAGAATCGTATCATTGCTCTGCGTCTTTGTCAAGATTAAAGACTCCCGACCCCTTTTTTCCTTCGCGGTCAATAGAAAAGACTCCCGACCCCTTTATTCTTTCCTTGCCGGTTAGTGCGTTCCTCAAATAGAACTCGGCTTTTCGAGAATCTTCTCCCCACGCGTACGCCAGATACCTATTATCATCCATCCATGCTACCGACAGGCAATTCCGATCAGGAAGCGGAATGCCAACGCTTTTTTCCACCATATCGCCTTTCCAAGTCCATACATCGAGAACTGTTGGCTCAACGGATGCACCATACAAGTAATCGCCGCCACACCCCCAGCGTAAGACCCCCTGTCCTCCGCTTTTCCAAGGGATTGTGCGTTCAGGTGACTGGTCCTGTGATCCTGCTGCATCAGTGGACAGCATCGCGCTACAAGAAACTAGCGTGACTGTACTCGCACACATGCAGGCCAGGAGGAGGAATATGCGATGGCGGCACTGAAATTGTGATAAAACCATGTGTATCCAGTTTGGCAAAGAGAAAAAGGGGGTTCTGTCAAATGAACTGAACTAAATAGTTCTGACCCTTTTTTTCTTCCCGATGCAAGCTCACTTCGCCGCTTCCTTCGTTTCAGTAACTTTATCGGTTTTCGGACTTGCCTCCTCCTCCGGCAGCTTCCAGATTTTGATCTGCCCAGCGGCGAAACTAGCAAGGCGTTTCGAGTCTGGCGAAAAACTGGTGATGTGGACGTTTGTATGTCCGCCATGATTCAAAACACGTCGTTTGCCATCCTTGGCGGAAAATAGGTAGACATGTCCTTCGGGCCCTGTCCCGGCAGCAACATACTTGCCATCACGGCTTACTGAAATAGCCGTAATTGAGCCACAGTCATCAAGGCTTGACGGTACCTCCCAGCAACTCACAATCGTTCCTGTTTCAACATCGAATCCAAATACTGTAGGGCTATCGCCTCCAGCGTATACTCGCCGATTGTCCGGCGCGAAAGCAAGCACATGGGTATCGATTTCATCTAGTGGCACTTTAGTCCACGATCCACCTTCCGTATATGGCGAATCCCTCATTTCAGGCTTATACATCGGACTCGCTATCCATGTTACTTTTTTCTTTGTTACGTCAATCATTGCTACGCCCCAATCCCACCCGGCCACCCCCATGTATCGTCCATCATTCGATGGCACCAGACTATTCACGCACTTAGACCCCGATGGCGCCATAAGGTCTGTAATCCAATCATACTTCTTTTCAGTGACCGCGAACAATCCAAAGCGAACGGACTCAAGAGTGCCTGGCTTTTCTGTATTTGGTGTGCTCCAAACGGCAACATGCGTTCCATCGCGGCATGTCCTACCAAGCTCCACGGACCAACCTGCCGGTTGGGCCCAACGATCAAGTACCCTTCCAGACTTGATACATCCGAGGCAAAAATCCACACAATCGCCCTTTTCGTAGTAACATGGCGCAAGCCATTTTTCGTCCCGCAGGGGGGCAAACGACAGCATCTCTTCGGCAAGGGGGACTTTGTCGATTGCCTTCATGGTGCCGTCAGTCCATCGCCAAACATACAACGCCGAGGGACTTACTGAAATACAAAAAACAGAATCGCCGTTCTGGCTGCGAAGTTTCCAGCCGGAGCCACCAGAAGACCATTCAATGGTTTGTTCAGGCGCATCCGTCGTATCTCCACCGAATACGTTACACCAGTCGGCCGGAACGATGCATAGAAGCGCTATTATGGCCAACGCCATCCTAATCTTGTTTCTTCTCCCGATCATAGCCACAGTATCTCCTCGTGTTGATTGCGGCGGTTTATGCGAAGCAGGTCCAATTTAGCGGCTACGGTGCCTTGGTACCGGGGAATCGCTTTAGTAACTCGCTCTTGACCCAGGCATCTGATTGGCCTGTGTTAGGAAATAATCCCGGCCTTGCTGCCTTAAGTTGCTTGATTGCTTGCCACGTCGCCCAACAGGCATCGAAAGCCTCCTGCGGATAAGTTTTCGGATTGTCGGCGGTCTTTAATGCCCACGCCAACTCCTTGGGAAGACTCAGTTCAATAAATTCCTTAGTGCCAAGCACAGGCACCCGGATAACTGCATGGTCGTGCCCCGTTCCAAGAAGCTAAAAGGGGTCGGGAGTCTTTGTTTTCACGCATTTTCGTTCCGCTCTTTGAGAAAAAACAAATGACATGGTACCCGCACCCATCCGTACCCTATCCGCGTTCATCAGCGTCCATCTGCGGTTCCTTGGCGCCTTCGCAAGAGTCCTTCTCTTCGCTGCCTTCCCAACAACCGACATCCTCTTTTCCATACTCCCGCAAATCATCAATCATCCAAATCCTGTCGATCTTGTAAATCCTGTCTCCCCCCCTGACAACACTTATCCGCGTCCATCTGCGGTTCCCAATCTGCATTTCTTTTCGCTCGTTTCGACCCCAATTTAACCCCGCGCCTACGCGCTAATCAACCTGGCGTTCCGCGCTACGGAACCTGAGTGCAAATAGGCTTTACGTCAATTTTCCAGCAGCGTGATGCGATCGTTAGCGAGCCCCACCAAAGCACTTACGTCGATCTCCCACATCCCCATATTCGACGTAACCCTAATTCGGCGTTTTTCCAAAAATTTACCCAGTAAATTCCCTTCAAGAAACCACACATAAGCCCAATCCCGCCAACAGGTTACGCCGCATCAAAGCAATTTATTTCGCTCGATTGCCTCTCGCCGTTCTGCGCAATAAACAGCGTTAATTGTACCTGCCGAAATGCCCTGTCTAAAGGCATTTTTTTGGCCACGCCCCCATTTTCCCCCCATAAAAGAGCAGGGCATCGTATTGGTGCAAAAACCTATCTCTACCGTGATATTCCTGCTTCTTTGCCGCTTAAGTCCACCTATTCCCAGCCTGCCACTTTCCCGTTTCCTATCATCGTTCTACAATAGTTCCTTTACCGGAAGGATCATTGCAAGGACGGTGTTCTCGTGAGCAAGCATATTTTCGTGACCGGCGGAGTAGTGAGCTCCCTCGGAAAAGGTCTTACCAGCGCCTCGATCGGCATGTTGCTGGAACAACGCGGACTCCGGGTCCGCATGCAAAAACTCGATCCATATATCAACGTCGATCCAGGCACCATGAGCCCCTACCAGCACGGCGAAGTCTACGTGCTGGACGACGGCAGCGAGACGGACCTCGACCTCGGCCACTACGAGCGGTTTACCAATAGCCCTTTGAACCGCGATTCGAACTACACGACCGGCCAGATTTATCTCTCGGTTATCAATAAAGAACGGCGCGGCGAATTCCTGGGCCAGACCGTGCAGGTCATCCCCCATATCACCAACGAGATCAAGGTCGCCCTGGCCAAGCCCGCCGGGCCCGATGTCGATGTAGTCATCACCGAAATCGGCGGCACCGTCGGCGACATCGAAAGCCAGCCCTTCCTCGAAGCCATTCGCCAGTTCTCGCTCGACGTAGGCAAGGAAAACTGCCTCTATATCCACCTGACCTTGGTCCCCTATCTCAAAGCGGCTGCCGAGCTGAAAACCAAGCCGACGCAGCATTCCGTCGGCCAATTGCGTCAGATCGGTATCCAGCCCGACATCTTGGTTTGCCGCACCGAGCGGTCGCTTTCACGCGACGACCGGGCGAAAATCGCCTTGTTCTGCAACGTGCCGATCGAAGCGGTCATCGAGGAGAAAGACAAGGATTTCTCGGTCTACGAAGTGCCCCTCAGCCTGGTCGAACGAGAGATGGACGAGCTGATCGTCCGGAAACTGAGCTTGAAGGCCGGCTCGCTGAACTTGGACAAGTGGCACGATCTGCTCCAACGACTGCGCAATCCCGAGCATGAAATCAGCGTGGCTGTGGTCGGCAAGTATTCAGAACATCGCGACGCCTATAAATCCATTTACGAGGCAATCGACCATGCCGGCGTCCATCATCGCACGACGGTGCGAGTACAGCGCATCCATAGCGAAGCCGTGGAACGCGAAGGCGCCGAGCGGCTACTGTCGGGCGTCGACGGCATTTTAGTGCCCGGTGGATTCGGCGAACGCGGCATCGAGGGCAAAGTCGATGCGGTACGCTATGCACGCGAGCACGGAATCCCCTATTTCGGTATTTGCTTGGGAATGCAGTGCGCTGTGGCCGAGTTCGGTCGAAACATGGTCGGTTTAGACAAGGCTAATTCGACCGAGTTCGACAAAGACACCGCGCACCCGGTTATCTGCTTGCTCAACGACCAGAAAACCATCACCGACAAAGGCGGCACCATGCGGCTCGGCGCTCAGCCGACGCACCTAACGGCCGGCAGCAAAGCCGCCGAATGCTACGCGGCTCAAGATATTACCGAGCGACACCGGCACCGCTACGAGTTTAACAACGTCTATCGCCAGCAGTATGCCGAACGCGGTATGCAGGTCGTGGGCACTAGCCCCGACGGCACGTTGGTCGAAGTGGTCGAAGTGCCCGGCCATCCGTGGTTTGTCGGCGTACAATACCATCCCGAGTTCAAATCGCAACCGACGAAAGCGCATCCGCTGTTCGCCGGATTCATCGGCGCGGCGCTCAAGCATCGTGAGACCTGCGGTGAAAAGAAGGAATAGCCATGACGGACGAATCGCAAAATCCCGAGAAAAAACTGATTATCGACGAAGATTGGAAGAGCCAGGTCGAAGCCGAAAAAGAAGCGGTACGTCAGGAACCCGCGGCAAAGCCGGACGAAGCTAAGCCAAATCCCGTGGCCGACGACTTGCCGCTCCCCCAGGCTGATTTTCTGTTTCTCGTGGGCACGCTCTATCTGCAAGGCGCAATGGCCCTGGGCTTGATGCCTAATCCCATCTCCGGCAAGGCCGAGGTAAAACTCAACCAATCCAAGCACTCCATTGATCTGCTGGCTATGCTCCAGGAAAAAACCAAAGGCAATCTCGAACCCGACGAAGCGGAAGAGCTAGACGTCGCGTTGCATCAGTTGCGGATGGCCTATGTCGGCGTGGCAAATCAGCAATAGCCTACCCCAAAAACGTCCCCTCTCGCTTCAGGAGAGGGGACAAGGCCGACAAACGCCCGTCAAAAAATATCATTCCATGCCCGGTCCGGAGAAGAATGGGCGGGCGCGTCGTGCGTCCGAAAATAAGACCCATCCCTGGTGACTTGCGACTTCAACCGGGTGACACGGCCGGGGTTTCTGATACTACGAAACCCACCAGACCGGGCATGGAGTTGTTCGGTAAAGAATTTTTCTAGCGCGATAGCTGATCGAAGAGACGACGGAATCGAGGCATCCGGCCTTCGAGATACTTCAGCCAAGCGGCTGGATTCCAGATTTCGACGCATACGGCCGCCCCGATGATCTGCACATCGTTGCCCGCATCGACCCCAAGAAACTCGCGGAAGCCCTCGGGTATGACCAATCGCCCGCGGCCGGCCAATTGCACGGGCCGATGGCGCGTCGAAAGCAAGCGGCCAAAAAGCTGTACTTGGCTCAGACGTTCCTGAAGCTTGCCTGCTCGCATTTTCTGCTTGACCAGTTCGACACCTTCGTCCAGCTTGGCTTGCCAGACCGGGGCACTCCAAAGACTCAAGCAGCCAGGCCGCTCCTTGGCAAGAATGCAGTCGGGCGATTCCGCCGTCAATGCATCGCCCAATTCGTTCGGAATCGAAAGCCGAAAGCGATCGTCGATCGTCCGCTGAAATTCGCCGAGAAGGAACTCTTGCGCTAAAGGCATAGCGTTTTCCGCTGAGACAGCCAAGATTCGGGAATTTCAAACGGCAATACGACATCAACACTAACTCGATCTTACCTTGTGGGACTAATTCCCACAAGTATTTTGCATATTTGTTCCAAATGGGCAAGAAACCCACAAATGACGATTTTTGTGAGTGTAGCGATTGCGCAGCTTTTGACAAGTACCCAGCCCGAAAATTTCTAAAAAAAGGCTTACCAGCAAAGAAATCCGCATTTGCGGGGACTTAGCTACGTTTAACAACGAGCATTACTAGTCCCCACAGCCTTTTTGAAAACAAAATTACCCCCCAAAAAACGACCAGGGGGGGAATCGTAAAACTGCCTGATCCCGGCCTAACGAGAGTGGAAAGGGCAATGACGATGGTTTTATTCTTTTTTGCCGACGGCGGCTATTTGCTGACGGATACAACGCTCAATATCGCCGTTTTCTAGGGCCGCTTTAAAATCCTTGAGATTCGCATACACGGCATGGCTTAGG
>CAYWGR010000105.1:0-19065 GCA_964458015.1 uncultured Planctomycetaceae bacterium
ATATATTTCCCGGGGGAGCCGGACCCGTATACGATTCCGAAAACATCGAGCGGAAAAACGCGCCGTTCGGCTTGTCGTGAGCGTTTTATCAAGGGGGAATTGGAAGTCATTGCTCAATGGCAAGCGGATGTGAAAACGGTTGCAAAGGCCGTCGAGGCAGCGCCGGTTGCGCCGCGATTAGAGCCGATTACGTCGGAAGCGGTTGAAAATTGGATGATCGAACGTATCGCTGCGAAATTGCATCTGCCGACGAACCAGATTCATGTAACGACGCCGTTCCTCGAGTTCGGCATGGGATCGGTGGATGCGGTGGAGATCGCGGCGGAATTGGAGCAATGGCTGGGGCGGCGGATGTCGCCGACAGCCATTTATAACCATCCCAATATAGCCTCCTTGGCCCAATGGTTGGCCAATCCGCCTCCTGATTATGAGCCCACGGCACGGTCTCGGCGAACTCGCATGCACACGGCGCATCTGGATAGCGAGCGATTGCTCCACGATGTCCGCAGCATGACCGACGAGGAAATGCAGGCCTTCATTTCGCAGGAAATGGCGAAGCAATAGGTATTGATCGCAAAGGAATTCCATGTCTGGCGAACAGCGTGCGGAATCACTGACTCCGCTGCAAAATGCAATCTTTCTTCTCAAACAAACCCAGGCGAAACTGGAGGCCAGCGAACATGCGCGGACGGAGCCCATCGCCATAGTGGGCGTAGGTTGCCGTTTTCCAGGCGGCAGCGACAATCCTGAAGCGTTTTGGAACCTTTTGGCCAACGGCGTGGATGCGGTGCAGGAAGTTCCGCCCGAACGATGGAACATCGATGACTATTACGATCCCGATCCGACCGTCCCCGGCAAAATGAACACGCGCTGCGGCGGTTTCATAAAGAACGTGCGAGAGTTCGACGCGGATTTTTTTGGTATTTCGCCGCGTGAGGCAATTCGGGTCGATCCCCAACACCGGCTTTTGCTCGAAGTCGCATGGGAGGCGTTGGAAGACGCTGGGTTGCCCGCCTATCGGATTGCCCAAACGCGAGCGGGCGTTTATATCGGCGTCATCAGCAGCGACTATGCGTTGTTGCAGTCGCGCGACATGAGCGACATGGACGTTTTTTCGGGCACGGGCGGCAGCCATGCCATTTTGGCCAACCGGCTCTCTTATTTTCTGAATATCAACGGCCCCAGCCTTGCCTTGGATACCGCCTGTTCCTCTTCCCTGGTGACGGTGCATCTGGCTTGTCAGAGTTTGCGGCGGCGAGAGACCGACATGGCCCTGGCCGGCGGCGTGAATCTGATTTTGAGCCCCGAAATGACCCTTGCGCTGACCAAGGCCCACATGATGGCCGGCGACGGGCGCTGCAAGGCGTTCGACGCGGCGGCCAACGGTTATGTGCGCGGCGAGGGATGCGGTATCGTCGTGCTGAAGCGATTGAGCGACGCCCAGGCCGAGGGAGACCGCATTATCGCCTTGATCCGAGGCACCGCGGTGAACCACGACGGCCGCAGCAACGGTTTATCGGCCCCGAATGGTCCTGCACAAGAGGCCGTGATTCGCGCTGCCTTGGCGGACGCCAATCTGGAGCCCTCCGACATCAGCTACGTGGAAGCGCACGGCACCGGCACGCGGCTGGGAGATCCCATTGAAATCGAGGCGTTGCGTGCAGTGCTGGCCGCCGGACGCTCGCCGGAGAAGCCGCTGGTCGTCGGCTCGGTCAAGACGAACATCGGACATTTGGAAAGCGCGGCGGGCATTGCCGGGTTGATCAAAGTCATCCAGATGCTTCGGCAGGAAAAGATCCCGCAGCATCTGCATCTGCAAACGGTCAACCCCTTGTTGCGAATCGAAAACGAGCCGATCGAAATTCCGACGACGATGCGCGATTGGCCCCGGGGCGAAACGCCGCGATGCGCGGGCGTCAGCGCCTTCGGGTTCGGGGGAACGAACGGCCACGTGATTTTAGAAGAAGCCCCGCTGCCGCAACCGAAAACGAATTCGATCGATCGGCCGCGTCACATCTTGACCCTTTCGGCCCGCTCTCCGCAAGCGTTGGCGGAATTGGCCGCCCGGTATGCCGACCAAGTCGAGGCTCAGCCGACAGCTTCCTTGGCGGATAGGGCCTATATGGCCAACTCGGGGCGCGAGCATTTCTCGCACCGCGCGACCGTATCGGGCGTTTCGCTCGCCGAAGTCGGCAACAGCTTGCGAAAATTCGCCGCCAATCCGGCCGACACGGAACTGCCCAACGGACAAGTGCAATCCGACCGTCCTCCCCGGATTGCGTTTCTGTTTACGGGCCAAGGCGCTCAATACGCCGGCATGGCCCGATCGTTGTATGAAACGCAACCGACGTTTCGGGCGGCAATGGATGCTTGCGCCGATGTTTTGAAGTCGCAATTGGATCGGCCTTTGCTGTCGTTATTGGATCCGCAAGCAGGCTCGATTCTGGATCAGACAGGCTACACGCAGCCGGTGATGTTTTCCGTGGAATATGCCTTGGCGACCCTTTGGCGCAGTTGGGGCATCGAGCCGGACGCGGTCATGGGTCACAGCGTAGGCGAGTTTGCCGCCGCTTGCACGGCCGGCGTTTTTTCGCTTGAAGACGGCTTGCGTTTGATCGCCGAACGGGCAAGGTTGATGGCCTCGCTGCCGTCGGGCGGCTTGATGGCGGCCGTGTTCGCCTCCGAACCGCAGGTATCCGCCGCACTTGCATCCTATGCCGACCGCGTTGCCATTGCCGCCTTGAACGGACCGGAAAATATCGTGATCTCGGGCGACGAGCCGGCGGTGCGCGAGCTATTGGCTCGATTCGAGAGCGAAGGCATCAAGTCGAAAACGCTTGCCACCTCGCACGCTTTCCATTCGCAGCGGATGGATCCGATTCTCGAACCTTTGCGCCAAGTGGCCGAAACGATTCATTTTTCAACGCCGAAAACCGCGATCATCGCCAATCTGACGGGTCAGGCGGCCGATGGAGGGACATATGCCGATCCATCCTACTGGAGCCGTCATGCCCGATCGGCCGTGCGGTTCGCCGAAAGCATCCAAACGCTGGTCGATCGCGGATGCGAACTGTTTTTGGAAATCGGCCCCAGCCCGACGTTGATCGGCATGGGCCGCCGGTGCCTTTCCGAAAACAATCACGTTTGGTTGCCGTCGCTGCGGCCGGGACGAGACGATTGGCAAACGATGTTGGATACGCTAGGGCACCTTTACGTGCATGGCGCGAAGATCGATTGGGCAGGTTTCGACCGCGACTACGCCCGCAGCAAAGCACCGTTGCCGAGCTATCCTTTCCAGCGCAAGCATTACTGGGCAAATGCGGCGGAAGATGCCGGGCCAATGGCCACGATGTTGCCGAAGCGCGGTGCTCGCGAACAGCATCCGCTATTAGGCCGCCGGCTGATGATGGCCACGACGGAACATATTTTCGAGTCACAGGTGGCGGTGAATCGCCCCGCCATGTTGAGCGATCACAAGATCCAGGGCATGGTGCTGATGCCTGCCGCGGGTTATCTCGAAATTGTTTTGGCCGCCTCGGCTGCATTGCATGATAAGCCTTGGATTGCATCGGGCGTTTCGTTTTTAGCTCCGTTGCTGTTAGAAAAGACGCCGAAAACCGTTCAAACGATTCTTGCACCGGATGGTCCCAGTTCGGCATCGTTCCGCATCGTCGGGGTATCGCAGCCAAAAGCCGAAGAAGATCCGACATTCACCCCGCTGGCCGTCGGACGCATTGAATCGCCGCAAAGCACTGCCTTGGAAACGATCGACATGACTGAATGCCGAGCTCGTTTCACCGGAGAAGTCCGCGATGAGCAGTGGCAAATCGATGCTTTGCGCAAGTCGGGACTCGAACCCGGCCCCACATTCTGCTGGAATATCCGCCATTGGGTCACGAAGAACGAGGGATTGGCCGAACTGCGTCCTTCGCGCGAGACCGATCATGCCGGGGATTATCAAATTCATCCCGGGTTGCTCGACTGCGGTTTCCAACTTTTAGGCTCGATTTTGCCCGGGGCCGGCGAAGGGATCGACGCTTATGTGCCCATGGGCATCGACCGGCTTCAAGTTTTCGAGCGACCGGCGGAAGCAACGACGATTTTTGCAACACTCAAGTCGCTCAAGGGCAAAGTGGCGGTCGGCGATATCCGTTTTTTAGATGCCGCAGGCCGCGTGCTCGTGAAAACCGAGGGCGTGCGATTGCGTCGCGTGCCGCGCGACTGGCTGGCACGTCAATTAGCCGGCCCGCTGCCCGATTGGTGTTACGAGTTGGCGTGGACCTCGCATCCGCTCGAAAAGAAAGCCGAAGAGGCTGCCGCGGATACGGGGCGTTGGTTGATTTTCGATACACCCGATGGCCTTGCTGCATCCTTGGCCGAGCGGTTGAACGTTCAAGCACCGCGGTTGGTCATCGTGCCGGCCGAGGTGGAGAGCGAAGCCCGCACGTCAGCGGTGCACGAATTTTTGTCTTCCGCCGAACCCGGACGTCCTCAGATCGCGTATCTTTCGGGCATGGGCATCAACGGCCTGCAAGAGAGGCCTGATTTCGACGCGGCACGGCGTTTTGGCTGGGGCGGCGTTCTCGATGTCGTTCGCGCGTTGGCCGAATCGAGCGGAACCGAACCCCCGCGGCTTTGGCTGGTCACTAGCGGCGCGGAGTCGGTGGGGAGTCAAGCGAAGCCGATCAGTTTAGCGCAATCGCCTGTTTGGGGAATGGCGCGCGTGATTGCCTCCGAGAATCCCACGCTGGGTTGCACGCGCATCGACTTGGATCCCGATAATCAAGCGGAAGCTATTGGCCAACTGGCGGAGGAATTTCGCTGGAATCAAGATGAAGATCAGGTGGCCTATCGCAACGGCGAGCGGCGTGTGGCGCGTCTGCGTCATTTGCGTCACAGCGCCAGCGATGTTCTGGATCCACCGGAAGGCCGGCCGTACCGCCTCGAAATCACTTCGCGTGGGCAGTTGGACAACGTGGAGCTTCGCCCCGTGGCGCGTGAATTGCCCGAGACAGGTCAGGTGGAAATTCGCGTTCGCGCGACGGGCTTGAATTTCCGCGACGTGCTCAATGTACTCGATTTGTATCCCGGCGATCCTGGCCCATTGGGCGGCGAATGCGCGGGCGAAATCACAGCCGTGGGGCCGGGCGTCGAGAATCTCAAAGTCGGCGATCATGTCTTGGCCTTGGCGCCGGCCAGTTTCTCCAGCTATGTGTTGACCTTGGCCGAGTTTGTCGCGGTTATTCCCAAACATCTCAGCTTTGACGAAGCGGCGACCATTCCCATTTGCTTCTTAACGGTGGAACATGCACTGCGACGGTTGGGCAATATCCAACCGGGCCAGCGCGTGTTGATTCACGCCGCGTCGGGCGGCGTTGGATTGGCCGCCATCCAAATCGCACGGCAGGTTGGCGCGGAGATTTTCGCGACGGCCGGCAGTCCCGCAAAACGCGAGTATCTGAAGTCGATCGGCATCGAACACGTGATGGATTCGCGTTCGCTGGATTTTGCGGCCCAGATCATGACCGAAACCAACGGCGAGGGCGTGGATCTGGTCGTGAATTCGTTGACGGGCGAGGCGATTGGCGCGGGACTTTCGGTACTGCGTCAAGGCGGACATTTTCTGGAGCTTGGCAAAACCGACCTTTGGGATCAGACTCGCGTCGATCAATTCAAGCCGGGCGTAACGTTCCATGCGATCGCCTTGGACCGCATGATGGCCGAGCAGCCCACAAACGTCGGACAACTGATGCGCGACGTGATCCCGCAGTTTGCCGAGAAGAAACTTGTGCCGCTGCCGTTGCGAACGTTCCGCATCCAACACATGATTTCCGCTCTGCGCCACATGGCGCGCGCCGAACACATCGGCAAAGTGGTGATTCAATCGTCCGTGCAGCATGATTTTGCCGACCACGGCCTGGTCTTGCATGAGGACGGCACCTACCTGATAACCGGCGGTTTGGGCGGGCTGGGGCTCAAGTTGGCCCAATGGCTATCTCATCGCGGCGCGCGGCATTTGGTCTTGCTAGGCCGATCCGGCGCTTCGGAGGAAGCGAAAACACAGCTAGATGCGATCGAGAAGAACGGCGTCGAGGTTGTGGTGCGCAAGTGCGACATCGGCGACCGTGATTCGCTGGCCTCGTTGTTGTCCGACATCGGAGCAACGATGCCGCGGCTTCGCGGAATTTACCATTTGGCCGGCGTTTTAGACGACGGCGTGCTTCGCGAACAAACGCGCGAGCGGTTCGACCGCGTTATGGGCGCGAAGATGTTCGGCGCTTGGCATTTGCACGAATTGACGCGAAATCTTGAACTGGATCAATTTGTGTTGTTCTCATCGGCTGCCGCTCTGTTGGGCGCACCGGGACAAGGCAACTACGCAGCGGCCAATGCGTTCCTGGATGCTTTGGCCCATCGGCGACGTGCCGAAAATCTGCCTGCATTAAGCGTCAACTGGGGTTCCTGGGCCGAGGTTGGCATGGCTGCCCGATTGGGCGAAGCGGAAAGCCGCCGCATGTCGGCCTCGGGCGTGGGGTGGATCGATATCGCCCGAGGATTCCAAACGCTGGAACAATTGATCGGAGAAGCGCGCATTCAAGCAGGCGTATTGCCGATCGACTGGCCGAAGTTTTTCGAACGTATTCCGCAAGGAGCCGAGCCGGCGTGGCTGCGCGATATCGCACGCGACGCGCGGGAAGCGGCTCCCGCGGGCGATGTGCGGCCGGTTTTGCTCGAGGATCTTCAGAAGGTGACGCCTGCCGAACGGCTGGAGCTTGCCTTGACGTTTATTCGCAAGCAAGCCGCGCGTGTTTTGGCAATGGACGATGCGAATCTTCCCGATCCGCGTCGAACGTTGAATGAATTGGGGTTTGACTCGTTGACGGGCGTGGAATTTGCGAATCGCGTGGGCCGAGCAATCGGTCAACACGTGAATCCCGCCCTGTTGTTTGACTATCCCACTCTGGAAAGTCTCGCCGGTTACGTGGTGCGCGACGCGCTTCATTTGGAAGTGGAAGCGGCGGCGACGCCCGCGGAACCGAAGGCGGAGGAAGCCGCCGCGGAGATTCGCCAACAGACGCTATCCGACGTGGAGAGCATGTCGGAAGAGGACATGGATGCCCTCGTATCGCAACAACTCAAGCAACTTCAAGGATGAACCGCGAATTATTCGCGATAAGCAATGTAATGGGGGCGGCTGTTTCGGTCGCCTGAGAATCGGTGTAAAATAGACGGATTAAGGAAATAACCAATTTGGAAAGAACGCGATCGGCCTGATCGATCCATCGTTCTTTTCACCTTTTTTCCTTCGCCCGTTCCTATGCCGGACTCCCCCCTTTCATGCGGATAAGCATGGCGGCTGTGTCGATTGGATGGATCCTAGGTGTTTTCGTTATTTTATTTTGAGAATTAGTTTCTATGGACGACTTGGCAGAACGTCTGAAAAGCATGACACCGCTGCAACGAGCGGTGTTTGCCCTGAAAGAAACGCAAGCCCGGCTGGATGCGATCGAGCAGAAACGCACGGAGCCGATCGCCATAGTGGGCATGGCTTGTCGTTTTCCGGGCCGAGCCGACAGCGCCGCGGCTTTTTGGCGGATGTTGTGCGACGGCGTGGACGCCATCGGCGAGGTGCCGCCCGATCGTTGGAACGCGGATGCTTTCTACGATCCCGATCCGGCGGCTCCCGGCAAGATGAGTTCGCGCCTCGGCGGTTTTTTAGAGCAGATCGACGAGTTCGACAATCACTTCTTCAGCATTTCGGATCACGAGGCCCCGCTGATCGACCCGCAACAACGCTTGTTGCTGGAATTGGCATGGGAAGCGTTGGAAGACGCGGGCCTTCCGCCGCGTTCGATGCGAGGCAGCAAGGTCGGCGTATTCGTCGGCATCTCGATGAGCGAATACGGCATGATGCTATCGACGGATCTTGCGCAGACCGATGCTTATGCCGCCTCGGGCACATCGTTATGCTTGGCCGCCAATCGGCTTTCGTTCGTTTTCGGTTGGCATGGACCGAGCTTGGCGCTCGACACCGCTTGTTCGTCGTCGTTGGTGGCCGTTCACTTGGCTTGCCAGCATATTCGCAACGGCGATTGCGAGGCGGCGTTGGTCGGGGGCACGAACTTGCTGCTCTCGCCCATCGGCACCGTGAATTTGACGAAGGCCGGTTTCTGCGCGACCGACGGCCGCATTCGGGCGTTCGACGAAACGGCCTCGGGCTACGTCCGTAGCGAAGGCGCGGGCCTGGTCGTGTTGAAACCGCTTTCGGCCGCCTTGAAAAACAATGATACGATCTATGCACTGATTCGCGGCAGCGCGATAAATCAAAACGGTTCGAGCAACGGGCTGACCGCTCCCAGCAGAGCCGCTCAAGAGCTTGTGCTGCGAGAAGCCTACGGCAAGGCACGCGTGGCGCCGAGCGAGGTCCAATATGTGGAAACGCAGGGCACCGGCACGCACTTGGGCGATGCCATTGAAGCCACGGCCTTGGGCAACGTGCTACGCGAAGGACGCACTGCCGGAAGCCTTTGCAGGATCGGATCGGTAAAAACCAATATCGGCCACATGGAAGCGGCCTCGGGCATGGCCAGTCTGATGAAGGCCTCGATGGCCCTGAAAAATGAGCAACTGCCGCCGTCGCTGCACTTCCATACGCCGAACAAGGACATTCCGTTCGGCATATTGCCGATCAAGGTGCAAGACAAACTGGAACCCTGGCCTCGGAACGAACAACCGAGAATTGCCGGCGTGAGCGCCTTCGGTTTTGGCGGCAGCAATTCGCATATTGTTTTGCAGGAGCCACCGGAACAGGCTGCGGGAGAAGTTGCGAATACGCAAGAGACCGGGCCTCGCTTGCTGCCGATTTCGGCTCGGACCGAAAAAGCACTTGGCGACTTGGTCGGCCGATTCTCGGAGTATCTTTGCGATGAGCCTCCGGCATGGCATAACGTATGTTACAGCGCCACGATGCGCCGCGAGCATCACGATTGCCGCGTAATCGTGTTGGCCGATTCGCCACGACAAGCGGCCGAAAGGCTAGCGGATTTTGCGGGCGATAAAACACACCCACACGTTTTTAGCGGTCGAAAACCTTACGGCCGGGATCTGAAAATTGCGTTTCTTTATGGAAATCAAGCGGAACTTTGGAAACCGTTCGTCGCGCAGCTTGCCGCAACGATTCCCGATTTTGCCGCGGCAGCGGCCGAAGTCGATGCACTACTGCAAAAGGTTACCGGAAGGCCGCTAAGCTCCGTTTTGAGTTCCAATGCAAGGCTCGATGCCTCGGCACTTGCGGCCTTGCAACTGGCCGTAACGGCCTGGTGGCGTCGCGCGGGCATTTCACCCGATGTAGTGCTCGGCTGCGGCGTTGGCGAGCTTTCGGCCGCCTGCGCTGCCGGTGTTCTCACGGCCGAAGAGGTTTTACTCTTGGCCAAGAATGAAGGTCGGGCCGACGTTCAGCCGCGGGCCGCGACACTGCCGTTTCTTTCGGCATTGGATGGTAAATCTCATCTCGGAACGGATCTGGACGCCGCCCATTGGCGAGCTTGTTTTGGACCGTCTCTGGGAATGGCTGCCGTAATCCGCGTGCTCGATGAACGCCGCGCCGACGTTTGGCTGGAGATCGGTCCGGAAACGCTTGCCCGTGAAATCGCAAAGCTTCGCACGGAAAATACATCGGCCGGCCAGGTTGCTCCCTCGCTTGTTGAAGCGGAAAATGGCCAGTGTGATATCCTTTCGACGGTCGCCATGCTGTATGCGGCGGGCGCCGATATCGATTGGCAACCGTTTGTTTCACGCGGCAGTCGTTGCGTGCCTTTGCCGACGTATCCTTGGCAACGTCAACGGCTATGGACGGTGAAAAGCCCTTGGTTATCGGTCACCGCGAATGATACTGCTCAAGAGGAGTCAGCCGCTAAGCAATCGTCGGAGGATGAAATTCGCCAGCGGCCCGATTTGACGACGCCTTACGTTGCTCCGCGGAATGAACTGGAGCAGGCTTTGGCCGAATCGTGGGCCGGCGTGTTTCATCTGGATCGCATCGGCATCCACGATAATTTCTTCGAGTTGGGCGGCCATTCCTTGATGGCGGTCATGGCTATTTCGCAAATTGCCGAGCGGTTCCAAGTCGATTTGCCTCTCCGCGAATTATTCGAAACGCCGACCATTGCCACGCTCTCCGAACGCATCACCGCCGCTATGGCGTCGAACGATGGAAAACGGCAGATGGCGATTGCGCCGATTCCGCGCGACGGTCATTTGCCGCTCTCGTTCAACCAAGAGGCCCTGTGGTTCCTCGATCGTTTGGAGCCGGATCGACCGACCTACATGCTGCATTTGGCGTTGAACGTTCGCGGACAGATCGATATTCCAGCGCTGGAAAAAACGTTATTGGAAATCGAGCGACGTCATGAAGTGCTGCGCACGACGTTTCCCGAAGTGAACGGCAGCCCGGTCCAGGTCATTGCTCCTCCAAGGGAGCGGCCACTGCCGATCGTCGATCTCAGCAGCGTGCCGGAATCACAGCGCGAAGCGGAGCTACGGCGGCAAATCGCGGCCGAGATGAACAAGCCGATCGACTTGCAGAATGGGCCTCTGTTCCGGCTTACGATGTTTCGCCGCGCGGAGAACAACTACGCCGTGGTGGCCAGCACGCATCACATCATCCACGACGGTTGGTCGATGGGCGTGTTGTTGACCGAATTAGGAATGCTGTATCCCGCGTTTGCCGCGGGCAAACCGATTCAACTGCCGGAGCTGCCGATCCAGTACGTCGATTTTTCGGCTTGGCAACGTCGCCTTTTACAGGGCGAAACGCTGGAACGCTTGCGAAATTATTGGAAGAATCAACTGTCGGGCACGCCTGCGTTAGAATTGCCGACCGATATGCCGAGACCGACCATCCGAGCCACGCGGGGCTCGTCGCGTCCTTGCCGGTTGTCGAAAGAAACGAGCGACGCGGTTATTGAATTTTGCCACCGCGAGGGCGTCACGCCGTTCATGACGCTGCTGACGGCCTTCGAGTCGTTATTGGCTCGCTATAGTCGGCAGGAAGATTTCGCCGTGGGCGCTCCGGTAGCCAATCGCGGCCGACCGGAAACAACGGGCCTGATCGGCTATTTCGTCAACGTCGTGGTGTTGCGTGCGAATCTGGCGGGCGATCCCTCGTTCCGCGAGGCTGTCGCCCGCTCGCGCCAAACGTCGCTCGATGCGTTTGAACGCCAGGAAATGACGTTGGACCAGGTCGTCGATGCCGTGCAACCGCCGCGCGATCTCAGCCGGAACCCGATCTTCCAGGTAATGTTCGCCTTGCAGAATCTTTCGTTGCCGAAAGCGCCGGAGACGGGCATCGAAATCACGCCTCTGGACGATAGCCCCGCGCCGCCGTCGGCCAATTTCGATTTGACTTTGGAACTATTCGAGCGGGAAGCAGGATTCGAAGGCGGGCTAAGCTTCAGCACGGATTTGTTCTTGCCGACCACGATCGACCGCATGGTCGAACAGTTCGAAACGCTCGTGGCGGCCGCGGTTCGACAACCGGAACTAAAAATTTCCGAGTTGCCTTTGCTTGATCCGAGCCGGCGGCAACAAATGCTAGTCGCGTGGAACGACACCACGCTAGACTACGACCGCACCAAGCTATCGCATCAGTTGTTCGAGGAACAGGCCCGATTGCATCCCGAGGCGGATGCCGTTGTGCTGGATGACTGCCGCTGGTCCTATGGACAGTTGAACGCCCGGGCCAATCTGTTGGCGCAATCTCTGCAACAACAGGGCGTCGGCCCTGAAACGCGCGTGGGCGTGTGTTTAGAACGTTCGCCGGAGCTCTTGATGGCCGTCTTGGGCATCATGAAGGCGGGCGGAGCTTATGTGCCGCTTGATCCCGCCTATACGCGCGATGCCTCGGATCGGATTCAATATATTCTCGACGATGCGAAAGTGTCGCTCATCGTGACCGACGAGAATGCGGGCGCAACGCTTCACTCGGGCGATTTGCCTCGCGTGATTTTGGAGGGGGCGGAGTTCAGGGTTCAGGGATCAGGAAAAGTGGCCAGTGGCCAGTGGCCGGTGGCTAGTGAAGCAAATCCAAAATCCCAAATCACCAAATCCCTAATCCCTAATCCCTCTTCTCTCGCATATATCCTTTACACTTCCGGTTCGACCGGTCGGCCGAAGGGTGTTCAGGTGACGCACGGTAATTTGCTGAATGCCTACATCGGCTGGAAGCAAGTTTACCGCTTGGATACCGAAATTCGGTCGCATCTGCAAATGGCGAGCTTCGCCTTCGACGTGTTCGGCGGCGACATGGTCCGGGCGTTGTGCTCCGGTGGAAAGTTGGTGATTTGCCGCAAGGAAATTCTGCTCGACGCTCCGCAACTTTGCGAACTGATTCGCCGGGAAGCGGTCGAAGCGGCCGAATTCGTACCGATTGTGTTCCGCAATCTCGTGCAGTATCTCGACGAAACCCATCAATCGTTGGATTGCCTGAAGCTGGGCATCACCGGCTCGGACGCTTGGCTTGTGGCCGATCATCGGCGGGCGCGCCGCGTATTTGGGCCGCACGTTCGCTTGTTGAATACCTACGGTCTGACGGAGACCACGATTGATAGTTCCTATTTCGAGGGCGAAGTAAGTATTTTGACCGAAGGGGCACTGACGCCGATCGGTCGCCCCTTCCCCAATGTGCAACTTTATGTGCTGGATCAGCGGATGGAGCCATTGCCCATCGGAGTGCCGGGCGAGCTTTATATCGGCGGCGACGGCGTTTCTCGCGGCTATGTCGATCCGGTTTTAAGTGCTCAACGTTTCATCCCCGATCCGTTTTCCACCAAGCCCGATGCGAAGCTTTGCCGAACCGGCGATCGGGCGTTGCGGCGGCCGGACGGCCAGATCGAATTTTTAGGCCGCGCCGACAATCAGGTAAAAATTCGCGGTTTCCGGGTGGAGCCGGGCGAGGTTGAACAACTGTTGCGCAAACATCCTTCGCTGGCCGAGGCGGCCGTGGCGGCACGGCAGCGCACGGCAGGCGATTTGCAGCTTGTGGCCTACGTCGTCGGTGCCACCGGCGCAGCGCCCGATATCGCGGAATTGCGACGATCGCTGGCCCAGCAGTTGCCCGACTACATGGTTCCGACGATGTTTGTCACCCTCACGGCATTGCCCACCACGAATAGCGGCAAGATCGACCGCAAAGCATTGCCGGATCCGGATTGGAGCCAAACGGTCGCACGAAAAGAATTCATCGAGCCTCGGACGGAAACCGAGCGGCAGTTAGCCGTGATTTGGTCGGAATTGCTGAACATCGAGCGTGTCGGCGCCACGGATAATTTTTTTGAATTAGGCGGCAACTCGTTGTTGGCCCTTCGGCTGGTCGCTCGTATCCGCAAGGTGTTTTCCATTGATTTGCCATTGGTCAATCTGTTCCTGTCATCCCAATTAGACAGCTTGGCCGAGCAGATTGTCCAGTTGCAAGCGATGGGAGCCTCAAGCGTTTCGGCGCCGATTACACCGCAACCACGCGGCGAACGGCTACCGATTTCTTATCCGCAGGAACGCTATTGGAAAATACAAAACAGATTTCCCGATAGCCCCGTGGTGAATATCCATGCGGCATTGTCGGTCAAGGGTGCAATCGATTTCGATGCCCTGCAAAAAACGTTGAACGAAATCCTGCGGCGTCACGAGTCATTGCGCACCAGCTTTATTCCAGGCGACGAAGGGATTCCCTTGCAAGTAATTGCGCCGGAATTAACATTCGATTTGTCGATCGACGATTTGAGCGATTTGCCGGCAAATCAACAGACCGAGCAGATAAACGCCCTTTCGCGCAAGCAAGGATTGCAGAGTTTCGATCTCGGCCATGCGCCGTTGTTCCGCCTCCGCCTGTTGCGTCTAGGTGAGAACGAACACGTTATTTTAGCGACCATGCACCACATGATCAGCGATGCGTGGTCGGTGAACGTATTGTTCCAGGAAATTGCACAACTTTACGATGCCTATTGCTTCGGGCATCCCTCGCCGTTGCGCGAATTGCCCATCCAATATGCCGACTTTGCAATCTGGCAGCGCGGCTATTTGCAAGGCGAAGTTCTAGACTCGCTTTTAGGTTATTGGCGCAAGAAATTAACCAACCTTACCAAGCCGGCGATTGAATTCGACCGGCCACGCAATCCGGAATCTCGATGTCCGCCGAAAGATGTCGAATTCCATGTTTCGGGCGAGGTGAAGCGTGGGCTGGTTCGCATTGCCCGTGATGAAAATGCAACACTATTCATGGTGATGATTGCCGCTTACCAGCTTATGTTGCGTCATCGCAGCGGGACGGAAGATATCTACACGCAATTCAACGTTGCCAACCGAAATCGGCGGGAAACGCAGGATTTGATCGGCGTGTTCACCAATCGGCTCTTCCTGCGCAACGATTATTCAGGCAATCCCACCTTCCGCGAGGCATTGGCTCGCGTGCGTCAAACGACGTTGGAAGCCCAAGCCCACCTGGAGCTGCCCATCGAATTGACCATGGCGCATCTATTCCCCAACAATGACATAAACGATATCCCCGGCGTTCATGCCTGCTTCGCTTATCACGAAAGAGCAAACGCCAATTCCTTGCAGCGTCATCGGGGGATGGAGTTCCAATATCTGCCGACGCCCGTGGAATCTACAAGAGCGCATTACGATTTGTGGATGACCATCGTGGAGCTGGAAAACGGTTTAGCCTGCGAGCTTGAATACGACAGCGATCTCTTTGAAGACGCCACGGCGGAACACATGGTCGAGCAGTACCTGAATCTGCTGGATGGAATCGTTGCCAATCCCGAGATGCCGCTTTCAGAATTGTCGGCCCTTTGCGATCAGAAACGGCAACCGACATCGGCATTGCCCGAGGTTTTGGCCTCCGCTTCCGACCAAGTGAAGACGGAAACGATGGAAATTCCCTTGCTCCATGAACTTGCAGCGTCGCTGCTCGAGCCGTCGATGGTGAGCGGACGTTCCTTGGCGCCGTTGCGCACGGTTGGAACATCCTCGCCGTTGTTCTGCATTCACGGCATGGGCGGCCATATTACCTCGTTCCAACCGTTGGCCGGTAAATTGGTCGATGGGCACCCGGTCTATGGCTTGCAAGGCTTGGGGCTGGATCCCGGCCAACAGCCGCAAGACTGCATCGAAGACATGGCCGCCCATTATTGGAACGAGATTCGGATGGTCCAGCCGAAGGGGCCCTATTATTTGGCCGGCTGGTCGATGGGCGGGCTGATCGCGATTGAAATGGCACAGCAAGCCGAGAAGGTCGGCGAAAAGGTTGCATTGCTGGCCCTGTTGGACACGCACCTTTCGTTGGTGGAGTTCGAAAAACTCAAATTGGACGACGAATCGATCATCCGATGGATTGCTCCGCACCTGGAAATACCCGTGGAAGAACTGAAAACGCTTTCGCTCGACGAACAATGGGAGCGAATTGCCCAAGAGGCCGATGTGGCGGATGGTTTTGGCGTGGTCGAAATCCGGCGGCTGGCACAGGTGTGCCGAGCACATTTGGCCGCAATGTCTCGCTATTCCCCCCAACCTTACAACGGCAAAACCATTTTATTTCAGGCCAAAGCTGGACCCGAGCGGCTTGACCCCCGATGGAAAGTATATTGCCCCCATTTAGCCGTGGAACGAGTGCCTGGCAATCACTATAGCATGTTAAGGCGGCCGGATGTTGACGTGTTGGCCGAGCGTATTGGCCGATATATGAAAGAGAACCGATGATTCGATGGAAATGAGGAACCAATGAAGCTGATCCTATTTTTGCTCAAGGCTTCATGGCCGATCGCGCTGCTAGCCGGCATTGTGGGTGCAATCAGCGGCGGGGCCAGCATGGCGCTGGTCATCATGATTCTGCGCACCTTGCGTGCGCCGGACAGTTCAACAACCACAGTCATTCTGCTGTTTGCGGCTCTTTGCGGCGTTGTGCTGTTGACCCGAATTGGTTCTCAGGCAGTTCTTTCCTGGCTTACTCAAAATACCATTTCGCGATTGCGTCTCGGCTTGTGCCGCCGCATTTTGGAATCGCCCTTAAAGCACCTCGAAGAGATCGGCACGCCCAAGCTATTGAATACCCTGACGGGCGACGTAAACGTAGTTTCCCAGGCGATGAACGGGGTGCCCGTGCTTGGAATCAACCTCGTGATTTTGGCATGCGGCGCGGTCTACTTGGGGATGCTGTCGCTTAGCCTGCTTGTGGGGGCAGTGCTGTTCGGCGTCTTTGGAATCGCCAGTTATTGGTATTCCTCGCGCGGCGCGGAAAAATACGTTCGCCGATCGCGCGAATCGCAAGACGTGTTGTTTAGCCACATTCGGGGCTTGATCGAGGGCGTCAAAGAGTTGAAAATGCATCATGATCGGCGGCGCGTGTTCGTCGATCAGATCGTGCAAGCCGACGGTGAGGTGCGCGGCAGTAAATTCATCGGCGATTGTTTGCACGACGCCGCCATCAGTTGGGGACGATTGGCGTTTTTCGTCGCGATCGGCCTTTTGCTGTTTTTATGGCCCAGGATCAACCACGTCGACGCCGACACCTTGACCGGCTATGCGCTTACGATCATGTATTTGATGTCGCCGTTGGAACAGATTATCGGCTGGTTGCCCTTCTTGGCTTGGGCCTCCGGATCGGTCGCACAGATCAACAAGTTGGGACTGATGCTGAACCAGGAAGAACCGAACACGTTGAAAATCGATGCCAAGGTAGAACCGGTGCGCGATTGGTCGCAAATCGACTTCGCCGGCGTTCGGCATACGTATCACCGCGAGGGCCGGAACCACGGATTCGAGTTGGGGCCCATCGATATCACGGTGCGCAAAGGCGAGATCGTTTTCATCATCGGCGGCAACGGCAGCGGCAAGACGACGCTGGGAAAATTGATTACCGGCCTTTATTCGCCGGAAAACGGCGAGGTGCGCCTGGATGATCGGCCGGTCACGGCCGGCACGCTTGAAAGCTATCGACAATTATTCTCGGTCGTATTCGATGACGCGATGGTATTCGAAAGCCTTTGGGGGCTCGATGCCGTCGATCTCGACGAGCGCGCCGGGGATTATCTTCGCGAGTTGGAATTGGATCATGTAGTAACGGTGACCGGCGGCACGTTCTCGACGGTGAAGCTTTCACGGGGCCAGCGCAAGCGATTGGCCTTGTTGACGGCCTACCTAGAGGATCGGCCCATTTACGTCTTCGACGAATGGGCGGCCGATCAGGATCCCGTTTTCCGTAAGATTTTTTACCTCCGATTGCTGCCCGAGTTAAAACGCCGGGGTAAAACCGTGGTGGCAATCACACACGACGATCGGTATTTCGCCCATGCAGACCGCATCATCAAACTTGAAGAAGGCAAAGTGGTGGAGACATTCCGCCATGAACAAACAACAGACGCCCGATTGGAACGCGCCCGAGCCTGAGCAACGTCCGGCGAGCAAGATGAAAAAGATCGCACTGTTTCTTTTTGTGCTTGCCGTGGCCGGACTGGGCGGCGCCTATTATTGGGGCGCTGGGATGGCCAGTCCGCCCAGTTTTCGGACCTTGTCGGTCATGCGCGGCGATTTATTCATCGGCGTGACCGCGACAGGCACCGTCGAGCCGGTGGAAATCATCGACGTCGGCGCGCAGATCATCGGCTCGATCAAGAGCTTCGGGCCTGACCCCAATCGGCCTGGAAAGACGGTCGATTACAATTCCCAGGTTAAAAAAGGCTGTGTTTTAGCCACCCTGGACGACTTGCCGCACAAAGCCGAATTGGATAAGGCCAAGGCGAATCTCGAATTGGCCGAAGCCGAGCTTAAGCGATTCCATGCCAGGCATAATCAAGCGGAACGCGATTTCCGCCGGGCGGAAGAACTGAAAGACACCGATTCGCTGGCCGACTATGAAAACGCCATGTCGCAACTGGAGATTTCCAAAGCGGATCTGGCCATGGCCGAGGCGAAAGTCGATCAGGCGAAAATCGCCTTGAAGCAAGCGGAAATCAACCTGGGCTACACGGTCATCCAATCGCCGGTGGACGGCGTGGTGATCGAACGCCGCGTGAACATCGGGCAAACGGTCGTCGCCGGCATGAACGCTCCGAGCTTGTTCCTCATGGCCAAGGATCTGAGCCACATGCTGGTCTGGGCCGCCGTCAACGAGGCCGACATCGGCGACATCAAGGTCGGTCAAAAAGTGACGTTCAAGGTAGACGCCTATCGCGACCGCACCTATACCGGCAAAGTCACCCAAATTCGCTTGAACGCAGGACTCTCGCAGAACGTGGTCAGTTACGGCGTCATTTGCGACGTGGACAACAAGGACGGAACCTTGCGCCCCTATATGACGGCGAAGATGCAGTTCGAGGTGGCGCGTCGTCCCGACTCAATTTTGGTTCCCAACCAAGCGTTGAATTGGCAGCCAACATGGGAGCAAGTCGCATCCTCGGCCAGAGACGGTTTAACGCAGCCGACCTCTCGGCCCGAACCTCGCGCGGAATCGAAAGAAGGCCAGCAGGAAGACACAACGCCTAAAGTCGATACCGGCAAACCGACGCTTTGGACCGTGGATGAAAGCGGTTTGGTCAAACCCGTCACGGTGAAGGTCGGACTTACCGACGGCATGGTGACGGAGATTGTCGGCGGCGACATCAAGCCTGGTGACGTCGTGGTGGTCAACATATTGCGCGAGGCGCAACCCGATTTCGTTTCCGGTTTTATTTCCAAGGTTACGAAGAAGTAGCAGAGCAGCACCATGCCATTGATCGAACTCAGCCACATCTTCAAGACGTATCATCTCGGCGATGTCGATGTGCCCGTACTGAAGGACGTTTCGCTCACGATCGAGCGTGGCGAATACGTTGCCCTGATGGGGGCCTCGGGCTCGGGAAAGACCACCCTGATGAATTTGCTGGGATGTCTCGACACGGCCAGCGCCGGTTCATTTCGTTTTGACGGCGTTGAAGTGACCGAATTGTCGACTTCGCAGTTGGCCCAATTGCGCGGCAGCCGCATCGGCTTCGTGTTCCAGAATTTCAACCTGCTGCCCCGCGCCTCGGCCCAGGA